>JAFGJS010000010.1 GCA_016928995.1 Candidatus Sumerlaeota bacterium | reverse complement strand
CTTGAAAAAACGGGGGGACGGCGGAATTGCATTCAGCAGAGATTGGGATGAGCAAAAGTAGAGTGTATTTTTAAATTGGCTCTATATACAACCAGTAATACCCGCGTATCGCCGTTTTTATATGGCGACGGCATGAATGAGTTCATGGGCCGCGGTTTTTGGATCGTCTGCGGTCAGCACGCTTCGAATGAGGGCGATTCCATGCGCCCCGGCGTTGAAACAGCCGCAGACGTTGCCGGAGTTGACGCCGCCCAGCGCGATGACCGGCCGGTCGAGGCTCTCCACAATCGACTGGAGATGTTCCGTTCCAAGCGGCGAGCCAAGCCCATCTTTGGATTCAGTGGGAAAGATGGGACTCAGCGTCAGGTAATCGGCGTCCAGCTGGACCGCTGTGCGCGCCTTATATTCATTATGCGCCGAGCATCCGATGATCAGCCGCCCCCGCGAGGCGCGTTTCGCCGCATCCGGCTTGAGCGAACGCCAGCCCAGATGGGCGCCGTCCGCCCCGATGGCCAGCGCCACGTCGAGCCGGTCGTTGATGATCAGCAGCGCGTCATAATTACGAGTCAGGCGGCGCAATGGAATTGCCGCGTCATATAGCTCTCGGGCGGACATGCCAGGCTCGCGGAGCTGCACGGAAGTGAAACCGCCCTCCAGCGCCTGCTCAACGGCGTCGAACAAGGGAAGCTTGCTCTGCTCCTGAGATGCGATCAGCATCCAACGCAGTTTCTCACGCCATGTGACTAGTGGAAACGTCATAAGGCCGCCCTCCCGGATAATATTGATGTCTACTCTGAATTGAATACTCAAACCACCGCTCTGGATTCATATTGAGTGCTTTCGGCAGCGAGGGATTCAATGTGAACGATCCTATTCGTGCAAATCCCGCCTTAAAAAAATCCCATACGCCACACCCCAGAAGACGATGCATGAGAGGGCGGGAATCAGGATTGCGGCGATGCCAGGATTTTCAATGCTCGTCCATGCTGCGCCCTGTCGTTCGAACCAGACCGTATCAAGCCCCAGGGCGATGTCCTGCGCCGTTTTCAGGAAATCGGTCATATAGCTGGTGAAGATCATCGGCGCAAGGTCGTATTCCCCGGCGCCCGGCACGGGGATTTGCAATACGTGTTTGAATACGTCGACGCCGATGAAGATGCCGATCGCGGCGCCGATGGCGTTGATCAAGCCGCGCGCGAGCACCGACATCATCATGCCATAGGCCAGCGCCGCGGTGAGTTGAAACAGCGTGCCCAGAAACGCGATCGCCAGGGCGCCGATCAACCGCGACTGCGACGCCAGCACTTCCCCTTCGTCCACCACGGCCTCGTAGGCGAACTGCTCCGGCGTGGCCAGCACGATTGTGGCGAAATACGCGGCCATCAGCATCATGGCGAAAGTCAGCCCGATCATCACTTTGGCCGTCATGAATTCAAACCGGGTCACGGGTCGCGCCAGCGCCAGCCGCGTTGTTCCGGCGGCGACCTCCGACGCCACCAGCGTCGAGCCGAAGATGATCACCAGCATGGGAATGAACGAACTGCACCCCAGCGTCGCCCCCAGGATCAACACCCGGTATCCGGTAAGGTCCATGGCGGTCATCATCGAATCGATATTGTGCGCGATTAAGAACGCCGCCAGTGCGACGAGAAACACCGCCAGCCAGGGGAAGCGTTGCCGGACGAACTTCGCCAGTTCATTGCGATAGAGCCGCCAGATTCTCATATAGATATTCATGATGCAGGCCATATTAATTGATGCGGTTCAAATTTGGCTGATTTTTTTTCGTTCATCATCTACCTGGACGCTCCAAGTTTGGCAGACCGATGCGGCGGTGGCAAATCATTTCCGCGCATCGTTTTTTTACGGGCGATGAAATTCATCAAAATTTTATATCGGTTAAATAAAAAAATGACATTATTTTGCGAGAGATATATCATGAATATAATCAATGAGCGAGAGAGTCAATGACTGAAAAAATGGCAGAGAGGGCGAACTGACGCCATTTTACAGTGCGTCCGATCCTTAGAAGCGATCAAGTTTTACCTTGCACCGGGGAAGAAACTTCAGCTAAGATTGCCCCCCTTGAAACGTGGGATGCAGTGTTTTTTTTCAGTCGGTCATCTTTCATGAATTTGCTTTGTCCAGGGTGCTCTATCACGGTCAAAATATGCCGCAACTGAAAACAGTCCATTACTGCTTGAGTTATCCTTTGGTGCTGACACGCCACTGCGCCAACAAGTGCGGGTATTGTTCCTACCCGCATTCCGAGAAGCGCACGCTGCCATCCAAAAAATCGTTGCTGGCTGTCATCCGTCAGGCGATCGCCCTCGGCGCGGTGCAAGTCGAGCTGATCGCCGGGGAAGGCCTCGACTCCATTTACGCGGTGTCGAAGAATCTGCGTTATTTCGGCTACGCTTCATTTATCGATTATCTTCATGATTTGCTGGGCTATGTGGAATGCACCAATTCCAATCATCCGCTTTTCTCGCTGGTCAATGTCGGCAACCTCGGTTTTGCCGAGCTTGAACGGCTGCGCCCCAAACTTTGCGCTGTGCAAGTGATGCTCGAATCCGTCGATGTGGAAGTGCAATCCTCCGACGCCCATCGCGACGCGCCATGCAAGGTTCCGGAACGCCGGTTGGAGACGATTCTCCAGTGCGGCCGGCTGGCCATTCCCGTGGCCACGGGATGCATGCTTGGCATCGGGGAGTCGGAAGCCAGCCAGGTCGAAGCGCTGGAGATCATCGCCCAGGTGCATCAGCGTTACGGCCATATTCAGTCTTTCGAAATCCAGACCTTCTGGCCGCAACCCGGCACGTTGATGGCGAATCATCCAGCGCCCAGCGTCGACGATCTGCTCACCATGATCGTAATGGCGCGAGACCTGCTGCCGATGGATATTCCGATCATTGTCAAAGCCCAGGAGCATCCGGCGATCATCAAGGAACTGTTGCAAGCCGGCGTTACGGATTTTGGCGGCATTTCCGTGCGCCGCGAGGACGAGACCGATCCGTCTTTTTGGAAGGCGACAATTGAACGCGCGCGAATCGCCTGTGAAGAGCAAGGCTATCAACTGCACTCACGCCTGCCCTTGCATCCGGCGTATTATCAGCATCAGTATTACCCGTCCGGCTATCCCGGACGGCTGGAGCAGGCGCATCAATATCATCGCACGCCCCATCCACAAGCGCTCCAGGCGCAGCATCCATGACGCCAACGGTGCATTTTTTGTTTGAACCTCGCCTTGCGACTGACAAGAATCACATTTTCTAACACACGAATGCCATCAACGAAACCGGTGTCCCGCTCATGATTGAAATTACACGGCGCGCATATTTTTCCGCCAGTCATCGGCTCCACAGTCCGCAGCTCCCGGATGATCAGAATTGCGAACTCTACGGCTGTTGCAACGCGCTTCATGGCCATAACTACTGGGTGGATGTCACGCTGCGCGGCGAGGTTGATCCGCGGACCGGCATGGTGATGAATCTCGATCATCTCAACGCGCTTATTCAGCGCGAGATCATCTCGCAGGTCGATCATCGGAATCTGAACGATGTGCCGATGCTCAAGGGGCGCATCACCACCGCCGAAACGCTCGCCGTGCAATTCTGGAACGCGCTGGCGCCGCATCTGGCCGAAGGGCTGCTATGCGAGGTGCGCGTGTATGAGACTCCGGAAAATTCCGCGGCCTATCGCGGAGAATGACGCAACTTTTTTCGCGCATTGTTGTCGGAATAAATAGCCGATTTGCATGAAGGAAGAAGTACATAGGAGGCATACGACAATGATCGAAATGATTAAAAAAGGAATTTTCACCGGCCTGGGTCTGGGCTGGATGGCCAAGGGCAAGCTTGAGGAAATGGCGAAGAACGTGGCCAAGGAATGCAAACTTTCCGAGGAGCAGGGGCGTAAACTTTACGAGGAGCTGTCGAAGAATTCGGAAAGCGCGCGCAAGGATCTTGAGGCGCAGGTGGAAAAGTTGCTGGAAAACGCCATGAAAAAGATCAAGGCGGAGCCGGACGAATCCGTCGAGCAGCGCATTGATGCGCGCATCGAGCAGATCGAACAAAAACTCGAACGCATCAGCGAACTCGCCGACCGTTTGTCGGACAAACTTTCCGGCTGACCGGCGCCGGATGGCAAACAGTGTTTTGCTTTCATGTGCAAGCATGATGGCTGAGCTCAAATGTGTCGTGGAATTTTCTGGCCCGCTTTTGATGGACAAGGCCGGTTTCTCCCTTTAACCTAGCCTCTGACTGATGTTGTCAACGATAAGATCAGCCGGAGGCCGTCATGTGTTTATTTAATCGTTCGCAATTCCATTTTGAAAATCTCATCGCAATAACAGCGTTGTTTTTGTTTGCCGCTTTGCTGCCCTTGGGGTGCGGCGGAGACAGCGGAACGCAAACAGACGGCGGCGGCAAGGCGAAGCCTGAGCGCTTTTTCGCCAAGATCGGCACTGGCGGAAAGACCGGCGTGTATTATCCCACCGGCGGCGCGATCAAGAAAATGGTCGAGAAAAACCAGGCGCAGAACGGCGTCTTTCTCTCAGTCGAATCAACCGCCGGATCGGTCTTCAACACCAATGCCCTCCTTCAGGGCGATCTTGAGTTCGGCATCGTTTCCGCCGACGTGCAATACCAGGCCTGGAACGGCATGGGCGAATGGAGCGATCAAGGTCCGCAGCATGATCTGCGCTTCATGCTTTCCTTTTACTCCGAAGCCGTCACGCTGGTCGCCATGGACGACTCCGGCATCAACTCGCTGGAGGACGTCAAGGGCAAGCACATCAACATCGGCAATCCCGGCAGCGGCACTCGTGTGGCTGCGTTGATCGCGTTGGAAGCCGCGGGCATCGATCCGGAGAAAGACATCATGGCCGAATCGGTCAAGCCCGACGACGCGGCGGAGTTGATGCGCGACGGCAAGATCGACGCCTTTTTCTATGTCGTCGGCCACCCGAACGGCTCCGTGCTGCAAGCCACCGCCATCGCCAACCGGCCCGTGCATTTCGTGCCGATCAGCCATATCGAAGCCATCGCGGCGAAGTATCCGTATTACTCGCCCACGAAAATTCTGATTCAGCATTACCCCGGAGCGACCAACGAGGAGGATGTGCCTACGTTCGGCGTCAAGGCTACTATGCTCACGCGCAAGGATGTGCCGGACGATGTTGTGTACGCCATGACCCGGGAAATCTTCGAGCGCCTCGACGCCTTCAAGGTACTGCATCCGGCGTATCAGGAATTGACTCCGCAGAATATGTTGCTGGGACAAACCGCCGAAATCCATCCCGGTGCGGAGCGTTATTACAAGGAAGCCGGACTCATGGATGCGGATGAAGATTGAAATCTTAATTTGAAAAAGTCTGACTTGTCGGACGAGTCAGACTGGTCAGACGAGTCTGACTTCCAAAGAGAGATTTTCAAATTTTTGAATTTAGAATTTTTTCACCTGATGACTTCAGAACCGCTGCAAACGGAAAACAACGATTCACTGGATTTGCTTGGCGATTGGGCCGCTGAAGAAGAGGGCTTGACGCGCCGGCTTGCGGGCGCGCCGAAAATGCTCGCTGCGTGCATCGCCATTGGCTGGTCGCTGTTTCAATTCGCCATCGCGTCGAAATGGATCGCGCAGCACTTCGGTTCGCTGGAAAGCATCTACATCAAGGCGATCCATCTTTCCTTTGCGCTGGCGCTTGTGTTCCTTTGCAGTCCGGCGCTGAAGAAACCGCGCCTGGGGCTGAAAAGCCTCACGGCGATGAACCGCGTGCCGTGGTATGATTGGCTGCTGATGTCGCTTGCGCTGGGTTCCGCGCTGTACATCGTGTTTGACCGCGAGGGGCTGGCCGCGCGTTCCGGCACGGCGCTGCCGCGCGACATCGTCGTGGGCGTCACGTTGCTGATCTTGTTGCTCGAAGGCTGCCGCCGCGCCATCGGCCCGGCGCTCACGATGCTCGCCGCCGCGTTCATCGCCTATGCCTTTTTCGCGGAGCACATGCCCGACATTCTGGCGATGAAGTCCGTCTCGCTGCGCCGCCTGATCGGCCAGATGACCATGTCCGACGAGGGCGTGTACGGCTTGCCCTTGCGCGTCTCGGCCAAGACCGTGTTTCTCTTCGTCCTTTTCGGCTCGATGCTCGAACGCGCAGGCGGTGGACGTTTTTTCACGGAACTCGTGCTGAGTGTGCTGGGCGGCTTTCGCGGCGGACCGGCCAAGGCGGCCGTGGTCAGCAGCGGACTCACCGGCATGGTCAGCGGCTCCAGCATCGCCAACATCGTCACCACCGGCACCTTCACCATTCCGCTGATGAAGCGCAGCGGCTATCCGGCGCGCACCGCCGCGGCCATCGAAGTCGCCGCCAGCACGAATGGACAACTGGCTCCGCCGATCATGGGCGCCGCCGCTTTTATCATCGCTGAATATTGCAACGTCGCTTACATTGAAGTCGTCAAGGCCGCCGCGATTCCGGCTTTCGCCTCATACGCCGCGCTGGTGTATATTACGCATCTCGAAGCCTGCAAACTTGGCCTGGAGCGCGCGCCGAAATCCGAACTGCCCGACTTTCGCGCCACGCTTCTCGGCGGACTGCATTACCTTCTTCCGCTGGCCGTGCTGCTGTATCAGCTGATTTGGCTGCAAGTCACGCCGGAGGCGGCCGCTTATTACGCTTGCGGCATGATGGGCGTAGTGATGCTGGCGCAGGATTTCATCAAGGCCCGCCATGCGAGCCGATCCGTAAATCAAAGCGCGCTCGCCGCGTTTCGCAATCTTTTCGCCGCGCTCGAACACGGAGCGAAAAACATGGTCGCCGTCGCGCTGGCCTGCGCCGGAGCCGGGGTCATCGTCGGAGTGGTCAGCCTGGGACTCGGGAGCCAGATCGTCAATATCGTGGATCACATCAGCCGGGGCAATGTCCACCTGATGCTGCTTATCACGGCGGTCGCCAGTTTGATTATCGGCATGGGCCTGCCGACCACCGCGACGTATATCACTATGGCCTCGCTCACCGCCGTGGTCATCGTGCAGCTGGCCGGCAAGCACGGCATCTTTATGCCGTTGATAGCCGCGCATCTCTTTGTTTTCTACTTCGGCATCCTCGCCGACGACACACCGCCCGTCGGTCTGACCGCATACGCCGCGGCCGCGATAGCGAAATCCCCGCCGATTCCGATCGGGATTCAGGGATTTCTCTATGATATCCGCACTGCGATTCTTCCGTTCGTCTTCGTGCTGAATCCCGACTTGATTCTGCACAACATCGATGGGCTGTTGATGCCCTTGCTGATCGCCTTCACCGCCTGCGCCGGCGTTTGCGCCTTCGCCGCCCTGACGCAACACTGGTTTCATGCGCGCAATCGCTGGTATGAAGCGTCGTTTTTACTCATTGCGGCCTTGGTGCTCCTGCGGCCCGACGCCACGGCGCAACTCTTGAGCATTCCGCATGCCCAGCGTTATTACACCGCGCCCTTTGCGCTCCTGTTGCTCGCGTGTCTTTACGGTTGGCAACATTTCCGCATCCGGAAATCAGCGTTGCGTGGATGAATTTTGCGATTGCTGGAATTGTTCCACCAGCGTTTGATCCACGCGGGCCTTGACCGTGCGGTGATCGACCTGTAGGCGGCGCGCGGCTTCCTGGTAGTTGCCGCTTTGGGCGTAGATCCAGGAACAGTAGAATTGAAGCAGCTCGTCAAGCGGAAGGTCGCCGCTCTGCATGCGTCCGGTGATGTTGCTGAACGGCGCATCGCTCGTGGCGCGGCTGGCGCCGTGAGGGTGGTATTCCTTGCGGATGAGGATGTTGCGCACGCATTGCTCGAGCTCGCGCACGTTTCCCGGCCAGGCGTATTCGCGGCCTAGCCGCCCTTCCACCCACTCCATCACCTCCGCCGCCAGTCCGTCCGCCTCATCCTCGGTGGTCAGCCGCTCGGCGATGTGCCGCACGAGCCGCGGCAGCGTGTCGAAGTTGTCGGCGATTTGCTCGTGCAGCGACGGCGTCACGATCCGGTCGCTGCAGATGCGATAGTATAGGTCTTCGCGGAAACGCCCGGCCTCGATTTCGCGCGCCAGGTCGCGGTTCGTGGCGGCGATGATCTTGCCCTGGAAGCGCAGCGCCTGCGTGTCACCGAGCCGGTTGAACACGCGCTGTTGCAGCACACGCAGCAGCTTCACCTGAATCTCCGGCGTGATGTCGCCGATTTCATCGAGGAAAACCGTGCCCATCGCCGGGCAGGCTTCGAGCCATCCCGCGCGATCCTGCAGCGCGCCGGTGAAGGCGCCCTTCTTATGGCCGAAGAGCTCCGATTCGATCAGCGTCGGCGAGAGCGCCGAAAGGTTGAGCGGGAAGAATGTCTCGGAGAAATCGTGGGCGAACTGCATCGATCCCGTGTCGAACGGGATGTAGCGCGAGAGTCCGATGGCGCGGGCGACGAGCTCCTTGCCTGTGCCGGAGGGACCGGTGATCAGGCAGGTCATGTCCTGCATGCGCTGATGCATCAGGCGGCTGTAGCGCCGCATGTCGTGGGTGAAGATCGACTGCCAGACCTGCGCGCGGAGTTGCGTCATCGGACGCGAGCCGCCGATCATCGAGCGGAAGATGTGGTAGAACGCCCGCCGCACCTGGAAGAAGCCGGCGAAGAAATGGGCCGCGACCTTGTGGTCGGCGCCGGACAATCCCGGCAGATCAATGGCCTTTTGGTAGTCTTCCCAGAAGTTTTGCCAGATCGGCACCTTGCGCGAGATCACGCCGCCTTCCTCGCCCTCGATCATTTCGTCGAACTGGCGGCGATAGCGATGGTAGATCAGAAACAGCACCAGGTCGATGTATAGCCGCGTCTCTTCGGTGGACGGTTCGGCGCCGCCGGATTTCAGCGCTTCACCGATCCGGAGTTGCAGTTTTTCCGCCTCGCTCACCACGCGGATCACGTTCGGATGATCCCAGTTGATTTCGGCGGTGACGTTCCAGTCGGCGCGCGATTCGTGGAAATGCTCGCCCAGCAGGCTGCGCTCCAGCGCGATGCGCTCGGGGAGAAAGGGATTGACATAGGTCAGCTCGGAAATGACCTCAAGCATCCGCCGTTCATTTTTGGAGATAAATGGCATTGTGCGCTCCTTGCATTCTTTGCAGCCTGGATGACGAAATATGTCAAGTTTTCCCGGATTCCGCAAGTACGAATGCATCGGATGAATTGCAAGGATTTCGCTTTGGATTCCTTTTGCGGCGCCGATAAGAACTATGGATAAGTCCATGAACGGGCAGGCTCTGCCATGCCCGGAAACGGGTGAATTATGCTGCAACAAGACGATTTGCAATCATTGAGACTCGAATTGGATCGTGAGCGAGCCGCCCGTAAGGACGCGGAATCGCGGCTGGAGCTGGGGCAATCCAGCAAGCTGGCCGCGATTGGGCAGCTGGCGGCGGGCATCGCGCATGAGCTGAATACGCCGATTCAGTACATCGGCGACAACCTGCACTTCCTGGATGAAGCGTTGAGCGACCTGAAAAAAATGTGCGAGGCTTATCTGGCGCTGTGGGAAGCTGCTCAAAAGCATGATGATTTACAGGAGTATTGCCGGGTCGTTAGCGATGTCCGGGAAGAAATCGACATCGAATATCTCGAAGAGGAAATTCCTCAATCCTTGGAACAGTCGTTGGACGGTGTGCAGCGCGTATCGAAGATTGTGCTGGCGATGAAGGAATTTTCGCATCCCGGCAGCGATGAGAAGAAGGAAGTGGACCTGAGCCGCGCGCTGAACAGCACGATCACTGTTTCGCGCAATGAGTGGAAATACGTGGCGGAGCTGGAGACGGATATCGAGCCGCAGTTGCCGATGGTGACCTGCCTGCCTGGCGAAATCAACCAGGTGTTCCTGAATTTAATCATCAACGCGGCGCATGCGATCGAGGAGAAGGTCGGCAAGGATCGCAAGGAAAAAGGCTTGATTCGCATCGGCGCCCGGACGGCAGGGGAGCGGGTAGAGATTACGATCAGCGACACTGGCGCGGGAATCCCGCTGGAAATCCGCGAGCGTATTTTTGAGCCTTTTTTTACGACTAAGGAAGTGGGGCGCGGCACGGGACAGGGATTGGCCATTGCCCGTTCCGTCGTGGTGGATAAACACGGCGGCGAACTCAAACTGGAAAGCGAAGTGGGGCAGGGAACCACGTTCCACATCTTCCTGCCCATCCGCTCTGATGACGGCGGTGATGGATCATGAAA
Organism: Candidatus Sumerlaeota bacterium; assembly: GCA_016928995.1. Taxonomy (GTDB): domain Bacteria; phylum Sumerlaeota; class Sumerlaeia; order JAFGJS01; family JAFGJS01; genus JAFGJS01. Next base: position 13,482 of record JAFGJS010000010.1, on the reverse strand, counting down.
CGGCGTGTGATTTTTGTCGATGACGACCGCAATGTGCTCAATGGCTTGCGGCGCATGCTCCGCTCGATGCGTGAGGAGTGGGAGATGGTCTACGCCTCTGGCGGGCAGCAGGCGCTGGATCTGCTGGCCGTCGAGCCGTGCGATGTGGTGGTCACCGATATGCGCATGCCTGGCATGGACGGCGGCGAGCTGTTGAAACGCGTCAAGAAGGAATACCCGCGCGCGGCGCGCATCGTGCTCACTGGCTTCACCGAACAGGAGGCCACGCTGCGCACTGTCGGACTGACGCATCAGTTTCTTTCCAAGCCCTGCGATCCTGATATGCTGAAAACGGCGATCCAGCGCGCCTGCGCCCTGCGCGAGCTGCTCGCGGATGAAACGTTGAGCCGCCTGGTGCTGCAGGTTGAATCATTGCCAAGCATGCCGCAGCTTTACACACGCATCGTGGAGGAACTGAACTCTCCCGACTCGTCGATCAAGAACGTCGGTCGCATCATTGAAAGCGATCTGGGCATGGCTTCGAAAATCCTGCAGTTGGTCAACTCCGCCTTTTTCGGCATGCCGCGGCACATCAGCAACATCCCGCAGGCCGTCCAGCTGCTTGGAATGGAAACGATCAAGTCGCTCGTGCTCACGGTGCATATTTTTTCCAATTCCACCTTGGAGCAGCTTCCCGGATTTTCGCTCGAACAGATGCAGGCCCACAGCATGTACGTAGGCGTGGCCGCGCGGCAGATCGCCACGACAGAAAGCGACGAGAAGCGCTTGGGAGACGCCGCGTTTCTGGCTGGGATCGTGCATGACATCGGAAAACTCGTGCTTGCCAGCCAAAATCCGGAGCAATACGCGCAAGTGCTGTTGGCCGTGCAGAACGAAGGCCTGAGCTACTGGGAGGCCGAGATGAAGATCATCGGCACGTCGCATGCCTCGATTGGCGCTTATCTGATGAGCGTCTGGGGGCTGGGAGACGACATCATCGAAGCGCTGGCGTATCACCATACGCCCAGCGACAGTGTGAGTGAAAAATTCAATCCGCTGACAGCCGTGCATGCGGCGAACGGGTTGATGAAATTAAACGGCGCTTTGCCAGCGCCTGATGTTCTCCCTGCGCATGAGCTCGACTTTGCGTATTTTAAACGACTGGGGATGACGGATCGTCTGTCGCCATGGGCGCAGTTTTGCCCTGAAGCCGGCGCGAACGACGCTTTGGAGCACGAAGCTAAAAACAGGGCGTTATAACAGGATAAAAGAGATGAATGGCTTAAATGGATCACCCCGAATATTATTCGTCGACGACGATCCGCATTTCCTCAGCGCGATCCGACGGTTACTGCGCAAGTTTCGTGATGAATGGACCTTCGAATTCGCCAATAGCGTCGATGAAGCCGTGGACAAGGCGCGCGAGACAGCCCCTGATGTTGTCGTCTCGGACTTCCACATGCCCTTGAAGAATGGCTTCGACCTGGTGCGCGAGATTCGCGCGTTGGAAGTCACTAAGGACACGCCGGTCATCATCGTCACCGGCAACACCGACGAGGCGGCCAAGCGAAAGGCGCTGGATTTGGGCGCGACGGATCTGCTGAACAAACCGGTGAATCAGGAAGATCTGATTGCGCGGCTGCGCAACTCCCTGCGGCTGAAAGAGTATCAGGACACAATCCGCCGTCAGAACGAGGAATTGGAGCAACGGGTGCGCGAACGGACGCAGGAGCTGGAAGTCTCGCGCCTCGACATCATCTGGCGGCTGGCCAAGGCCGGTGAATACCGCGACGAGGAAACCGGCAACCACATTATCCGTGTGGGGCATTATGCGCGCATTCTTTGCAGCGAGTTGGAGCTCGACAAAGATTTCACGAACAAAGTCTTCCTCGCCGCGCCGCTGCATGACATCGGCAAGATCGGCATTCCCGATTCCGTGCTGCTCAAACCCGGCAGACTGGATCCTGATGAGCGCGCGGTCATGGAACGGCATTGCGAGATTGGCGCGAACATCCTGATGAAACCGCCGATCGGCATGCTGCGGTTTCTGGAATGGCTTGGAGACCGTATGACTGATGACAACGGAAACGGCGGCAATGGCGCACAGGTGATGATGAATCCCTTGTTGCAGGTCGCCGCTACTATCGCCATCGGGCATCATGAGAAATGGGACGGCAGCGGATATCCGAATAAAGTGGCGGGCGAGGACATTCCGGTTGAATGCCGCGTTGTGGCTTTGGCCGACGTTTACGACGCGTTGCGTTCCGAGCGGCCGTATAAAAAGGAATTCCCCATTGAAAAAACGCTCGGCATCATCCAGGAAGGCGCCGGCACACACTTCGATCCCCAGCTCGTCGAAATCCTCAACGGCGCCTACGAACAGATCGAAGCCATCCGCGCCGACTATTCCGGTTAAGCGCAACCATTATATCGGGTGCAGCTTGACACTATCGGTATTCGCAAGATGTTCATCGTGCGTATTGCTTCAGTTTTCTCTATTATTTGAGGACGCCCCAAGGGATGTGCGTTTTTGTCAGGTCCGGCATCCGTTTGAAGACATAGACCGATCCTGCGTTGCTTTCCGGATCATCATGATAATGAGATCCAACCAAAAAAACGTCATTTGAAACGGCAACCGAAAAGCCGAAAAAGTCGTCCAATGAAGGATCGCCGGCAGTATGTTTTGATTGCTGCGTCCAGACGTCTCCTGAGCGTATAAAGATATAGGCCGCGCCGGAATTGAGCTCTCCCTCTTCGTCTTGATAAGCCCCGATTACAGCCGTATCGCCCGAAACACAAACGGAGCAGCCGAAGTAATCAGCTGTTTCGGCGTCGTAGATATTCAACTCCGCCTCGAGCGTCCAGCCGCCCAGACCATCGGCACGATAAACTTGGGCAAATCCGGCATAATTCTGACCATTGAGATTGGTATATGGCGCGCCGACGATCATTGTATCGCTATCGGCACTGACGGACTCGCCAAGATGCTTAGTCGGCCAATCCATATCCGGGTTGTGAATTTTACCCTCGAACATGAACTCGTTCACGCCTGCTTCTTGCGCGAAGCTGATGCTTGCTCTAATCGCGACTGCGATGATCACTAATGCCGTCGAGAGAGTCTTCGGCCATCTTTGCCCTTGTGTCACGTTCATGTCTTCGCCTCATATGGTGATCTGTAGAGATCTTCAACCAATGAAAAATGACATTTTTCGTGGATGCATGCAAAAAATAACTATAGCAGATTAAAAATTCCGTTAGTAAAGACAGCCTATTTTAAATGTTCTGGCTGAGTCAAGTTGGAACAAACCGAATTGTCGAGTGATTGATAGGGAAGAGGCTGCTTTGTAGATCCAAGAAACGGATATTTTATCCGAGAATGCGGAGTTCGCAAAGGTTGAAACAATGATTGTACCAGATTCAAAGAATGATTTGCTGCATCTCAGGCTTCCTATGGCGCATTTGAAGCGATTCTCGATAATAATTTGTTTTTCAATAAATAAAGCTTGCCGACCAGGGTGGAGTTTCGTATAGTAAACAATACATTAGCACGGTGATTTCCGGGATTGATATTTTTTGCTTCACTATTATGTGCGATTGTGAGAAATTTTATATATATTTATAACGCCTCGGGCGCCAGTTATCCAGAAATCAAGATCACGGGGCGGCGAAAGCGGCAAGGAGCGAGGGGCGATGAAGTTGCGCGAGTTGGTTCCAGGGCAGCGGGGCAAGATCACGGGATATTGTTGCCGCGATCGCGCGTATCTACAGAAATTGCTGAGGATGGGATTAATTCGCGGAGCGCTCTTCACCTTGGTTCGGCGCGCTCCACTGGGGGATCCGGTTGTGTTGGAAGTCAACGGATGCTGCCTGACGCTTCGGCAAAACGAAGCGGAGATTCTGGATATCGAATCCGCATAGATCACAATTCCAAGCGGCGAATATTATCATAGATCGGATCGAGACGGATGCAGACGATCAAGATCGCTCTGGCGGGCAATCCTAATTGCGGAAAAACATGCCTGTTCAACGCGCTGACCGGCGCACGGCAGCGCGTGGGCAACTGGCCCGGCGTCACGGTCGAGCGTTTAACCGGCGAATACATCGACGATGGATGCAAGGTCGAGGCGACCGACCTGCCCGGCATCTATTCCTTTTCCGCCTACTCGATTGATGAATCCATCTCCCGCAGCCATATTCTCACCGATCACCCCGATGTGGTGGTGAACATCCTCGACGCCACGAATCTGGAACGAAATCTGTATCTCACGACCCAGTTGCTGGAGATCAAGGTTCCCATTGTCGTCGCGCTGAATATGATGGACGTGGTTCGCAAGCGCCGCATCAAGATCGAGGTGGAGCATCTGGCGATGCATCTGGGCTGTCCGGTCATTCCGATCGTGGCGTGCCGGGGCGAGGGTTTGCATGAGTTGCGCGCCGCGATCCTGCGGCAGGCGCGCGAGAAAAAGATCTCGCCGACTCGTGTGCAGTACGACTCGGAACTGGAAAAGGCCATTGCGAATGTGCAGGGGATCGTGGAAGAAATCGCCGAAGCGCGAAGCGTGGATCCCCGCTGGCTGGCTTTGAAGTTGCTTGAACACGATGACATTGGCCATCAATACGTGCAGGATCCGGCGATCTTCGAGCAGGTTGAACACGAGGCGCATGCCGTCGCGCGGCACATCGGCGAGGACTGCGACATCGCGGTGGCCGACGGGCGCTATGGCTTCATTCACGGTCTGGCGCGCGACGTGGTCCGGCGCGATATGCAGCTGCGGCGCAATGTGACTGAATTGATCGACCATGTTGTGCTCAATCGCGTCATCGGCATCCCCATCTTTCTGCTGGTCATGTATCTGGTTTTCGTGATCACGATCAACGTCGGCGGCCCGTTCATCGATTTTTTCGACATCCTGTTCGGCGTGATTTGCGTGGATGGCTTCAGTCAGTTGCTGGCCGCGATGCATTGTCCAGTGTGGCTCGCCACGCTGCTCACCGAAGGGCTGGGCGGCGGCATTCAGACCGTGGCGACCTTCATCCCCCCGATTGCACTGATGTTTCTCTGCCTTGCGTTTCTCGAGGATAGCGGCTACATGGCCCGCGCGGCGTTCGTGATGGATCGTTTCCTGCGCGCCATCGGATTGCCGGGCAAGGCGTTCATCCCGATGATGGTCGGCTTCGGCTGCAACGTGCCCGGAATCATGGCCACGCGCACGTTGGAGAACGAGCGCGACCGGATCCTGGCGATCATGATGAATCCACTGATGTCTTGCGGCGCGCGGCTGCCGATTTACGCCATGTTCGCCGCCGCGTTCTTTCCGCGCACTGGCGGCGCGCTGCTCTTCGGGCTGTATATGACGGGCATCGTGCTTTCCATCGGCACGGGTATGCTGTTCAAGCGCACGATCCTGCGCGGCGAAGTTGCCACCTTTGTGATGGAACTGCCGCCGTATCACCTGCCGACGTTCGGCGGAGTGCTGTTTCACGCCTGGAACCGGTTGAAGAGTTTCATTCTGCGCGCGGGCAAGGCCATTGTCATCGTCGTTGTCATTCTCAGCTTTCTCAACTCATTCGGCCGCGATGGTTCGTTCGGCAATCAGAACACGGACAACTCGATGCTCGCCGGCATCAGCCAGGTCATCACGCCGGTGTTTCGTCCGATGGGGATCGAGCAGAACAATTGGCAGGCCACGGTCGGTTTGTTCACCGGTATTTTCGCCAAGGAGGTCGTGGTCGGCACGCTCGATGCGCTTTATTCCACTCCCGGCGAGAAGATGGGCGCGGAGTTTGACTTTTGGGGCGGCGTGAGGGACGCCTTCCTGGCCATACCGCGAGGCTTCGAGGGATTCTGGGCTTCACTGATCGATCCGCTGGGACTGGGCGCCGCTGCCGCCGGACAGGACGTTGTCGCGGAAGAACTCCAGTTGCACACCAGTTCCTTCCGCGCCATGTCCGAACGTTTCAATGGGCAAGCAGGCGCGATCGCCTATCTGCTTTTCATCCTGATCTACGCGCCGTGCTTATCGACACTCGCCACGATCTACCGCGAAACGAATCTGAACTGGGCGATCTTCTCCGTGTCGTATCTGACAGGGCTGGCCTGGATCGTGGCGGTTGCTTTTTATCAGTTATACTATTTTCATCAGCATCCGGGACAATCCGTGGCGTGGCTGATTGTATGCGCGGCCGCGTTGATCGGTTTTTATGCCGCGCTGCATTTTCGCGGCGGCGTGACACGCGCCGCTGTCGCGCATGCGCGTCAATAAAGGAGCGCGATGATGTTGCATGAAATCAAACAAATTCTCCGCGATCAGAGCCAGTGCAGTCTGCTGGACATCAGCCGGCATTTCCATAAGGATCCGTCCGTGATCGAGCCTATGCTCGAATTGCTCATCCGCAAGGGGCATGTGCGCCAGGTTCATCCGCCCGGCTGCGACGCCGGTTGCTACGGACCTGCCTGCGCTTCATGTATCTGCGCCAACCGCGCTGCAATACAATTCTACGAACTCGCCGGCTGATTCTCTTCTGACGCACGCCGAAACGATCATTTCATGTTATACAGCAGTGAATGAAAAAGACACTGAGGCGAGTGCGATTGACTTAGTGCATCTGCGGACTTTTGGTTGCTTGCCATGATCCGCCGGGTTGGGGAACTCCGTCGGCAGAGGCGTTGACGGAAAAGATGGCCTGCAACAATTCCTTTTGGGATACCTTGACCGGTCCCGTGATCAACTCCGGCACATTATATGTCTTGAGCCAAGCATCGTAAAAGGCTGGGTCTTTCTGCGGCAGGACGAATGGCTTGTGCGCGCGCCCCTCCGCGTCGATGTAACTAAAATAAGGCCGCGCCAGCAATCCGTTGTCGCGTTTGCTGCTGAAGACGATCCAGCGCGAGTTGCTCGACCAACTGTGCCATGCCTCGCAACTGTCGCTGTTGCATTCCAGCCGCCGGTAATCGCCGGTCTTAAGGTCCATGAGATACAAATCGGCGCTGGACCGGAAGAGCGGGAACATGCCGTAGTCCAACATGCAGCAAAGGAGATAGCGTCCGTCGGGCGAGGCGCGGGGCTCGGTGATGCTCATGCCTGTATCCGAGGCTGCCAGGACCGTCTCCGGCGGACCGAACGTATTGTCTTCGGCGTTGTATTCAACGCGCACGAGATCGAACATGAGTTTCTTCATGCTTTCCGGATCTGGGGGGTTGTCCTTGCCCCACTTCGATTGGGCGCTGCAATAGTAAATCTCTTTGCCGTCGGCCGACCAACATGGGAAAGTTTCCAGCCGACCGGGATCGGAGATGTCCGGCGACGAGGAAGAGGCGCCGGTCTCAGTGTTGGCAACCGCCAGATCGGAATAGAAGTCTAGCACGTCCCGGATTTCATCCCCAGCCGCGCGGAAGACCTGGGCCGGTTTGTTCATCGAGTAGGCGACCGCCAAACCGTCAGGATGCCAGGCGATGTAACCTGGCGGCCTCGGCGCGGCCGCTGATTTGGTCTGCAGCCGCACCGCGTGTCCATCGCGCACGCGGATCATTCCCGACGCGGCATTCATGCTATACGGCCCCGGGCGTATGTGGAGCGAGAACTCTTTGGGATCATTCCCCTTGAAACTGTGACAATTGACGCAGCCGCCGAACGAATGGCTCGTCAGGATCGGCGATACGTCGAAGTTTTCCAGGTTCCGCTGATAGACTCCGGTTTCGTTGAAGTAATTGCATACCGGTCCCAGCAATCTGTAAACGAGGTGCGAATCGATTTTTTCTTGCGCGACGGTGTTCTCGATCTGCTTAAAGCGGGACCAGCGGCCGTCTTGCCCTTTGACATAGATGTCCAGACCGATTTTGCCGCCGCGATTTTCCAGGAGCAGTTCGCGCCACGGTTGCTGTGGAATAACGATGCTCGGATCGTGCGAGGCGATGAGAATGTCCTGGTCTCCGGCTCCATGGATTCGCACACGGAACTCGATACCCGGTTCTTCCACCAAAAAATTCAACGGAGCGATGTTGGGCGGAATGACGATCTCGCCGTAGTCGGGTCGTATCTGCGGGAGGCGAGGAGTGTCAACGTATTGATCGGGATGATCCTGGCTGGCCTGTCGCCATCCATACGCGACGAGCAACGCCGACGCGATCGCAGCTGCCACGACAATCACCAGGATGAATCTTCGCCGGCTCATGGCGCATCTCCACAACGTGACAGATAATAATACTGAAAATAGCTGCCTTCCAGCTCGCGTACGACATCCGGTTCCGCTTCCTTTTTGAAGCCGCGATATCGCCGGACAAGCTCCAGATAGCGGCGGCACTTGTCCTCTGTAGCAGGGCTGATTTTCAGGCCGCGGATAAAGATTCCCGATGGCGTTTGCTTGATCTCCTCGGGATGTTGCGTGCCATAAATCATTGCCGCTTCTTCATAATGCAATGGAACCGACGGATAGGAGAAGTTGTCCAGATAGGAAAATGTTTCGACCGCCGCCTGCACGTTGTCATTGAAGAGATACATCGCCATGAGGCACTCGAAGGTCATTTGGTTTCGCCCGTTCTTTTTCAGCAACCCTGATAACAGGGCGGGTGGGTTGTAATACCAGAATTCGTTTTCTTGGGTGAATGTTCCATAGAGATAGAGGTCGTCTTCAGTAACCATCAGCTGGCGTATTCGCTGGATTTCCTCATTGCTCGCCAGCTCCGGATCCTCCGCCAGGCGCTGCAAATATCCTTCGGCCCAGCGGCCCCACACGAGATCATCCCGCAAGACGTTGAGTAAAACTGTCGCGGCGGGAATCTGGCCTTTGATCATCTTCGCCAGCGCGACGCGTTTGAGCGCTCCGCCGGTCGGCCATAGTTCCATCATTTCCAGGGCCTTGTGCTCAGCCTCGTTGACGCGCCCCAGTTCCAGCAGCAGATCACACGGCTTGCGGAGCATCGCGAATTCGGGAACTTGTTCCTGAAATAATAAAGCCATGTATTTCTGAGGGTAGCTAAACATCCGATCAGGCAAATGTCCCGTATGATACAGCGCAAGATTGACATCATGATTCACATAGGGCGTGTATTGCTGTGGCGGCAGATTCGCGGCTTGCTCAAGCACATCTTTCCATTGTTGATGCTCGGAGCAATAGTCGATCTCCAGCAGCGCCTTGCGATCCCGATCCAAGCCGTATAATCCCGCCGCAGCTGCCAGCGATAACAGCAGCAGCGTTTCGGTCATCCAGCGGATCCGTCCACAAACGCCTGTGGCGCGTTCCTGTTCAACGTCTTTGTCTTGCGGCGTTTCCGAACTTTTCCTGCCCAATGACTTTATCCAGCTGACGGCAGTCTGCCGATAGATCACAAACAACGCGCAGGCCGGGAAGTAACAGTAAAAAAGCGTAACGTGCCAGCCTCGCGGGATTCTGAGGTAATCATTCAGAAAAGGCGGATGAAACGTCCAGGCAGTCAGGTTCAGGCTGGCCAGCGCGGGAGGGAGTCCGAACTTCACCCCGGCGCCGATCAGCAGCATCCATATTCCAGACAACCGCCGTTTTTCGGCCAGCGTCTCATAAATAATGCAACACGCTGCGAAACAATAGAAACCGGCTTCGCCCGCGATGTAGTATATGGCGGCTGAAAAAGCGGCAAATAACGGCAGGCGCAGCCATATTCGTTTCACTGGCAGTCTGGCCCAGCCGTTGGCCAGGGCCATGGCCATAGTTGATCCGACGATTGTCGATGTGTGAAACGAGTATTTGCCGAACAACCAGATGAAGAAGATTCCCGGAATGATCCACGTGCCGCCAATGTTTGCGCGGCCCGATGCGTTCATGAATCCGATTGTAGAGGCAAAAAGGAGCCACGTTATGGCTGAGAGAGCAAGCGCGCCCGGCCAGCCACGGTAGCACAATTGCACCAGCAGGCTGTCCGACCATTCCAATAATGCTCCAGATTGGCCGGTGAAACCCATGAAAAAGCGGAGATTCCACAGAAAAATTTTATCGCGGAGCTGGAAGATCAGGCGCGCATCCACAATGGCGTACAGGTACAAGCCCAAAAGCGCCACGAACAGGACGACGCGCGGGCGAAAAAGAACAGCGCCCATCGCGCGCACGGATCGCGAGAAACTCAAACGGTCTTTCGTCTGGGATGGCTGATCGGAATGAGAGGATAACATTATCGCCAATTCTCACATTTTCGATAACAGCACGTAGCAAATCTTGAGTAAACTTCGCAAGAAGATTTTTAAATGCGATTCGCACAAGGAACGGTAGTCAACCTGCACGAATACGTTGAAATTTTAGCAGTCATGGTTTCGATTAATGTTTTGCCATTAGGCAACCTTTGGAAATTCACCACAAAGACACGAAGACACAAAGGACTGATTGGCTAGACCGTGTATATACAATTGTTGAATCTCTGCGCTTTGTGCGCCCTGTGCGAGAATCATATTTTTTAGAAGGCGCTATTAATGGATCAGCAGTCAATCGAATAGATCTGTCATTGAAGGATGCCGCAAGAAAGGCGCCTGTGGTTTTATAAATAAGTAGTAGTTATCTTGAGGTTTATTCTTCTTGTAGTATATGTATGCGTTTAAGATGATAACTACTGATCGTTCCAGGCGGCGACTGAAGTTCAAGCGTGGAGGGTTGGTTGATTCATTGCATCGGCGAATTCGTTGTTGCTCGCCACGATGCATTGTCTCTCGCGGCTCCGCCGGTCGTGGCGCTGCCGGCAAGGACGGCCTGCAATAATTCTTCTTGCGGCACGGTGACGGGGCCTGTGATCAACTCCGGCACATTATACGTTTTAATCCAGGTGTCATAAAAGGCTGGGTTTTTCTGCGGCAGGACGAACGGCTTATGTGCGCGTCCATCCGCGTCAATGTAACTGAAATACGGCCGGGCCATGAATCCGTTGTCGCGTTTGCTGCTGAAGACGATCCAGCGGGAGTTGCTTGACCAGCAGTGCCATGAATCAGCTTCGTCGCTGTTGCACTCCAGACGCCAATGCTCGCCGCTTTCCAGGTTCATCATGTGCAAATCGCAACCCGGCTGATGCACTGGAAAACCGCCGTAGTCCGACATGCAGAAAAGCAGGTGGCGTCCGTCAGGCGAAGCCCTGGGTTCGAGGATGGTCTTTCCGGTTTCCGCGGACGCCAGCATCGTTTCCGGTTCGCCCCATGTGTTGCTTTCGATGTCGTATGGTATGCGCATCAGGTCAAATTTGACCTGTTGAATGCTTTCCGCGCGGGGATATTCATCCGCGCTCCATGGCGTTTGGGCGCTGCAGTAGAAGAGATGCTTGCCGTCGGCCGACCAGCAGGGGAAAGTTTCCAAATGGTCGGGAGTGGAGATGTCCGGCGACGTTGAGGCGGCGCCGGTCTTGGCATCCGCGATCGCCAGATCGGACGCGATATCGAAAACATCCCGTACATCGGGTCCGCAATTGCGAAAGTATTGTCTCGTTTTGCTGAATGAGAATGCGACGGCAAGTCCGTCCCGGCGCCAGGAATGATAACCCGGCGCGCTTGGCGCGGCCTCCGATTTGGTCTCAAGCCGGTTCGCTTTACCGTCGCGAGCGACAATCATTCCCAAAGTGACTAATTCTTTCTGCACTCCCGGTCGAACGTGGAATGAAAATTCATCAGGACAGTTGTCCCTGAAAGTGTGGCAATTGAAGCAGCCGCCGGTTGAGTCGTTGTTAACGATCGGCGATTCGTCGTAGTTTTCCAGGTTCCGCTGATAGATTCCCAACTTACGGTACATGACGCCCACTGGTCCCAGCAGCCGGTAGGCCAGATGTGAATCAATTTCCTCCTGCGCGACGGCATTCTCGATCATTGCAAAACGGCGCCAGCTGCCATTCTGTTCTTTGACATAGATATCCAATCCGATTTTGCCGCCGCGATTCACCTGGAGCAATTCACGCCACGGTTGCTCTGGAATGACAATGCCCGGATTGCGCGAGGCGACGAAAATTTCCTCGCCCTGAGTTCCATGAATGCGCGTCTGGTACTCGATGCCAGGCTCCTCCACCGTGAAATTGAGCGGGGCGATATTCGGCGGAATAACGATGTCACAATAGTCAGGCCGTATTTGTGGAAGGCGTCCGGCGTCCGTCCACTCCGTTGGCAGATTCTTGTTATCCTGCTTCCACCCGATTGCCGTGAGCGCCGCCAGCGCCGCGGAGGCAGTCACGACAAGCATCAGTATCAGGTGTCGCCTGTTCATCGGGCGTCTCCACACTTCATCAAATAAAAATAATGAAAATAGCTGCCGCCAACCGCGCGCGCGATTTCCGGTTCTGCTTTCTTGTTGAAGCCGTCGTAACGTCTTAAAATCTCCATAAAACTTTGGCACCTGGCTAACGTCGGCTCGCTGATTTTATAGTCGCGAAAGAAAACTCCCGATGGTCTTTCCTCAATCTCGCCTTGAGTCACTGAGCCGTAAATCATCGCCGCTTCCTCGTAAACCGGCGGAATCGATGGATAGGAAAAGTTATCCAGCAAGGGAAACGCATCGACAACGTTCTTCAAGTTGCCGATGACCAGGCACTGAGCCATGTAATACTCAAAGGCCATTTGATTCCGGCCGTTTTGTTCGAGCTGGTTATGCAGCATCGCGACATAGTTGGATTTGGATCCATCGGGGAAATAGATCGTGGTTTGCTCAAGGTCGTCTTCCGTGATCATCAGTCCGCGGATGCGCTGGATTTCCGGATCGCTTGAAAGCTCCGGATCCTTCGCGAGACGTTGCAGGTATTCTTGAGCCCAGCGCCCCCAGACCATGTCATCCTGCAGAACGTTGAGAAACACCGTCGCGGCGGGAATCTGGCCTTTGATCATCTTCACCAGCGCCATGCGTTTAAGCGCGCCGCCGGTGGGCTGCATATCCAACAGTTCCATCGCCATGTGTTCCGCTTCGCCCACGCGTCCCAATTCCAGGTAAAGATCGCATGGCTTGATGATCTGCTGGACGGGCAGGTCGTTGAACTCGAAAATAGCCCAGTAGGGCTTTGTCTGAGGATAAAGAAACATCTCATAAGGCATTTGGCCGGTGTGGTACAAAGCGAGATTGACATCATGATTCACATAGGAGGACAGGTAAAGCGACAAAGGCAGGCGCCTGGCGTTCACGAGCACATCATTCCACATTTGATGTTCGGAGCAGTATTGGATTTTAGACAACGTCTTTGTGTTCCGATCCAGCGTGTAAAGTCCGATCGCCGCAGGCAGCGTCAATAGCAGGATAGTGCCCGCCGTCCAGCGGCGCCAGTTGAATGCGCTGGATTGCTCAACGACGCTTTCTTCGTGACTGACCTTTTTTTGTTTCTTATCTCGTTTCCTGTCCTTGCCAGTCTTCCGGGATGGTTTTGTTACTCGAACCGATTGCCAGAATGAGTTCGCCGCCCTGGCGATGCCCTGCCGGAAAACCACAACCGCCGCGCAAGCGGGAAAGTAGCAGTAAAAGAGTATTATCTGCCAACTCAGCGGAACCTCTCTGAGCTCATCCAGCGCCGGCGACTGATAATTCCGG
>JAFGJS010000157.1 GCA_016928995.1 Candidatus Sumerlaeota bacterium | reverse complement strand
CTGTTGCTGCTCGAACTCGCGCGAAGAAACGACGACTGGGACGAAATCTGGAGCGAACGCTTGGTAGCTTGATCAAGATGCGCCCGTCTGTTCGGCGCGCGCGAGCAGCAGTCCGCCGGCGCCGCGACGATGGCAGTTTTTCGCCACGGCCATCCAGCCGATATTGAGGCGCGCTTCATAGACAAATAGCGTGATGAAGCCCAGAATCGCGCCAGCCTCCTCGGCCACAAAACCGATCTGATGCTTCAGGTCCACGGGAATCGCGTGATTCCGCGTGCGCTCGGAAAACCACTCCGGCAACTCAGCAACCAATTTCACAATCGCAGCATGATCCGCGGCGATGATGGGGCGGACATTAATTGTTTCAGCAGAACTCATGATTAAAGATCGCTATTACGCTTCAACAGGCTGCGACAAAACCTGCCCCAGCGCCTCGACGGCGTAGTCGAGTTGCTCGCGTTTGATGATCAGCGGTGGAACGATGCGGATCACCGTGGCGCCGGCGTTGAGCATCAGGATCCTGTGCTCTTCGAACATCTTCTGGATGTACGGGCCGACTTTCTGTTTGAGCTCAACGCCGATCATCAGACCTTTGCCGCGCACTTCGCGGATCAGCGGCGAGTCGATCGCGCGCAGACGCTCCATCAGGTACTCGCCGTTTTCCTCGGCTTGCTGCACTAATCCTCTGTGCTTGATCGTGCGGATCACCGTAGTCGCCACGGCGCAGGCCAGCGGATTGCCGCCGAAGGTCGTGCCGTGCGCGCCCTTGGTCATCTCTCCCGCCTTCTCGCCGATGGCCACGGCGCCGACGGGGAAGCCGCTGCCCAGACCCTTGGCCATCGCCATCAGGTCGGGCGTGACGCCGCTCCATTCCTGCGCCCACCAGCGGCCGGTGCGGCCCATGCCGCATTGAACCTCGTCGAAGATCAGCAGGCAGCCCTTTTCGTCCGCAATGCGGCGCGCGGCCTGCAGGAATTCCGCGTCCGCCAGACGCATGCCGCCCTCGCCCTGAATCGGCTCGATCAGGATCGCCGCGGTCTGACCGGTCACGGCCTCCTCAAGTTTTTCCGCGTTGTTCATCGGCACGTGCGTGAAACCAGGCACAAGCGGGAGGAACGGGTCGCGGTAATCTTTTTTATGCGTGGCGCTCAGCGCGCCCATCGAGCGTCCATGAAAGCACATGTTGCACGCCACGAAATCCGTTTTTTTCGTGGACAGGCGGGCGATCTTCAGGCACGCCTCCATCGCCTCGGTGCCGGAGTTGCACAGGAAAAAGCGGTTGAGCGAAGGCGCGGTGATTGAATTCAGCTCCTCCAGCAACTGCGCGCGCTGGTCGTTGTAGAAAATCTCCGAGCAACTGATCAGGCGTTTGGCCTGTTCGGCGATGACCCCGGCCAGGTGCGGATGGGCGTGGCCCAGCGAACAGACGGCGATGCCCGCGATCAAATCGAGGTATCGATTCTCCTGCTCATCGTAGAGATAGCATCCTTCGCCGTACGTGATCGTGATGTCTTTTTTGTTGTAAAAGCCGCTGGTGTAGCGCGCTTCAAGCTCCTGGAAACTCATGCGCCTTGCTCCTTCCGCGGATTCGGTCATCCGCGTTCATTCGATGCGTTGAAGCACGAATCATTCCGGCCGCGCAGGCAATCATCAAGCACTATTTTTGGCGAAAATCCGCGCCAGGCGGGATGCGTTCAATGGATATGACGGCGGGCTGACGCTCGAATTCCAGCCATGCTGTAGGGTGGGCCTTGGCCCACCATTGCACCCGGCATCCTGAAAAAAAAGGTGGGCCAAAGCCCACCTTACAATAGAGTATTTTATCTTGCGGAATAGCTTAATAAAATTGCCAAACATTGACTCGTGATGGTCCGGCGGATGGCGTCGTGAATTCCACGGGACTGGTCCACATTTCTCCGGCGGAATTTTGCGCATGCAATCGGCAATAGTACTTCGCGCTGGGTGCAAGCCCGTAAACGCTATGCGCGATGCCTCCCGTCGAATACGTCCCCAGCGACTGTGAGTATTGCCAACCGAGCGCCGTCTCGCCGCCGTCGACTGTCCCCCAATACACATAAACCGCTGGCTCCTCGCCTCCAGTGTCCACCAGTTCGCCCCTTAACATGGCGGAAGTCGCCGTGAGATTCGACGCCGGAAGAATGCCGATGAACGGAGCCGCAATCTGGCTGCGATCCAAATACGGCGGAGCTGCGCTCCAGGATTGAGGCGCGTCGCCGGAACGATTCAACAGAACGCGATGCAACGCGTCGCCCGCGCCGTCCGCGCTTTCCGGAAACGGCGCCTGTTCGAAATAAATGACCTCATCGACGATCACCCAGGATGTTTCATCGCCGACCGCATCAGGCGCCTGCGGACGCTCCAGCGCGATGCGCTCCATGCGGTTGGATAGAACACCGGTAGATGGTCCGGTCAGTGCGGCTGTGATCGCGGAAACGCCATAGGCCGCCTGAAAGTCGGCCAAATCTGTCGCATTGGCTGGATCGAAATTAACAACAAGCAACCGACCCTTGGCGGGAACCGTGACATTGCCGGTGAACTCGTATTCGATGCCGCCGCTCAGGCGCCAGGCGCCTTCGGTGTTCCACATCTCAACCGCCTGATCGGTCGGATTGTAGATTTCCACATACTCATGGGCGTCATCATCGTCCGCCGGATGATACATGAGCTGTGAAATGATTAAATCCGCCACTGGCGCCGCATTGGGCGTTCCGCGTGACAGCGTCATGGTATGCCATGCGCCCAGGTCAGGTCCGTCAGACGGAAGCAGACCGTCCTCATAGCGCCCCAGCGACACTCCGTTTTCCTGGCCCTTAAAACGAATTTCATCCACTACGCGATCCGCCGCCGTGCCAGGCAGATACGACAGCACGACGCGCTCGCCGTCCTTGGCCAGACCGAAGCCATCGGACACATGAAAGTCGTTGATCTCGTCGAAACTCAAAAAGCCGCCTACGGGAATTTGCGTGCCGTTCGGAATCGCCCATTTGGTCAAATCCGAGATGTCGTCGCTGAGGTAGTAATCATTCAGCGTGACAGCGGCGCCGGGATTATACAGTTCGATCCAGTCGTTCGAATCCGGCGGAGCGGGCGTATAGTCCGTATGCGCGGCGAATTCATTCAGCACGACGCCTGCGGGCGGATCGGGATCCTCCTCGCCCGGCGAGCCATGTATGTAGCTCGACGCGCGCCAGTTTCCGCCGTAATACAGCGAGCCATCCGGCGCGGCGGCCAGATATTCCTCTCGCGGCACAAGCGAATGCCCCGCGCCGTCGGGAGATTGGGGCCAGCCGCGCGCATTATCGTATTCGAATGTAATCAACGAAGTCGTGCCGGAGTCGCTGATGCGCACTCGTTCGCCGTTATTGTCCAGCGAGCCGCGATATTCGCCCAGAATCCGGATGTCGGAGCCATAGCGTGACACAAAGGCCTTCCGATTTTTCACTATAACGCCGTACTCGCCGGGCGCGAGCAGCAAGGAATCCGTGCGTTGCCCCGTCATGCCCAGCCCGAAATCAATGCCGTCGCTAAAACAGGCGCCGGCCGCATCGAGCGTCACGGGGCCGGTGTTTTTGAATTCAATGAATTCAAAATCATCATTATTGTATGTGCTCCCCACGGGCGGGGGCGCCGGATTGTACATCACTTCCGTGATGCGCAGTGAATCGAGCAGGTTCATCGTATCAATCGTATAGACCGCGTCATTCAACGCGCTCCATTCGCTGTTGACCAGGACGCGTGCCTTGACATTCACCGTGTCGGTCAACGCCACTGCGCCGGAATAGGGCAGCGCCGTCAACGACGCAGTGCCGGCGACATCTCCGCTGAGCGCGGTCAGCTCCGCGTCGATCAGAAAATCGCTGCTGGTGTTGCTGGTGTTGAGCCCGTGAATCGCCAGAATATTGTCTCCAGCGACTAAAGCGCTCAAGTACGCCGTGATGTCGTAGTTTTGCAGCACAACAGCGGCGCTGTCGGAATGGTCGGCGGTCGCGCTGGAATTCCAGGCTGGCGACGCGGGCGCGTTCGCCTGCGCCACCAGGATTCCGTTCAGATAAGCGATGAAGCCGTCGTCGTAGCGGACGCCCAACGTCAGGTTGGTGAAGTCATCCAAACTGGCGCCATCGACGGTGAACGGGATGCGAACATAGCAACTATTGTTGCCGCCGAACATGGCGGACTGTGTGTCGATGTCGAAATACGACTCGTAGCCGGAACTGGTTTCGTAACCCACGCCGGCATTGCCCGTAGCCCATGTTGCGTCGTTGTAGGCTGGCGATGCTTTCCAATCGTCGCCGGCCGTCAATTCAAACCCGTTCATGACGAAGAATGCATAACTCACATTGCCTCCGCCGCTGGTTACGTTGAAGACGATCGAAATGTCCGATCCGTCGGAGACGATCATCGTCATCAACTTCCCGGCGTCGGCCAGAAGGATGGCGCCATTTGTAATGTCAATGTCGTTTGTGGTACGGGAACCCAGTGCATCGTTAATCGTGGCTTCGAATGTGCCTGTCTGATCGTTAGCATCATGATGATATGAACGCCAGCTGTAAACGCCTGCCGGAACGCCGCTGAGCGTGATTGTCAACGGATTGCCCAACTCACGAGTATCTGTGCCGATCCAATCGCGGAGCAGATCGGGTGAGTCGCTTCCGAAGCCGCCGCGATCAATCATCTGAGCTGCGGCGTTCACAACACCGGGCGCCCATGTGGGAGTCACCGTAATAGTTGTATCGAAAGCGGAAAAAGTTTGCGATGTGAACGTCGCTAAGTTTTCATGAGTCGCAATATAGGCAGCATAGCCGGATTCCACTGGCGTCGCTGGTTGGCCGAAATCGATCAATAAAGGAGCGCCAGTGATGGAGCCGGCGCCGTCGCTCGCGCTGGCTGGCGTCAATGCATGAATCTCCGCATCATCAGCAACCAATACGGTAGCGTCGACATTTCCTGACGGCAAACTTCGCGGGTCCGTACCGTCGAGTGTGTAATAGATCGTGCCGCCGGCGTTGAGATTATCCATTGTCAGCAGATCGCCGCTGGAGATTTCACCGCCATGCTGATATGAGCCGTTGATGTTGAACACCGGCGCATCGACGTCCGGATAAAGGCCGCAGGAGCGCAGCTGGTCCAGCAGGATGCCGGTGCGTAGGGGAAACCATGTCGTCAGCAGCCGGGTGCGCTCCGCCATCCAATCGTCGTCGCGGGTGTAGGGATCGTCGGGATAGACATTGTCGCCCCAACGCGCGGACTCCGCGGGAATCGCCGGATCGACGCGGTCGAGCAAATCGAGGAAAATATTCTGCGCCCCCTGCGTGGTCAACGCGCCGTCGTTGAAACAATGGCGGTGCACATGGTCGGCAAATTGCAGACGGTATTCCGCATTGGCGGTCAGGAGCTGATGCACCTCCGTCGGCGCGCCGGTGTTGTTTTTGCCAGTGGCGTTGTCCGTCACATATTCCAGACAATGCTCGGCGTCCCACACATGATAATGCCATGTGGCGTCTGGATCCTGAATATTGCGCGACGCATACCAGTTTTGCTGCGCCCAGTCCACAATCACGCCGATGTAAAAATACGTCAGAATGTAGTCGATAAACGGCGCAATCTCCAGCTGCTCCTGAAAATCCAGATATTGCTGGTTGCTGGACAGCCCGGATCGAGCGAGCGCGACCATAGCCTGATAATTATCGACCGTTCCGTTGGCGGCCGTGTACCAGTTGTGCTTCAGCACGTCATAGTCGTCCTTGTCGCCGCCATAGTATGCTTCGGCGAACGATTCATCCGGCCGTTCGTGCAATCCATAGATGCCCCAATACAATCCGTCGATATACAGATGCACATGAATGCCGTGCGGCGCGCCGAAGCCGGAAAGTTCGTTTTGCACATTCGCCGCAAATTGGTCGCGCACGAACTGCGCCCGCGAGCGCTGAACATCCGGTTCGACCCCGCCGTTGTACGCCCAGGTGTTGCCCAGCCGGGCGTTCAGAATCAAATTATCGAATTCATCCGTCGAGTATTCTCCGAAGATGTCCGCGTTGAGTTTGGTGGGACCTTCGGGAGGCTTGAAGCGCAGACGAAATTGCAGCTTTTTGATTTTAAACCGTTCAACCGAAGTGCCGCCGAAAACCTCAACCGTGCAATCCGACTGAAAATCATCCAATGCGCCCGACGGATCGATCAACTCAACCGACGTGGCGCGGGGATCGCCTTCGCCGTTCGGATAAATACCGCTGGCGCCAAACATGTCGTCAACGGGCAAGACCAATGACACGCTCGGAAGAGCCAGCAGGCTGGATGTCATCCGATCCGCGTAAACAGGATCGGTGACGATATCGGGATCCATTTCATAATCGGCGTCGGTGTTTCCCCAGAGGAGAGTGTCGGGAACCCAGGAGGCCGGCAAACCGGCGCCGGTCTGCTGCAAAACATCGGCGGGAAAAATATAGGTGTGCGTGTCCACATTCGTGGGGATGTAGTTCAGTTTATACGCGATCGCCCGGACGCATGTTGTTTGGCTGATCGAGATCGGACCGGTGTAGATTGTGCCGGTGGTTTCAGTCGGAAGCGAGCCGTCCGTCGTATAGCGAATCGTCGCGCCAGACGTTTCCGTAGTGATCTCAAGACTGATAGGCGCGTCGTAAAAACCACGATCCTGACTGAATTTCGTGTCGGCGACCTCTCCCTCGAATCCCCCGGCGTTGGTCGCCATCGGAGTTGGTGTCGTAAATAAGAACCATACCGTGCCGCCATCAGGATAGCGGCCGGATGAAATGTCCGTTTCCTGTTCGCCAAAGGTGATGCTGTCCACCACCGTGACGCCATCGGAACTGACCAGAGCCAGATCCTCACCGTCCGCGCTTAACTTAAAGCCCAAATGCTCAGGACCATCCGCGGTGTCTTCGTCGGCCCATAAAATCAGCCATCCCCCCGCCGGCACGGTGGTCTGCGCGGAGTAACCCGTGGGAATTTGATGCTTATTGAGCTCGTCAAGGTCGTCGGTCAGATACATCCCCGCGAGATCGACCGCCTCGGCGCCGGCGTTGTAAATCTCGATCCAGTCATCAAAATCTCCCTGCGAGTCCTGATTACTGGCGTTGTTCGAGGCCATGAATTCATTGATTGTCAGTTGTGCGAGCGCAGGCGCCGGCATGGAAACAAAAAAAATCGTCACACATGCCGCTTGAAAAATGATTCGAAAATTCAAATTCCTCTCCCCTATCTTCCAGAAAATTATCTTAACCTTTCAATTCCAGCGTTAACAAAGCCTAAGAGTGTGTTTAAAAGGTGTGGCGCAACCGCCCTCGGCTGTGCCACATTTTGGTGGAAGGTTCACCCCGGAATAGACTTTTTAAACACGCTCTAACACTTCTATAATATATGACGCGGAAAATCATGGAAATTATGCTAATTTTTACATCTTTTTGAACAATAGGAGAAAACGTACGAAGAATGACATGGAGTGCGGAATCCTTTTATGAAAAAAACCGGGAAGTCTTGACATTGAGACGCTTTTTTTCGATAATACAATCAAGGCGAAAGCCTGGATACTATGTACAAGGAGCTCCACCGATGTATTCCATTGGAGTCATTATCCTCTATGCGATTTGTCTCGCGGGTTTGACGTTGCTTTCCTGTCTGGTTTCCTGGCGTCTGTTGTTGCGGCTGATCCGCAATGTCCGCTTCCACAGTATTGAGGAAGCGTTGCGCGACCATGCCGCAGGCGTCGCCACGGCCATGCAACCCCTGCAGCTCAAACGTCTGCAAGTCCAACTGCCGCATCATTTTTTGGAATCGCATGCCCCGCATCATTTGCGTGACATGGATTGGCATCATCATGCCGTGGGAAACTGGATCATCAAGCAGCCGCGGCATCATAACTCGCATTAAGCGCGCCATGTCCAATGGCGGACAGTCTGAAAAAACCAGCTGTGGTGAGTGCTTTTTTTTATTCCGCCGCAGGCTGCTGGGCGTACCAGTCCAGCAGGCGCACCTCGATCTCCGGATTTTCTCCGACCAGCCGCTGGAATTCCTGCAAATCGCTCATGCCGTTCGGTCCGCGATAGTGGTAGGGCGAAACCGCCTTGGGTTTCAGCTCCAGCACTGCGGAAGCGGCCTGCTCGACGGTCATGGTATACGGCAGATTCATGCAGATCACGGCGAAGTCGATGTCCTGCAGGCTCCGCATTTCCGGAATATCCTCGGTGTCGCCGGACAGATAAATCCGTTGACCATCCAGATTCAGCACATATCCGTTGTCGCGGCCCCTGGGGTGGAACTTCATCCGCTCGGGCGACAGGTTGTACGCTGGAATCGCTTCGATGCGCACTCCCAGCGCCGTTGTGCTCTCATCGTTTTTGATCACCTGCCCATAGCCCAGTTGGGCGATCACGTTTTCCGGTCCAATGACCACCGTATCCGTCGTTTTTACGGCGGCGATGGTCTCCGCGTTAAAATGATCCCCGTGAATATGCGTGATCAGGATGAGCTCCGGCCGCGGAAAAGCCGCGTAGCGCGCCGCATCGCCGACGGGATCGATATAGATCGTTTTTTCTCCGGCCTGAATCATCAGGCTGGCGTGTTCAATGGGCGTCAACATCGTATCGCCTCCAATATTCACCTGCTGCGCCATGGCCGATCCAGTAATCAGCATCAGCATGACAGCAAGCGCTTGAGTATATATTTTCATACTTTCTCCTCCTGTTATTTCATGCGCGAAGGAACGTGGCATGATCGCCGCAATCCACCCCGGCAAAATCAGTTATCATCTTGCATCCAAAGCGCAGAGTTGTAAAGATCAATACATCAATAATCATCGCGCCCTATAAAAAAAAATCCGGCGTTAACCGGCATTGATCCAGAGCTTGTTGCATGAAAATTAAAATCCCTCGCATCCATTGGCTCGACCTGCTCAGCGCGACGGCAGGCTGGATTTATTGGATTTTTTTCAAACCATCGACCGCCGAGGCTATTTTCGGATTCGCACTGATCCACAGCTGGCTGATATCGGGTTTGATCCTCATCCGGTATTCGCTGCTTCTCCAAACGCTCTGCAAGCAAGAAACGCGCGAAACCATGGCGCTGACCTTCCTCACGCCCCGGGAGTGGATCGATCCCTTATTGCAGCGTCCATTCCTGGGCATTGCGCTCAACTATACGCCATTGTTGTGCGCAGCCTGGATCTTCGAAGACTTTCAAGACATGCCTCGCGATCATCAGTATTTCTTTTTGATAATCCTAAATGTGTTTAATCTTTTTTTCGTTTCATACGCAACGATACGAAATCTCCGTCAACAAATCGACAGTGACTCGCCATACAACCGCCTTCTCATTGCTTCATTCATCGCCTTTCTGGCATGGCCTGTGATTCTGATTCTGCTCATATTCCCATTTGTTTGCGTGTGGGTGAACGTGCTGTGCCTCGTATATAGTAGTATAATCGATCAACATGTATCTGACGTGGCCATCGAAAATCTTCTTATCGCGCTTATCGCCGCACTGGTTTGGATGGCATTCTTATTGATTTACATCCGGCATGAATGGCGTTTGCTCGACCGTAAATATTATGATTTCAGCTTTACGGAGAAAACCCGTTTTAAGGTTGGCTGGCGCGAACTTATACACAATGCAAAGGAAGTTTGCCGCTTCAAACATCTGCCCGCCATTACCTGGGGATATTTGCTGCTTTTCCTGGCGCATTGTATTTTTTTTGGACCCCTTTTTGGTTTTTTTCAGCATTATCAAAAACAGCACCCATTGATCAGCGAGGCGATTGAAAACGGCAATGTTGAGCGCGTCGAGGAATATGTCAATCGTTGGAAAAACACATCGCGCGCCGATCGTGAATTCGATAAATGGTTTCATCAGGCCGTGGCCCTTGGCAACGCTGACGCGGCGAAACTCTTTCTTGATCATGGCGCGAACCTAAACAGCATCGTGGATGACGCGGATGCCATGAGCGAAGCGATCCTGTCGCATTCGCCGGAGATGGTGCGAAGCCTGTTCGACTGGGGATATGATATAAACTGGACAAACCGTGTGCGCTTGCCGCATATATATCTCTTGACATACGTTGGCCAAGACGATGAGGACACCAGCAAAATCCTGCAAATTCTCTTGCAGCATGGCGCGCGCCTGGATCAGCCCTTTCGTAAAGCTGTCAATCCGCTCCACTATGCTCTGCATATGAGCATTCCCCGCGCCGAAAAGATGGCCCTCGCCTTGTTGAAGGCCGGCGCCCCCATAGACATCAGCGTCATCGATTTTTCACGTGTTGTCAAAGGCTTGCCTAATCCGTGGGATCAGGATGTATTATTCCAGCTCATTCCCTATCTCGGCGGACCTAATCAACTCGATGGATCCGGTTACGGCTGGCTGCATCGCCTGGCGACGATGCAAAGTAAACGTTATGCCCGAACAGCCGAAAAATTGTTGAACATCGGAGCAAACATCGACCTTGTTTCCAGCGGCGTTGCCAGCCTGACTCCCTTGGAAATGGCTATCATTCACCAGAACCACGATTGGATTGAGTGGCTGCTGGAGCATGGCGCCGATCCCAACTTCCGCCGCGATGAATATGATCCGACGGCAATCCTTGAGGCCGCCGCCAACGGAGACATCGCCGTAATGCAGCAATTAATCGATCACGGAGCGTCACTCACACAAAAATGGCGAACCGAAAACGATAAATGCCTATACCCGATTCATATGGCGGCCGCTCAATCGGGATCCGTCGAAGCGATTGAGTTCCTGCTGTCTCATGGAGCGGAACTGAATATGCAGGATGACTATCAGTGCCCTCCGTTGAGTATGGCCGCATGCAACGGGCATCCAGTGATCGCTGAATATCTGATCGAACGAGGCGCGGCGGTTGATCTGGCCGATCCCTGGGGACATACGGCCCTTTATTGGGCTGCGAATATTGAAGACCCGGAGGTCATGAAGGTTTTACTGGAACATGGCGCCGATCCCGATCAGCAGACACCGAAAAAACAGCCCCTGGTCTTTTACGCGTTGGAAAATTGTGACGTGAGAATCTTAGAGTTGTTAATCCAACATGGAGCGGATGTTTGTGTGGAATACGACGGGATGACACTGCTGGAAGCAGCCAAGTTGTGGGAGTATGATGAAGAAGCGCAGGTCATCGAGGAAGCTCTCAAGCAACAAACCGCCAAGCCGTCAGTCCAATAATCATTTTCTGCTGTTGCGCCGGATGTCGGTTTTTTTTATGATTTCGCCTAACCACCCATCTTCATGCTCGTAGTATCAGGCGAAGGTTGCGATCAGTCGCTCAACCGGCGCCATGTGCTGCGGCGATGAGCATCGCGGAATATGAAAGCAAACGAGCCTATGCTGTCTTACGCGGAACCAGCCCCTGCGGAGGCGATGGACGATTGTCAGCGCGTGGCCATGGCGCTGAGCGATCCGGATGCGTTCGCGGCGTTGTATGACGAGTATTATCCGAGGATTTTCCGCTTCGTCATGCGGACCGTGATGAACGTGGACCTGGCCGAGGACCTGACCAGCGAGACATTCATGAAAGCAATGCGCTCGCTCAAGACGTTCGACGCGGTCAGCGGCCATTTCAGCAGCTGGCTGTACCGCATCGCATCGAACACGATGACCGATCACTTCCGCAAGCATTCGCGGGAGGTGCTCGTGCCGGACGAAAACGAGAATTTCGACCGGCTGCTGGAGCGCGGGACGCTGGGGAGCGATCCGGTGGACGCCCGGCGCCGGCTGGATGCGCTGCGCGAACATCAGGCGCTGCATCAGGCCATCAGCCAGCTGAAGCCGGAGTTCCGCCTGCCGATTGTGCTGCATTATTTCGAGGAAAAGCCGTATAAGGAGATCACAGGCATCCTCCGCTGCACGATGACGACGTTGAAGTGGCGCATGTTCCAGGCGCGGCGTCAATTGGCCATGTTGCTCAATTCCGAGCAAAAGGACAGCGAACGATGAAGAAGAATCTACAAGCAAAGGATATAGACCGGTTGCTGCGCGAAACTCCGGCGCCGGAATTTGAAAACGAGGAGCATCAACGCGTGCTGCGCGCGCAGTTGCTGGAGCAATACAGTCCGGCTGAGGCGGATGAAACCGAAAGCAAAACCCGGAGGCGTGAAAGTTGGGCGCGGCGCTGGGGGCTGCCGCCGATCGGCGCGATGGCGACGCTGCTGGTTGCGGCGATCGGCGTGATCGCTTACCTTAAGATGCCGGAAGGCGCGTTGCGCCCGGAATCCCCGGCGGTGCAACGGGATACTTCGGCGCTTCAGACGAGGATATCGGGCTACGTGGCGAATGAGAAGAGCGCGGTTGGCGAAGGCGATGCCGGCGATGAAGTAGAACAGGCTTTGCGCTCTCTGGAAGAAAGCCAGACGCCCAAGGCGCCTCCTCCGACGAGTGAAAAGTTCTATCTCAGTTTTTCGGACTCCGCTCCGATCGCCGAGACGGATGCGCTTGGTGAGCAAAAAACACCTGAACGTTTTACAGTCATCCGGTCCTTGGGCGCGGATGGCCAGCCGATGCAAGTGGTTGAGTTCGATCAAGCGCCCCAACAATCCATGGCCACGGGACCGCTCAAAGGCGCACGCAATGCCGACGCCATCAGCGCGGGAACATGGTTCGAAGCGGAAAAAGATGGAAATGCTGATACAGGCGATTTCTCGTCAATGATTCAGCATGAAATCACGGGCGGCTTGGCGCCGGCTCGTGACAATACCGATGATTATTTCATTTCGGATGCACGGAACGGCAAAAAAATATCGGAAGATTTAGGAACGGAAGATGCGCCGGCAGTTCAAAACGGCCCAATGAAAATACAGTCAAAAAACGGAGCGGACACCGATTCTGACGGGATGAAAGCGGAAGGAACCATTGGTTTCGGCGATATGGCACAATCCGAAAGAGCCGCTGGAACAATCATCGCTGAAAAGCCGTCAGCCCCTCGAACCATGGGCGATTTCGCCGTGAAAAATGAAAGGCCCAGCGATGAAAAACCAGCCCTTGGTTTTCTGGCGGAAGCAGAGACCGAACCGCCGCAAGCCGAAGAAACTCGGCGAAACCGGAATTGGAACATGCCGTCGACTGAATCAGCAACGCAGGATCGCGCGGACTATTCGGAACGCCAAAATGCCGGAGACAATCTCCAAGCGGTGGATGCAAAACTGAAGCAGAACGTTGAATCGGCGCTGGAGTTGGGAGAAGCAGAAATCGCCGAACAGCAGGACAATGTCGTGACAGAGCTCGAAGCCGTCATTACAGACAAGCAGATCCAAGCCGGTGAAACAGCGGTCGACGGCTCAACGATTGCTCCAACGTTGGAAGCTGTAGGCAGACCGGGATCCGCAAAAAGCATCGGGATAACCACTGGGATTGAAACTGAGAATGATCTCTCGACTCGAGAGAAAGCGCTCAAGGCGCAACTGGCGAATCTGCTTACAATGGCTGATCAAGCTGCGAAGGATAGGGATTATGATGAATCGATTGCCCTTATAAAACAGTATATTGAACTCACCGACGATCCAGTCAAGAAAGCGGATACTGCAAAATTTTTGCTTACAATAGCAGATCAAGCTGCGAAATTTGGGGATTATCACAATGCGATTGCTAGTATAAGACAGTATATTGAACTCATCGACGATCCGGTCAAGAAAGCGGAAACCGCGAAGTTAATGTCGGAATATGAAAAGCGATATCAAGAGGAAATTGATATCTATTCACGCACAAAGGAAAATACCGATGTCGTTCTTAGTCATCGGATGCCATGGTTTTTCATTGCCGCTATTGGAATTCTGCTCCTTTTTGGTGCAGCGCTCGTTATTTCCATCGTTTTCATCATTAGACGCAAAAGCCACGAATAGGCTCAATATTTTCGAATTAAAACGGCTTTAAAAAAATATTTTTTAGGCCAAAAAATCCCGTATATTACTGAATTATTTCATTTTAACTTTTTTTACGAAAAAAACCGGCAAAAAAAATTAATCAAACTTTTTATTTCGCCGATAGTCTAAGTAGGAAACGATGCCAGTAACAGGCATTTCCCTTTCCAACAAACCCTTCTTAAGCCCGCTCGCAAGGAGCGGGCATTTTTTTTCAACAACACCCGATCCGCACCTCATTAATTCACCCTCCACCCGGCCGTGGTGCATCTTGACAAATCCCGCGCCTTATCTTGCTCTTGCTCTTGCTCTTGCTCATGCTCATGCTCTTGCTCGCAATCTGATTCCGTCGTCCGGATTCGAGATTCGAATTCAAATCGCGATACTACGTTGAAGATAGATTTCCGGCTGCAAGGTGGAGAGTCGGAGCAAGAGCGAGAGCAAGAGCAAGTGCGGGAGCAAGAAGTGTAAAAATCCAGACAAACATCAGATTCACCCTCCTTCACGATCCGCGTCTCAATAATTCACTGGCAATATCTAATCAGTCTGATAGACTCGGTTTATTCAGAATGCCTGGAACCTGTCCAGGCAAACGGAAGCTCGGCGCGATGGCGGATCGTTTCTCCAAAATTTTATACGACTTTGCGGCCTATCTGGAAGTGCAGAAGAATCTCTCGCCGCGCACGCAAAGCGCCTACGTGTACGACCTGGAGCGTTTCTCCAATTTCATCATCGGCCGTCAGGGTCGCATGCCGCATCCCTCGAAGATCAATCGCGAAGACCTGATCCAATTTCTCGAAAGCATCCAGCAGGAAAAAAACTATAAAAGCACAACCCTCTCCCGCCTGATCGCCAGCATCCGCGTCTTCTTTGAATTCTGCGCAATCGAGAAAATCATCGAGGGAAACCCGGCGCAGTACCTGCACAATCCCAAAATCCCGAAAAAACTGCCGGTGTTTCTCACGGCCGCCGAGCTCAAGAGTCTGCTGGAGTCGCCCGACCGCTCGACGCTGGACGGAAAACGCGATTATGCGATGATGGTCGTGTTCGCCTTCACCGGCTGCCGCCTGAGCGAATTAGCCGGCCTGAAAATCAAGGACATCAACTTCAGCGGCGAACCGTTCATCCGCGTTTACGGCAAGGGCGCCAAGGAGCGGATGATTCCGCTCAACGAGATGGCGGCGAACGCCGTCCGCGAATGGCTGGACATCCGCCCGCCCAGCGAGGATCAGGAAATTTTCCTCAATCGCTTCGGGAACAAGATCAGCGGACGCGGCATGGAGAACATCGTGAAGAAGCATGTGCAGGCCACGGGGCTGACGCACATCAAGATCAGCCCGCATAAGCTGCGGCATACCTTCGCCACGCTGCTGCATCTGAAGGAAGTCGATATCATCGAGATCAAGGCCCTGATGGGACATGCGGATATCTCCAGCACGCAAATCTACACCCACACCAACGCGGAGAAAAAACGCAGCGCGGTGGCGAAACTGGACAGCATCTGATGGATCCATTGGCTTCGAAAATCATCCTGCTCACGGGCGCGTCGGGCTTTCTCGGCTCGAACCTGACCCGGCGCATGCTGGACCGGCGCGTTATTCCGCATTTGACGATGCATGGCGCCGATCCGGGATATGCCGAGTGCGAGACGCACGCCGTGGATCTGACGGACAATGACGCGGCGCAGGCGTTGCTTGAAGCGCTGAAACCGCAAATCATCATCCACTGCGCCGCGCGAACAGCATCATGCACAAACGAAAAGGAACGCGACGCGACGTGGGAGGCCAACGTGACGTCCACGGAGAATCTTCTGCTGGCCGCTCCGGAAGCGCGTTTCATTTATCTTTCCACGGACCTGGTGTTTGACGGCTTCGACGCGCCGTACGTTGAGGATGACGCGCCGAATCCGCGCGGCTGGTACGGTGAAACCAAATTCGCCGGGGAGCGGCAGACGCGCGTATACAGCAGGAATTTCGCCATTATCCGGACGGCGCTGATTTACGGCGAGAAACCGCCGCAGGCTTCGCGCGATTGCTTCCTGGGCTGGATGCATCAGGGCTGCCAGGAAGACGGATTGACGCTGTTCACCGATGAATACCGCACGCCGGTTTACGTGGGCGATTTATGCGAGTTGATCCTGCGGATGGCCGAAGGCGATTTCTGCGGCACCTTGCACGCCGGAGGCGCCGAACGCATCTCGCGCTACGAGTTTGGCCTGAATTTCTGCCAGGCGTTCGGCTATTCGCCGACGAAGATCACGCCGACGAAGCTGACCGATGTGCCGTTCGGCGCCGATCGTGCGCCGGATGTCACCCTTGATTGCTCCGCCGCCCGCCGCGTCGCGGATTACGATCCATGCGATGTGATCTCCGGCTTGCAGCAGGTCAAAGCCAACCAAAACAAAGACAAATCACCCGCACAATAATTTTGACTTGGCAAAGCCGATGGCGGCTTTTACGGTTGGATCTTTCCAAGGCGATATGGTTGCGAACTTCCAGAAAGGCCCAACGGCATGAAAGAGACTTCAACATATATTAACACCAAGCAAACCAACGGCCCGCAGCCTGTTGACGGAGTGGACAAGAAATCAAGCGCCGCTCAAGGCGCGTCCGATGCATTCAACAATTCCCGGCGCATTTACGCCAGTCCGCTCAAGGCGCCGATGCGCGAGGTGCGGCTCTCGCCTAGCGTGGATCCGCACGGTGTGGCGCGGGAAAATCCTCCAGTGCTGATTTACGACGCCACCGGACCTTACGGCGATCCAGACAAGCTGCCCAATCCGCGCGAAGGTCTCGAAGCCGTGCGCGAGGCATGGATTCTGGAGCGCGGCGGCGTGGAAGAGCGGCGCATTCAACGGCCGGATTATAATTTTCCGGTCAAGCGCCCGGCGCGCAGGGCGCAGTCCGGCGTTTGCGTGACGCAGCTGCATTACGCCCGTCAGGGAATCGTGACCAAAGAGATGGAATACGTTGCGACGCGCGAAAACATGCGCCAGCACGAAGCTTATCATGCCGCACAACGCCGCGATGATTTTCCTGAAGCCACGCCGGAATTCGTGCGCGATGAGATCGCCGCCGGACGCGCGATCATCCCCTGCAACATCAATCACCCCGAACTGGAACCGATGATCATCGGCCGCCACTTTCTGACCAAGATCAACGCGAACATCGGCAACTCCGCCCTGAGCTCCTCGGTCGAGGAGGAAGTGGAGAAAATGATCTGGGCCTCGCGCTGGGGCGCGGACACGCTGATGGACCTTTCGACCGGCAACCGCATCCCGGAAACGCGCGAATGGATTTTACGCAATTGCCATCTGCCGATCGGCACGGTGCCGATCTACGAAACGCTGGAGCGCGTGGGCGGCGATCCGGACGCGCTCAACTGGGAGATTTTCCGCGAGGTCGTGATCGAGCAATGCGATCAGGGCGTGGACTACTTCACGATTCACGCCGGGGTGCTGAAGGACTACATCCGCCCGGCCGTGGAAGACCGGCTTTGCGGCATCGTCTCGCGCGGCGGTTCGATCCTGGCGCGCTGGATCATGACGCACGGCGAGGAAAATTTCCTCTACACGCATTTCCGCGAGCTGTGCGAGATCATGGCGGCTTACGACGTGGCGTTTTCGCTGGGCGACGGTCTGCGTCCGGGAGCGATCCATGACGCGAACGACGCCGCGCAGTTCGCCGAGTTGAAGACGCAGGGCGAACTCACGCGCATCGCCTGGGAATACGACGTGCAGGTGATGAACGAGGGGCCGGGGCACGTGCCGATGCATCGGATCCGCGAAAACGTGGAGAAGCAAATGGAATGGTGCAGCGAAGCGCCGTTCTACACGCTGGGACCGCTGGTGACGGACATCGCGCCGGGATACGATCACATGACTTCGATGATCGGCGCGGCGGAGATTGGCCGGCACGGCACGGCGCTGCTGTGTTACGTGACGCCGAAGGAACATCTCGGACTGCCTAATCACGGCGACGTGAAGGAAGGGGCGATCGCCTATAAGATCGCCGCGCACGCCGCCGACGTGGCCAAGGGCCATCCGCAGGCGCTTGTGCGCGATTACGCCCTGAGCAAGGCGCGCTATGAATTTCGCTGGGACGATCAGTTCAACCTTTCGCTCGATCCGGACAAGGCGCGGAAGATGCACGACGAAACGCTGCCTGGCGCCGGAAGCAAATCGGCGCACTTCTGCAGCATGTGCGGCCCCAAATTTTGCGCGTACCAACTTTCGCAGGAAGCCGCCGCGGATTTGCGGAACGCATAATTTACATTTTATATTTGATTTACCCCAAACCGTCAGATTAGGAAAAACTGCTTTTCCAACGGAATATTCTTCGGTGTAGATCCATGAAAAACATCCTTGTTTTTTACTCTGGTGATTTTGGTTTGCCTGTTTATTGTGACGACATGGGCTTCCTCTCAGCAAATCATACGACCGTCTCAAAAGAAGATCCGGTTAGAATATAAGGCGGAGAACTCCTGCTGGAAGGCGCTGGATTATAGCGTTTTTCACGCCTTGAATAATCCGATGAAACACAGCACGCCGCTTGTGATTTTATGGGGTGTGATGAACTGCAGGCTGTCCGACTTGGCGCCGTTGATGTGGATGAGCGGCATTTTTCTGATCGAACTCAACCGGCGCAAGAACCGGCTGGAGCGGACGCAACTGATCCTTTATGGATTAATGATTGTTTACACGGTCGTGTTGGCCTTTTGCATTTCCAGAATGTTATTCCACTCCGACTGGGCGCTGTTTCATTTCGAACGTTTTTCTCCGACGCGAGTTCCCGACCTATCAGAACAAGCTGTGCGGCTCTCCACGCATCCCCTGGTATTCTGGCCGGTGAAGGACAGCTCCCGGTATAGTTTTCCCGGCGATCATTCAACAGTCCTGCTCGTCGTTGGAGGCATGTTGATGTTTCATACTAATCCATTAAACAAAATACTGGCAGGCGGAGGGATGCTGTTTTTCATTCTGCCGCGTCTGGCCGGCGGAGCGCATTGGCTCAGCGACATCATCGTGGGAGGAGCGCCTATCGCCGCGATGAGCCTGACATTGATGTATTGCACTCCGCTGCAAAGCTATCTGGCGCGGAAAAGCGAAAAACTCAGCGGATGGATTCTGGATAAAATCCCGCAACGTCTGCTGCGTCAATGTCCTGGCAGATTGGGATAATTCGGGACGTGATTGGCTGAACATTGTTTGACAGGGACGGCGCATTGGTTTAAAATGAATTAAAAATTGTGAATCAAGCTTTTAGCTTAAGATAAATTATCATTGGGATGGATCCGCCATGCGGCTGCTTAATTGTTTTCGCTCGATTGAATCCAGACTGCGCATCGCGCCGTTTATCACGATGGCGCTGGCGCTGGTGCTGTCCATGGGCGCCGTGCATTTTTTCGAGCACTTCGGCCTGCTGCATAGCGATGAATCACTGACCAACCTCGCGCTGACCTTATTCCTGACAGTCTTTCTGGGCATTTTAATCAATTTGATCTTCATCCCGTTTGTCATGCGGCCGATTCGCAACTTCGAGCAGAAACTCGTGACAATGCACGACCGCCATGAAGTGCGCGCGCTCGACATCGAAGCGCACCCCGACTTCAAGGCCTCAATCAAGACGATGCACGATCTGCTCGCCTGGGCGGAAAAGCAAACCTCCATGGCCTCGATGATCAATCAGGCGATTCGGCAGAAGGCCCAGCGCGCCGAGCGCGACGCGATGACCGGCCTGTACAACAAGGCGTTCCTATTCAACTACCTCCCCGATGAACTGCAGCGTTCGCAGACGCTCCATGACAAACTGTCGCTGCTGATGATCGATATCGATCACTTTAAGCATTACAACGACACCAACGGACATCGCGCCGGCGACCGCGTGCTGATCGAAGTCGCGGACCTGCTGATGCGCAGCGTACGCGATTTGGACGTGTGCATCCGCTACGGCGGCGAGGAGTTCATCCTCATCCTGCCGAAATCGTCCTCCGAGCGCGCTAAAAATCTGGCCGAACGGCTGCGCAAGAAAATCTTTGAATATAACTTTGAATACGGCGACCGGCAGCCCGGCGGACGAGTCACGGCCAGTTTTGGCGTCGCCACATTCCCGGATCAAACCAAGTCCGTCGAGTCGCTCATCGAAATCGCCGATCAGGCCCTGTATCAATCCAAGAAAACCGGCCGCAACAAGGTCACCGTCTTCGGCGAAGACACCGCGCGCATGCATACCCTCGATGAAGACCTCGACATCGAAGTCATCAACCGGTCCGACCTGGGCTGATCAACCTTGCTTGCAGCGTCAATGAGATAATGAAGGCGAACAAAAGTGTTCACCTGACGAAGATTGCGCAATAACTTTCGACAACCGTCTATTTGCGGATGGTCAAAGTGGGCGTAGTGACAACGTCCGCCAAGGCGGCCGGAAAAGCTCGTTGCGGTTGAAACAGCCCCACAATGGATTGCTTGTAACTGGTGTAGGTGGAGTATGTTCCACGCAGCCACAGCAGCATGGTATGATCCGCATCCCAAATCGGGATGATGGGCCGCAAGTTGTCTTCGGTTGAGTTCCAGGTCACCGGATGCCAGGTCCATGAAGCGCCGCCGTCATCCGTGACGCCGCGAAAGATCTCCCAGTGCCGCAGTCCGTCTCCCGCGCTGATCAGGGGATCGCCAGTGGCGGGATTCGCGTCCGTGGAGATGTAAACCTCGTTCGGATCATGCGGATTCAGCGCGGCCAGTCCGGTGTAATTATCCTCGGCGTCGTACAAGCAACTTCCCGCATAAGCCATTTCATGCACATGCCACTGGCCGCCATCCCAGCGCGCGTAGTGATAGCGGTTGTCCGATCCAGTCTCGTTGATCTGCACCGTGAAAGCGGCATAGGGATCGCCGTTTTCGTCCAGCTGCATGTCCGTGGTCCAGGCGTTATGCTCCCAATCGCCGTTAAAAACAGTCGTCAGATCAGGAACCCAAACCGCGCCGGAGGTGGATAAATCGGACAACAACGTCCCGTCCGAGGCGTATACTTTGCCGTCCATGAAATAACCGTGATAGATGCCGCAGCCGTAATCGCGCGGATGGGCCTCCGTCGTGGTGAAGTGAATCCTGTCCGTATTGTTCGAGCAATACTTGACGTATGGGCGTTCGCGATTGAAATACAGCATTCTCGCTCCATAGGTCCACGAACTGCCGTCGTCGTCGGAATAAAGATAGTTCGGATGCCAGCCGAGGCTGCGGTGAAAATCGTAGGTTCGGCCGGCGCCGCTGTTTTCTTCACCGAGTCGAAACAGATTGGAATACGTCACACCGGCCCACATGTAAATCGCCTGTTCATCCTGCCAGGTATATGGATCGCCCGGATTGACGGAGATGCGCCAACGCGCATAATAATCCGAACCGTGTTTGCTATACATTGCAAGGTAGCGTCCGTCGGGCCGGACGAGGAAGGCCGGGGCGGCATGATCGTCGTTTTGCAATTGACCGTGCAGTTCGATCCGCGCAGCCGCGCTAGTGGCGAAATCGTAGACGACGACTTCGATGTCGCCGTTCTCTTGGTCAATCGCGGGATTGGCCGGCACGGAGCCGATGAGCAGACGTCCGTTGTCCACGATGACGCGCTCGTCCTGGTACCAGCACCATCCGCCGTTCGTCGAGAAAGTGATCAAATCTCCCGCCACATCGTCAGCGGCGGGCAAGCCGACGGCAGACAACAGGCTTAATGCAGCCAGCGCGAGCGAGACAGAGAGTCGTACTGAGGGGCAATTCATCACCTTATCCTTATGTCATTATTGACCGGCAGATTTCTCCTTTCCAACATAATTCCCATCAATGTTCATGAAAAAGCCGGGAAGGCTTTTTTACGACCGCCTTCCCGGCTATATTTTCAAACATACCTTTCATCGATACTCGCTTCAGAGATTCTTACTGAAGAACCTCCCAAAGGTTGCGTTGAGTCGCCGATGGATCTGGCTTTGGCGGAACATACGAAGCCGGATCGGTGAATTCATAGCCTCTGATACCCGCGCTATAGATGTACTTGACCTCAGAGTCCGCGATCGCACGATGCCAGACGGCGAATTCGTCAAAGGCCACGATGGCATCGCCAGTATTGATATCTCGACCGAACATCCAGGCGATGTTGCCGTCCATGGAGCCGGTGAAGTCAGCCGCCACGCTGGTTTCGTTGACAACCAGGCCGTCGCAATAAACAGTCGCCAGTCCGGTTCCGTTTTCACCGCCGCTTCGATCCATGGTCAGCGTCAACATGCGCCACTCCGGAGTCTCTCCATAGGTGACATTGGCGAAATCGTCAAAGACGCCGCCGTAGAGGTCATAGCGAGTCGTGTTTGCCAGGTTTTGGATCCGGAAACGCGACGAACTATATGCGTTGCCGACACCGTTGTCACCATCGCAAAGGATGGCGATGCCCGCGCGGCCTGCGACACTGTAAGAAATCGTGAAGTCAATGTCGCCCATCAGACGAAGGTTGCCGTCAAACAGATTGACCGGCTTGATCCAGGTGCTGATGGAGAAGTCCGTGCCGCTGGCTTGGTCGCCGAACTGCAGCTGCGAAACAAACCCAGTGGTCGTGTATGAGTCATCCGCCACATTGTCGATCGCCGCGAAGTTCAACGTACCCGTGGTGTCATGGAACGCTCCATTGACGCTGTATTTGTCCTGATAAACAATGCCCGTGGTGGTCGCCAGGTCCATCGCGCGTCCGATCACGGAAGCATCCTGGGCGCCATCGGTCAAGGCATAGTCGCTGATCACATTGCCGCTGGTTTCATTGAAGTGGTAGTAAATCACCAGGTCATTCTGCAGCGTCAGGTACTGCGAATCGCGGCTCTGCTGAACCAGTTCCAGCCCGTAATCCGTATGCGAGCCGTTCGTCGCATCGTTGTGATCGAAGCTCAGCGTGGCGCTGGTCACGACGCCGACACTTTCGGGCGTCCAGACGACCGGAATATTCAACGATCCAGACGGAGCGATGCTGCGGCTCGTCGATTCGTCCCAACTGCTGGCGAAATCGAACTGAGCAGCGTCCGCACCGCCAAAGGACTGGGGCTCGATAACCAATGTTCCCAGGCTGGGATTGGACACGATCACGTTGAAATAATACGGTCCAGGCTGATCGGCGTAATAGATCGATTCAGCGTCGTCTGTGACACTGATCACGGCCGGACGGGTGCCCAGTTCCACAGTCACCGTGTAGGTTGTGGCATAATCCGGCTCGACGTTATTATCGAACGTCACCGTGAAGCTGGTGGTGTAATCAGCGGTTCCATCCCACGTCCACACGACGTCAATGTCATACGTCTCATCGGGATCCGCGGAATTCAGCGTAACCGGTGAGCTCTCGTCATTGGCGAAAGCAAACTGCGCGGCATCCGGGCTCGACAGGGAGCGTGCTCCGATGTTCAGCTGTCCCGGACTGTCATTGGTCACCGTCACGGTGATGCCGAACGTCGTGGCATCGTCGCGATAATAAAGCGTTTCAGCGTTATCCGTGACAGTCAAACTGGGTTCGATATGCGTCAGAACCAGATCCAACGCGTAATCCGAATGCGAACCGTTCAGCGCATCGTTGTGATCAAAGCTCAGGAACGCATCTTTGGTTTCTTCCGGCGTGGCCCATGTCCACACGATGGGAATATCCAACGAATAGCCGGGAAGAATCGTTTTGCTGGTCGTTTCATCATACGAACCGGCGAAAGCGAATTCGCCGGAATCCGATCCCGTAAACGATTGCGGTTCGATGGTCAACGGCAGCACGCCGTTATTCGTCACGGTCACGATCACAGTATAGGTCGGCGTCGATACATTATCGGTGTAGTATTCCGCATCGCGATCATCTGATATGGTGATGGTGGGAGATGGCACGATGTCCAATAAACATTGCCCAGCATTGCCCATGGAATAAATCTGCTGAAGTTCACTGGCGCTCAATGCCCGCTTCCATACGCCGAATTCATCAAAGTCGGCTTGTGTATAGGTGGCTAAATCCTGTCCAAAGCGCCAAGCCATATGCCCATCGTTTCCAGTGATTGCGCCGGTCATCGCGGCAGCTGGATTATTCGTGCTAGCCAAAACGCCATCGACATAAATCTTGACTTGACCAGCTCCGTTGGCGCCATTGCCTCGAGTCATCACATAGGACATCATGCGATAATTCGTCGATGACATCGTCGTGCGTTCACTCGTATCCAAACTTGACGATGATGTGGTGTGCAAACGCCAGCGGAAGCTGGTGTTGCCGTCGCTTAAAATCGATACGCCATTTCGAAGAGCGCTGCTGCTCTCATTGAAGTTGACACTCCCCATGGTGCGTTTCCCACCGCTGCTCGGTCCATAAACCTTGATCCAGCTATTGATGGTGAAATCCGTCCCGGTGGCATTATCACCGAATTGTATATCGGGGTGGGTGTATAATTGATCGATATTGTCCGCCGTCGTGTCCGCTGTGACATAACTGGTCAAATTCGCCGGTTTGCTATAGGCTTGACCGATCAAACCCGTCACTGTGCGCGAAGTCAAAGTATCTCCGATCACGGACGCGTCATTACGCGTGCCCTCCGGAGCCTTATCTTCCAACGTGACGCCAGTAGTTTCGTTGAAGTCATAG
>JAFGJS010000156.1 GCA_016928995.1 Candidatus Sumerlaeota bacterium | reverse complement strand
TGTTGCTGCTCGAACTCGCGCGAAGAAACGACGACTGGGACGAAATCTGGAGCGAACGCTTGGTAGCTTGATCAAGATGCGCCCAAACTTCTGGGGCGCATGTCTCCATTCTGTCACGCTGCAAGGTCTTCATCGTGATTTTTCCACAGGTCATCATCGCGTTGGTTGAAGATGCGTACACGCCGCGCACTTCGCCGCGCACGCTGATCATCGTCCGCCCACGGGCAGTCTCGAGCAGTTCCGCCCACTCGCCGCAGTGGCGGCAGCGCGCCTCGCGCAGCCCTTCGTGAACCAGCGACTCCACGCCGCGAGCGTCCGGCAACGCCGCGACCTGGTTGAAAAGTTCCACCAAATGAGCAAACAGAGGGAGCAGAGCCGCCAGAGCGGCGGCAGGAACGGGAACGCTCATTGTTCGGTCCCTTCGGAAAAAAGAGTATTGGGACAGAGCCGAGGAAAATCTACAACAAGGAGACGGGTTTGTTGACAGAATTCCGGCATGCACCCGTTATACATCCGAGGCGTTGTTGTTGATCTCCTGGATCAGTTCCGAGATGGATTGGAAACGATCCGCCGGTTTTTTCGCCATGCATTTGTAAACGATTTCCGTGACAATGCGATCAATATCGCCTGGAAGGGGCGGAATTTCCGCGTGCACGTGCTGATATTCGATGTTTCCCTCAATGTAGGGAGGCGCGCCGGACAGCAGTTCGTAGAGCATGACGCCGAGTGAATAGATGTCGGAGCGGGCGTCGATGCTCAGCCCTTCCACCTGCTCCGGCGACATATACAGCGGCGTCCCCATGATCATCGATTGCGATTTCGTCGCGTCTTCGGTGCGCAGCAGTTTGGCGATGCCGAAATCGGTCACTTTCACTTCATCGGCGGAGGTGACCATGATATTGGCCGGTTTTACGTCGCGATGCACAACGCTGAGCTTATGCGCGTATTTAAGGGCGTCGCAGATTTGCAGGCAGATCGGCGCCAGCTCTTTCCAGGTGTAGCGTTCTTTTTCGCGCAGGATCGCCTTGATGTCGCGACCTTCGATGTATTCCATGGAGAGAAAAAATTTGCCGGTGCTGTCGTACATGTCATGGATGCGCACGATGTTGGGATGGCTCAAGCGTTTGGCCGCGCGGGCTTCGCGTTTGAAGCGCTCGATGGCTTGCGGATCCTGGCAGAGGTAATCGTTGAGCACTTTCAAGGCCACGATTTCGTCGAGCACGCGGTCCTTCGCGCGATAGATGATGCCCATGGAGCCGCGGTTGATTTCTTCGAGCACGACGAAGCGCGAGTCCTTCAGCACGCTGTGCTCTTCCTTCGCGGCGGCCAGGACGAGGCTTTGCTGCTGTTTGCGGATGCGCTGGCTGATCTGCTCCAGGCGCTTCTGCGTGTCGCGGAAGGCGTAGTCGAATTCCAAGATGCGTTCCAGCGAGTAGCGCGCGTTCGTCAGTTGATCCGCCGTTTCCATGTCCGACGCCAGGCGGTAGAGGATGTCCTTGACTTCATTGGTCACCGGCAGGTTCTTGAATTTCTGCCAGGCCAGGTAGTACATGTTTTTCTGCCAGAAGCAAAAGCCCAGAATCTTGGTCGCTTTTTGCTGATAGCGTTCGTTGTTGGTGAGCTGCTGCAGGATCGAAATGGTTTCGTCGATGTTGCCGCGCTTCAGGTGCAGCTTGACGAGTTTGAACTGCACCACGGGATCGGTTTGCTCGTTGAGCTGCCGCTGGTATTGCTCGATCAATTCCTCGATCAAGGCCATGTCCGAGGTTTCGTGCTCCAAGGCTTTTTCCAGGTAATGCAATCCGCGCTCTTCATTGTTGAGCTGGATGTAAAGCCGTCCGTATTGCTTCATCGCGGGCGCGTGATGCGGATGGGCCTTGAGCAGCTGGCGGAACAACCGTTGCGCTTCGAGCAGGCGGCCGGGATTCGCGCGCATGTATTGCTCGATTTGGATCAGCGCGGGATGCGGATTGCCCAGGGCCATTTTTGCGCGCATTACGGCTTCCGCGGCGAGAAAGGACTCTGGATGGTCAAACGCGATTTTCTCGAGTTCGCTCTCGCACTTGCGGAGCGCTTCACGCTCGTCATGAGTCGGATCCGAGGCGTGTGTCAGGCATTCGCAAGCGGCAAGCGTCTCCGGGGAAAGTTCCGGCTCAAGCGCTTGCAGCTCCGCGGGCCAATCGATCTGATCGGGCGGGGGCAATGAATCCAGCAGCTGCGGCGAGCTGTGGACGCCGGTCCCATCCGGCGCGGGAGATTGAACATGCGCATCGCGATCGTCGTGTTTGACATGATGCAGCGCCTGCTGCCATGGATCCGTCACATCGTCTTCATCGTCCGGCTCTTCCGGAGTGTCCGCGGGCATCAAGCGGTCCGGTTGAACCGTGTCGTCGTTTGGTCCGGCTGTTTCTGGACGCTGTGCCGCGGCGAGAGAGGGTTGGGCCTGTTTGTCCTTGAATGGAGTGTCATATCGGCGCCGTCCGGGCTGATCCGAATCATCCAGCATCATCGCCGCGTAATCCAGGCTTTGGCCGACGGTGACGGTGTGGTTTGCGCCGGTCTGCGAAGGTTCATCTTCGCTGGCGGGGACGGCGGCCTTTTTTAAGCGGACATTCGTTTCCGTCATCTCCTGCGGCGGCTCAAGATTCCGCGGGATCACAACCTCGGCGGAATCGAGCTCTTTCGATGCCGGCGCTTTCTTTTCCGCGACGTGCTTTTCCTCTTCTTTTTTCAGTTCTTCTTCGGACAGATGCTTCGGCTGTAATGCGGCGTCTTCCTTGATATGACGCACGACGGATGAGTCGTCCGCCCGCCGCCCAGGAGGCGCGACGTGGCGCCGGGTGTGGCGCTTATGGCGCATTTCCTCCCGCTCGGCGCCGCTGAGGAAAGAATGGCGCACAGTGATCGGTTCGGCGGATTCGTCCAGCATGTTGCGAGCGCTGATTTCCACCACGCCGTCCGAGTTGATGAAGAACGCGACTTCAATGCGCGGCTCGCCGGCTTTCACGGGTTCGATATCCATCAAGGTGAATTTGCCCAGCGACAGATTGTTGGACGCCTCAGGATCTTCGCCCTGCAGCACGTGGATGTTGACGAATTCCTGAAAGTCTTCGGTGGTCGTGAAGGTCTTCGCGGCCTTGAGCGGGATCGTGCTGTTTTTTTCGATCACGCGGCTCACCCGGTTGTTCTTCACTTCGATGCCCAGCGAGTGCGGCGTGACTTCCATCAGCACGACTTCATCCAGCCCTCCGGCCAGCACCGCGCCTTGCGTCGCCGCGCCCATCGCCACGATTTCGTCCGGGTTCACGCCCTTGAACGGCTCCTGGTTGAAGAACTCCGCCACCATCTCCTGAACCATCGGGATGCGCGTGGAGCCGCCGACCAGAATCACGCGTTTGATGTTGCGGCGCTTGAGCCCGATGCTGTCGATGGTCTCGCGGCAGCATTCCAGCGTCCGCTTCACCAGGTCTTCGATCATGTCCTCGAAGTCATTGCGCGTGATCGTTTCTTCCAGATGGAGCGGGCCGCTTTCCGTCTGCACCACGAACGGCAGCGAGATCACGGCCTCCTGCGCGGATGATAAATAACATTTCGCCTGTTCGGCCTGTTCTTTCAGCCGCCGGAAACTCATGGGGTCTTGCAGCAGGTCGATGCCGTGCTGCGCTTTGAATTTTTCCGCCACGCCGCGCATGATGCGCATATCGATGTCGTCGCCGCCCAGGAACGTGTCGCCGTGGGTTGCGAGCACCTCGAAGCTGTTTTCGATGATTTCGAGAATCGAGATATCGAACGTGCCGCCGCCGAAATCATAGACCGCCACAACACCCTCGAAACTGCGCCCCAGGCCATATGCCACTGCCGCGGCGGTGGGTTCGTTCACAAGGCGCAGCACATCCAGTCCCGCCATCTGGCCGGCTTCGATCGTGGCCTGCCGCTGACGGTCGTTGAAGTACGCCGGAACGGTGATGATCGCTTTGGTGATCTCGCCGCCCCAATGCTCTTCGGCGGCTTCCTTGAGTTTGATCAGGATCAGCGAGGAAATCTGCTGCGGAGAATATCCCAGGTCGTCGATGCGGATTAAAATCTCGTCGTTTTCATCCGGCATCAATTCATAGGTGAACATCTCCCGGTCTTGGATGTCGGAATAGTTGCGGCCGATCAGGCGCTTGACCGAGCTGATCGAACGGCGCGGGTTCGTCGCCATTTGCCGCAACGCCACCTCTCCCACCAGGGCATGGTCTTCGTCCGTAAACGCCACGACAGAGGGCGTTTTGCTCTTGCCTTCGGCGTTTTTAATCACCAACGGCTCTTCGTTTTCCACAAGCGAGACCACTGAGTAAGTGGTGCCGAGGTCGATGCCGATGACAATCTCTCCTGGTTGTACAATCACAGCCATAGTCACTAGAATCCAATGCCGGCTCTTTCGAGCGCAAATGATTGCGGTACAGTCTTTCTTACGATAGAATCGCATGGAATGGAATGCAATTCAACGTCAAATTGATCGATGCGAAATTTATTTGCCTTTGTCCGGAGATGTTGAAATGATGCATGGCGGAAGGATGACAGCTGAAATGACGGATCGGAAATTACATCAACGCCGCATTGTGCTCGGAATTTCCGGCGGAATCGCCGCCTATAAATCCGCCGTGCTTTGCCGTGAATTGGCGCGCCGGGGCGCGCAGGTTCGCGTGGTCATGACGGAAAACGCGACGCGTCTGGTTCAGCCGCTGACATTTGCCACGTTGACGCAGCATCCTGTCTATACTTCCGTCTTCACGCAAAACGAGCCGTGGTCCATGGACCATATCAGCTATGCGCGTTGGGGCGAATTGCTGATCGTGGCGCCGGCCACGGCGAACATCATCGGCAAGTTCGCTCAGGGCGTCGCTGACGACGCGCTCAGCACGCTCTACCTGGCCTGGGATCGTCCGGCGTTGCTGGCGCCGGCGATGAATCCGACGATGTGGGCGAATCCGGCGGTTCAGGAAAACATGCGCATTCTGCTGGAGCGCGGCGTGCGCAACGTGGGGCCGG
This sequence comes from Candidatus Sumerlaeota bacterium, assembly GCA_016928995.1. Taxonomy (GTDB): domain Bacteria; phylum Sumerlaeota; class Sumerlaeia; order JAFGJS01; family JAFGJS01; genus JAFGJS01. Next base: position 4,609 of record JAFGJS010000156.1, on the reverse strand, counting down.
CCGCCGGCGACACGGCCTGTGGCGAACAGGGCGAGGGGCGCATGGCCGAACCGGAAGCGATCGCGGACGCGGCGGAAGGCATCTTGTGCGCGCCCGGTCCATTGAGCGGACGCAAGGTGCTGATCACCGCCGGACCGACGCGCGAGTATATCGATCCCGTCCGTTTCATCTCCAATCCATCATCGGGCAAGATGGGCTTTGCGGTGGCCGAGGAGGCATTGACGCGCGGCGCGCAAGTCACGCTGGCCGCCGGACCGACAACGCTGAACTGTTCGGACGCCATCCGGCGCGTGGATGTGGAAACGGCGGAGCAGATGCTTCGCGCCGTGGAAGAGGCATGGGAAGAGCAGGACGTGATTATCTTCAGCGCGGCCGTGGGCGATTACACGCCGGAGAGCCGCAGCGAGCGTAAGATCAAAAAAGATTCGGATGCGCTGAGCCTTTCATTGCGCAAAACCGTGGACATCGCCCGTACAATCGGCGAGCGCGCCGTTGGACGCGAGCGCCGTCCGTTTTTGGTCGGCTTTGCCGCCGAGACCCACGACGTGGAGGAATGCGCGCGGAAAAAACTGGCCGAAAAGCACTTCGATTTAATCGTGGCCAACGACGTCGGCCAGGCCGGCGGCGTTTTCGGCCGCGACGAAAATCAGGCCATGCTTATCTTCGCCAATGGCGAAAAACAGGATCTCCCCCGCCTTGATAAACGCGCGCTCGCGGCGACGATTCTGGATGCCGTGGTGAAAAATTCGAAATTCTAAGTCCGAAATCCGAAACAAATTCCAAATTCAAATGTGCAAAAATGGGCGGCTTTTCTATCGTGAAAATCACGCCTGACGCCTTGAGGGAGTTCCCAGAGTGTAGCCTTTGAGCAGCTCTTCCGTGGATCAAGGCGCAGGCATGGCCTGCGCACTCCAAGGGACGCCAGCGGCAGTTGGCAATCAAGGGTTGGATGGACGTGGGAGCGACCGTCCCGGTCGCGAACATTCGGTGCTGAGGACAGCCCCTCCCACATATCATCCCTATCGAAATCGAAATCGGGATCGAAATCAAATTCGATTCAGGGTTGAGGCAGCCCTCCCCAATTCACATCCATCCCAGAACAAATTGGAAATGATATGATACGGCAGATTTACAGCCCGTGGATCACGCCGACAACTTTGCCGCAGATTTGCAGGCCTTCGTGATCGAGCGAGATGCGCGCTGGTTCCATGAAGTCGTTCGCTGGCTGGAGCGTGACGCCGTCCACGCGTTGGATGTATGAGCGCACGATCGGCTCGCCATTGAGCAGCGCCACGATCACATCGCCCGATTCCGCAATGGTTTGATGCCGCACGATCAGCGTGTCGCCATCGTGGATGCCTTTGTTCACCATGCTGTCGCCGTGCGCCGCCAGGGCGTACGTCGCGTCATTGATCGGCAGCAGGTCGCCGAGTTGAATGTAGCCCTCGGAGCGTTCGAAGGCCTCGGCGAATGTGCCAGCGGGCGCGGTGTCGAAGAGCGGAACTCCGCCCGTGACTTGCACGGCGCCCCGGACCGCTTTGATCCCCCTGCGGCCGAGGAGTTTTTCCCGTTCATCCCACGCCTTCTGCGTCAGGCGCAAGGCCCGCGCGCCGCTGCCATGCCGCTCCAGATATTCCTTGCGCTCCAGGCCCTTCAGGTGCGTCTGGATGGTGTTGGTGGAGGCGATTTTCATCGCGCTGCATAAATCGCGCACGGAAGGAAAATATCCGTTGTTCTCGTTGAATAAAAAAATCTCGCGCAAGGTGTCGCTTTGTCTGCGGGAAAGGCCGATCATCGGACGAGGCTCCCGGGAAAGAGGTCGGTGCTCAGCACGTCATGGTCAGTTCAAGTCTCAAGTTCCGCCACTAAACACTTTCGCACACTTTGTATAACTATGTCTCAAACACTTGTTCCACGTCCAGTTTTTTATTGATTTTCTCCGCGCTCTTCCTGAATGCTGATACAACGCTTTGTGGCATTGCGATCAATACGTTTAGGATCGGACGGCTTCATGGGTCAGGTATGGCGGCTATTTCTGGGATTGCGTCCCCGCCAATGGTTGAAAAATGTTCTGCTCTTCGCAGGGTTGATCTTTGCGGAAAAGTTGACCGACATCACGCTGCTCAGCCGCGTTGTGCAGGCCTTCGTCTCTTTCTGCCTGCTTTCCGGTTCAATTTATTTGTTTAACGACATCCGGGACGTGGAGCAGGACCGGCAGCATCCGGAGAAAAAAAATCGCCCGCTGGCGTCCGGCGCGTTGAAGATGCCCGTGGCGCAGATTGGCGCTTTGATCGCCGGAACCATCGGTCTGGCCTGGTCTTTCCTGATTTCCTTCGAGTTCGGCCTCTGCGGCGTGGTTTACCTGATCATGACGGTCAGCTATACGCTGGGCTTGAAGCACGTGGCGATTATTGACATCATGATCCTCTCGTTCGGCTTCGTGCTGCGTGCGTACGCCGGCATCGCCGCGGTGAATGAGCCGACCGTTCCAGCCACGCCCTGGTTTCTGACGTGTGTGTGGTTTCTGGCGCTGTTCATCGTGATCTGCAAGCGGCGCCATGAGATCGGATTGCTGCAGGAGGGCGCGCGCAACCATCGCGCCGTGCTCGAGGAGTACTCGACGCCGTTTCTCGATCAGCTCGTTTCGATCACGACCACGGGCACGATCATGGCCTATGCGCTGTATGCGATCAACAACGACCGGCACCACGGCATTGTCTGGACCGTGGTCTTCGTGGTCTATGGCATCTTTCGCTATCTCCACGCGGTCTATCATCAGAATCAAGGCGGCGCGCCGGAAATGACCGTGCTGCGCGATAAAACCATGGTGGCGAACGTAATTTTATGGCTCGCTTCAATGATCTACATTTTTTACTTTCAGAAGTGATTCCGCGCGGCGTCCTGCGCGGCTGGCCGGTTCTGCTGTTGCTGCTTTGCATCGGCTCGCCGTTGCTGCGCGCGCAAGATGATTCGCCCCGCAGTGAAACGATCAAAGACGCCATCGAACAGCCCAAGCAAACCGCGCAAGAATCTTCCAAGCGTGAAAATGCTAAGGAACAAACGGCGCCGCCCGGCGGAGAGGAACTTAAATACGACACGACCTCATGGGTCTGCCTGGCGTTCGCGTTATGCTTTCCCCTTGGCGGCCTGGTGTTTTTCATCGTCAAGATTGCAGCGCAGCTGAAAAAGCAGCGGGAAGAGGAAAAGCAATTCGAGAACAGCATGGCGGCGCAGGGCTACCACGCCAAACGCGGCCCTGAACTTGGCCCGGCATGGGAGCAAGTTGAAGAGCAGGAGGCGGGGTCGCCGCATGTCGCAGTGTCTGAATCGGCCCTGGCGTCCGATGAGGGCGGCGGCGCTGCGCAGGACGCCGCGCACTCGACGGATGACGATGACACCACAGAGGGCTTCATTATTCGTGACGCGGCCGCATCGGATGCGCCGGACGGGCTATTGCGGCGTTTGCAGGAAGCGGGATTGTTTGTCGCCAGCGAGGGTGAAGTGCCGGTGCATGTGGAGCGACGTGCGCCCATGATCCGGCTGAAAGACGGACGCAAGGCGCTGCTGTTCCACGGCATTCCGCCGGCCGAGGTGTTTGACCGTCAATTCAGCCGCGTCGAAGTGATCATCGTCGAGTTGGACAATGGACGCACGCTGATGATCGAGCAGCTCGGCGCATGGATCGCGCGGGATTTTTAATCACACCATAAAAACAACCACAACGACACGACGGCGCTACGTTTTTTTTTATTTTGACAGGATCAACAGGATTATACGGATTTTAATCCGTTGATTTTCGTACCAAGTGCGATGTGTCTTGGACTGCGGCGGCCATGCCGCCGCCTTACGTGCACGTTTCCAGATGATTTTTCTCGCGGTTTGCATAGACTGATTCGCAGAATTCCTTTTTCAATTCAGTGCCGCGACCGTTAGGGAGCGGCCCGTAATGCATTGCCGCAGCGCCGTCGGGGCCGCTCCCTAACGGTCGCGGCACTGATTGTGATGCCTATCGAAGACAGCGTTCATTTTGCGGATCAGTATATAGCATTTCTCGAATGTTATTACGTCATGCATGTAGGGCGAACACTCTTGTTCGCCTTCATTTTCCGCGCCAATTTCAGACGAACAGAAGCGTTCGTCTTGCATTCAAGGCCAACGTTCCAGGCAATCACGCAATAACTTTCGAGAACCATTACAGGTTGTACGGCGCGCAAAAATCGGGTAGGGGGAGGCCTTGCAGCAACTCCCCCTCCCACACCACCGGACATACGGTTCCGTATCCGGCGGTTCCTGTCGTCTCCGGCTGTATCGCACTGAATGCCTGCCGTCTTTTAAGCGCCCAGCCTTACCTCACGGATTCCGTCCGCTACTTCCGGCTTTAGGCCCCCATCCGGGGCATCTGCTCAAGCACGGCAGAAAACAGTCCTGGCCTTCAGCGACAGGTTCGGCCCTTCGTTGGATGGTGAGGCCAACGACTATGGCGTCGGCTGACTTCTGCATTCCCATCCCGCCGCCTCTCAGCGGCGGTAGCGCAAGGCAGGAGCGCAGAGCTCCCAGGGTAAGACGCGCGACCTTCCCGCTTATGCCCGCCGCATTTACGAACGCGCGT
>JAFGJS010000155.1 GCA_016928995.1 Candidatus Sumerlaeota bacterium | reverse complement strand
GCCATGCCTGCGCCTTGAACAAACGGAGTTTTGCCGGTAATACGGCGGAATTTTGCCATCTTTTAAGGCGGCGGCATGGCCGCCGCAGTCCAAGGTGACAAGCGTGCGTAACATCAGTTAATGAATCCGCATCAAACGGTGGTTTCGCTGGCGGTCTCGACGAGCTCGTTCAGCGTTTCCAGCGGATTCGCGGGTGTTTCTCCGTCCTGGCGTATCAGGAGTTCCCGGTTGAAATATGACAGAAAGTCGCGCAGTTTCGCCACTTCCTCCCCTTCCAATTTGCCGCTTTGATCAGCGTCTAAATAGCGGAACAGCAATGGCTCCAAGGTATTGGCCAAATCATCTTCATCGCCCAGCAGCTCCGTGGGTGTCGTTTCGGCGGAAGAATTTTCCCCGTCGCTTGCTTCGGCGGCATCCGTTTGCACGGATTGGACGGTTAAGTAATTTGAGGCGAGCCGTTCGATCAATTCGCGGAATTGTTCAGGCGAGATTTCTTCGTTATCCCCAGTAAAATGGGCGGTCAGCTCGTCCAAATGGAAGAGTTTTGAAATCAAGGATGCGCCGTCAAAAACGGTGCTTAATACTCCAGCCAGCATGTAAATCGCTCCTCTCGCGGTCCGATGGACGGCGGAAAATTTTGCGTTTGTGATGCTTGTATCGGAGAAAGATGCAAAAAAGGCGCCGGATAGAGGTATTTGATTTTTTTAAGATTCGCGCGCATTGCGCCGATAGAAAAAGTGCGGCAAGCGATATTGAAAGGAACGGGGCGATCATCCCGGAAGCGTTATCCGCGACCTGATGCAAATCCCATAGAATATATGAATGAGATCCGTCAAATAACCCTCGATGACATTCGGCCTTACTTGAAGGAATTGCCTCCGATGCCGAAGGTCGTTGAACTTGCGCTGGAAGCCTGTGAGAATCCGAATTCCACAGTCCGCGACGTGAGCCGGATCATGCGGCTCGACGAGGCGATCACGATTAAATTGATTCACTTGGCCAATTCGCCGTATTACAAGACTTCGCGCGCGGTTGATTCCGTGGAGCAGGCGATGGTCATGCTCGGTTTGAAAACCGTGACGAACCTGATGCTGACGCTGGTCACGGGGGATTACTTTCGTTCGGCGCAGGAAAATTACCGGTTGCAGCGCGGGGAATTATGGAAACATTCCGTGGCCGTGGCCGTGGCTTCGCAGCTGCTGGGCGAGCGGCTGCATATCAACAACACCGAGCGGCTTTTTACCGTCGGTCTGTTGCATGATATCGGCAAAATCATCCTGGATAAAGTCATGGGCAATTACATCGCGACCATCCGTGAGTATATGCGCGAGCACAGCTATTCTTATTTCAGCGCGGAGGCGCATGTGCTCGGCATCACGCATGCGGATGTCGGCGCGGAATTGATCCGCGTGTGGGAATTGCCGGAGTTTCTGCAAAATGTCATTCAGCATCACCACCACCCGTTGCTCACGGAATGCGACCGGGTGGAAGCCATCATCGTGCACCTGGCGGACAATATGAGCAACTCGACGGGCATCGGCGTCGGTGAAAATCCTTTGCCGTTGAGCATGCAGATCGAGGCGATGGAGGAAGTGGGTCTTACGGTGGAGCGCCTGGAGAGGGTGACGCCGGATTTCATTATTCGTTTCAAAGAAGCCGCTGCGCTGGTGAATGTCGTCAAATAATTCCAGTTTCACTCATTATTGATTTTCAGGCGTCGCGTTCGCCGGGCGCGATGTAGCGCAGGCGGATGTAAACCAGCGCGAGGAGCGCGCCGATGAGGTCGGCGCAGAGATCGAGCGCGGTGTTGAGATAACCGCCGACTCCGCTCTCGGGCACGGCGGAGGCGACGAGAAATTCGACGATTTCATTGAGCGCGCCGGCGCCGAGTCCGGCCATGACGAGCACGATGCCCAGGGCGAGGGGATAGCGGCGGGGATCGGCGAGCGAGCCTTGCAGCAGCGACCACATGAGCAGCGTGCTGGCGCCGAAGCCCCAGATGTGGACGAGCTGATCGTAGCGGAAGATGGGCCAGGCGCTGGAGAGCGGGATGAGGATCACGTCGTAGAGTCGTCCGCCGGCGATGGGCACGCCGCCGCCGGCGAGATGCAGCGCGGACCAGACCGTGAGGCCAGTGAGCGTGGCAGGGGTGTAATCGACCTTGCGGATGCTCGCCGCGATCAGCCCCAGAAAACCGATGATCACTCCGACGTAAATCAGAAACTCATAATTCAAGCGCAAAGCAAACCTTGCGCCGAAACCGATGATCAGCGCGAGGTTGATGATGAGCAGGATGAGGTGTTGCTTTGGGAGCGATTTGTTTTTAATCATTGGTGTATTTCTGTGAATTGAACGCCAGCTTTTTCACAAGCATCTATGAATATTTCTTGTATATTATCGCTTAATTTAAGCCACTGTTCTACACTAATAATCTTTTCGCATAGCTCCGCAAAATCATCTTCAGTAACAGGTTGTTGATAGTTTTTATCCTTTTTTAATCCACTCCACACTTGCTCTTCTCCAAGTAGTAAGTATGTTTCACCATTACATTCAGTATTAAATTCTAAAATGTTACATTCCTTATTGTGCCGAGATAATTGTACTAAACTTGCCCTTATCACTTTTGGATCAGGTGGATGAAATGCTACTCGATTACGAATAGCCATTAACGTTTCATTTGTACATATTTGGTCAACATCCGCTAAGGTATCATCCCAAAGCTTCGTATTCGAAATGCGATCTCTAATATTGAATTTTTCCAAGGGTTTTAGCGCATTTCGAAGTTCAAACATTGTACCGGCAAAAAAGAGAAAAAAAGTCATCGTGTTTCTCTTCGCAGCTACAGAATCTTTTTTATTATATTTGAGTGACAATTCATGAAATTGAAAAAGGCTGTTAATCTTATTTATTTGCACGAAACAGCGCCCCCAATGTGTCACGATATCGATGCCCATTTTATTCAAAAAATCTGCGCTATCCTTAATACTGATTTTTGTGTATTCGATTTTCATTTTTATTCATTGCCGAAATCTTTATTCGCAATGCCTCCGTATGAAAATTTGTTATTTATGGTCGGGACGATTGATGACAATCGCCCCGACCTAATAAATAGCCTTTCTTGTCTGAAGATCCTGTATATTTTTCTTTCGAGGTCAATTCACAATAGGTCAATTTGCATTGCGCAATTTATTTAGACCGTTCCGCATTATTATCGCAGTTTTCAATACAAGTACCGCGACCGTCAGAGAGCGGCCCGTAAAGCGTTGCGACGGCACCATCGGGCCGCTCCTTCACAGTCGCGGTACTGATTGCGATGCCTTTTGAAATCAGCGCTTTTTTTGCAGATCAGTATATTATTCATTAAACTGCCACCCCGCCAAACAGAATACTATCGCAACGATAAACAAACAATTCCGCATCAAAGCGCCTTTAACTATTCCGCAAAATACGTTGGGTGGGCCTTGGCCCACCATTCCGGCCGAATTCGCATAAATACAAGATGGTGGGCCAAGGCCCACCCTACAACGAAAATCGATTGATCATGCAGTACAGTCTAGCGTTCATTTTTTGAGGATCAAAGGAAAACGGGCGGCGAAAGAATCGCCGCCCGCTGTTTTGTATTCCAATGCCAATTGGCGCCGCTTATGAGCACCCCATCGAGTTGCCGCAGTTGGTGCATTTGTAGCAGGTGCCGTTGCGCACTGTAACGTGGCCGCAAACGTCGCAGAACGGCGCGTCGCCCATCAACGATTCCTGCGCGGCGTCCATCGAGTTTAACGCGGCATGTCCCTTTCCAGTCGCGACCGGCGTTTCATCCTGAATCGCCGCGGAATCCTTCAGCTCCTGCTCGGCGCGCGCGAGCATCGCCACGTCGTCATCCTGCTGCGGCTTCACCTGGCAGAGATCGGTGCGGCCGAGGTACTCCAGCGCAAGCAGCCGGAAGACATAGTCGATCACGGACGTAGCCATCTTGATATTCGGATGCCCCTGCACGATGCCCTGCGGCTCGAAACGAGTATGGGTGAAGGTCTCGACGAATTCCTGCAGCGGCACGCCGTATTGCAAACCCTTCGACACAGACATGGCGAAACAGTTGATCAGGCTGCGCAACGCGGCGCCCTCCTTGGCCATGTCGATAAAAATCTCGCCCAAATCGCCGTCCTCGTATTCGCCGGTGCGCAGATACACCTTGTGCCCGCTGACCCGGGCCTCCTGAGTCCAGCCGCGGCGCTTGGCGGGAAGGCGGCGGCGATGCGGACGCGCCTGCGCCGGAGCCTGCGCCTCCTTTTTCCCCTCGCCCTTTTCCTCCTCCTTGGAGTCGGACTTGGTGTTCAGCGGCTGGCAGCCCTTGCTGCCGTCGCGATAGAGCGCGATGGCCTTGAGCCCCAGTTTCCAGGATTCGAAGTAGATGTCTTCGATCTCCTCCACGGTGGCCTCATTGGGGATGTTGACGGTTTTGGAGATCGCGCCGCTGATGAAGGGCTGCGCGGCGGCCATCATACGCACATGGCCCATCGGCGCAATGAAACGCTGGCCCAGTTTGCCGTTGCGATTGGCGCAATCGAAAATCGGCAGGTGCTCTTCCTTCAAACCCGGCGCCCCTTCGATCGTCATCATGCCGCAGATGTGCGCGTTGGCCTCGCGGATCATCTCATCCGTGAACCCCAGCCGCTTCAGCAGGTTGAAGCCCGGTTTGCGATACTCCTCGGCCTTGACGCCCAGCGCGGCCATCGCCATTTCGCCCACGACATGCGGATTGACGGCAAAGGCGAGTTCAAAGGCGCCCCTCAGCGCCTCGTCGATGCGATCCAGCGCCTCCCGCGGCAGACCCTTGGCCGCGAGCGTTTCGCGGTTGATGTGCGGGGCGCCCTCCAGACGCATCGTGCCCTGCACGTAGTCAATGATCGCCTCGATCGCCTCGCTAGAGTAACCCAGGCGCTTCAGCGCGACCGTTACGGAGCGGTTGACGATTTTGAAGTAGCCGCCGCCCGCCAGTTTTTTGAATTTAATCAGCGCGAATTCCGGTTCGATGCCCGTCGTGTCGCAATCCATCAGCAGCCCGATGGTTCCAGTGGGCGCCAGCACGGTGGTCTGCGCGTTGCGGTAGCCGTGCTTCTCGCCCAGCCCCACGGCGGCGACCCATTCCTCGCGCGCGGCTTCGAGCAAATACGGAGGACAAGCCTCGCCGTCGATCTCCTCGACCTTGGCCTGATGCATGCGGATCACCTTGAGCATCGGCTCGCGATTGCGCGCGAAGCCATCGAACGGCCCTTTGGTCCCGGCGAGCTCGGCGGAAGTGCGGAACGCCCGGCCATGCATGATCGCGGTCAGCGCGCCGCAGATCGCGCGTCCCTCATCGCTGTCGTAAGGCACGCCCAGCAGCATCAGCAAGGTGCCCAGGTTGGCGTAACCCAATCCCAGCGGACGATAGCGATGGCTGTTCATCGCGATCTTCTTCGTCGGATAAGAGGAAAGGTCCACCAGAATTTCCTGCGCGATGAATATCACGCGGCAAGCGTGCTGATAGCCCTCGACGTCGAAGTGGCCGTCTTCGCTGAGGAACTTGGCCAGGTTGATCGAAGCCAGGTTGCACGCCGAATCGTCAAGGAACATATATTCCGAGCACGGATTGGATGCGCGGATTTTGTCCGTGTTCGGGCAGGTGTGCCACCGATTGATCGTGGTGTCGTATTGCACGCCGGGATCCGCGCAAGCCCAAGCCGACTCGCAGATTTCCCGCATCAACCCGGCGGCCGGAAGCGTCTCGCAGATTTCGCCCGTGGTGCGCAGCGTGGTCTGCCAATCCTCGCCATTCTGCACGGCCCGCATGAATTCGTCCGGGATGCGGACGCTGTTATTCGAGTTCTGGCCGCTGACGGTGTGATAGGCCTCGCCGTTGAAATCGTGATCCATGCCCGAGGCGATGAGCACCTTGGCTTTCTGCTCCTCGCGCACCTTCCAGTTGATGAAGTCGCGAATTTCCGGATGGTCCATGTCCAGGCTGACCATCTTCGCGGCGCGGCGGGTGGTGCCGCCGGACTTGGTGGCGCCGGCGCCGCGGTCGAAGACCTCGAGGAAACTCATCAAACCGGAGGAGGTGCCGCCGCCGCTGAGTTTCTCCTGACGGCCGCGGATCTTGCTGAAGTTCGTGCCCGTGCCGGAGCCGTACTTGAAAACGCGCGCTTCCTGTTTGATCAGATCGAAGATGCTCATCAAGTCGTCATCCACGGACTGGATGAAGCACGCCGAGCACTGCGGCCGGGAATAAGCGTCGGTCGTCTCTTTGAAAACATCAGCGCCGTTTTCCAACTCCCAGGCGAAGTTGCCGCCCGAGCCTTGAATGCCGTATTGATGAAACAAGCCGCAGTTGAACCAGACCGGCGAATTAAACGCCGCGCGCTGGCTGATCAGCAGGGCGCCGAGCTCATCCTCGAAGACCTGCGCCTCTTCCGCGGAAGCGAAATAAGCGCCTTGCTTTTCGCCCGATTCACGGATGGTGTGCGCGACGCGAAACACAAGCTCGCGTACACCTCCTTCGCGCCCGATTTCATTCGGCACGCCGGCCTTGCGGAAATATTTCGAGGCGGCGATGTCCACGGCCAGCTGCGACCAATCTTCCGGCGCCTCCACGTCGTTCATCTCGAAGACAATCGAACCGTCGGGATTGTTGATGACGGAGCGCCGTTTGACATAGCTCAGCCGATCAAGAGGATCCTGTCCAGCTTGAGTGAAGCGGCGCGGTATTTCCAACCCAGCTTGCTGTTTCATTGTCCCATGACCATTTCCATTTCCATTGGTTTTCTTGCTTTGTGCCGGAGCATTCTCGTGAGCGCCATCAACAGGAGTTGATGTGGACTGAACGGAGTCCGAGGAGCGGGAGCTGACAGCCATGATTCGCCTTCCTTTCCGTGAACAAGATGAGATGAAGAACAAGGTTAAAAAGTGGAACCACAAGCGGCTTGTCAGTCGTACAATCAGACGTGAATGTTGTACTCGGTGCAGGACACCCTCATGGAAGAAAAACACATCACGTCAAGCATGCCAGACATCGTTCGCATTGCGACAAGCCGACAAAAACCATAAGCGCAACATGTTGTATATGTCAATAGAAATTTAAGAAATTTAATACAAGATATTGAGAGGCTTTTTCACAAATTTCACAACCCGGTAAAGCTGCGCATATCAGGGATTTATGGAATTATCGAGCCGTCTCTGCACGCTCAATTCACGCGTTATCCACTCGCAGAGCTGCAATTGATGAAAAAAACCATTTATTTGCTTAGCATAATAAGTACAAATTATGATTTGTAAAATCAACATATTGTATGTGAAGAAAGGATGGATAAGCTGTGGAAAAATCACTATAGGATGTTGAAAACGTCATATATAGACGAAATTTTTATTTTTTGTCAATATATTGTGTTTTTTCCTTGACTTTTCTATCGAATTTCAGGCTATGTTTACCGGTCAATCGCTGAATGTTGCGACTCATCATCTCAGTCCCATGCCACAATTATAAACGTTGTTGCAAGTCCGCCTCATGGGCGGCTGGCATGGATGTTGGGATTATGAATGCGCGGTCAAGTGGATTGTCGTTTATTTGTATGTTCTGGAAAGTGTTCCAGACGCGATTCAGCGTCCGGACCGCATCGGTCGCAAGGGGGTGTGATGCGCTGACGCAATTGAGATTGCTGCAGTTCCTGTTCCTTCGCCCGTTCTGATTCTTGCTCTGCTGTAGAATACGCTGAAACTCATGCTCATCCAAAACGCCGGTCCAGCCGGCGATATCGCCTATTGTTAACGGTTAAGACGAACTTGTTCACGTGGATATATGTAGTACAAATCATCCGCCCCCCTGCCGATCGCGGGGGTTTTTTTTTGGATCCAAAGCCCTTGCCTGGCTCGATCCTGTCCACAACATCATAACTGATTTATCCTATCACTAACACGACAGAAATTCTGTGCTGAAATCCGCATTTGTGCGGGAATCTCACAGTGCAGTGTGCGAAATTCCGCACAAAATCCCTGTGCGCCATCACACCTGAATAACCATAATCCCAATCATATCAAAGCAATATTTGAAATCAACGGTTTGGCGCCAATACGGCGCGATCCTTGCATAATTGATAGGCAGATTCCATTCAATGCTATGCTTCTGAGGATGTGCACCCATGAAACAGACCAGCGTCTCATTTGAAATTTACATGAAGGAGATCTCCAGCGCGCCAGTGTTGAGCCGCGAAGAGGAAGTGGAACTCTTTCGCCGGCTGCAAGAGGGCGACGAAACCGCGCGCGAGGAGATTGTCCGGTGTAATTTGCGCTTTGTGGTCAAGATCGCCAATCAATTTTCCGGGCAAGGGATGCCCCTGAGCGATCTGATTCAAGAAGGGAATATTGGGCTGCTGGATGTGATCGACAAGTTCGAGCATGAAAAAGGCTATCGCTTTTCCACGTACGCGGCGTTCTGGATTCGCCAGGCGATTCAGATGGCCTTGCGCCGTCAACGCGGCATCACGCGGCTGCCGGTGCGCAAGTCGCGCCTGTTGGGTCATATCAACAATTTCATCCAGGAGTATCAGAAACTGGAAGGCTATGAACCGCCGGAGCACGAGATCGCCGAGCATTTCGATCTGAACGGCGATCAGGTGCGGCAGATGATGGAGCTGCGTAAAAACTGGTGCTCGCTGGACGAGGAGTACGACGAAGATCATCGTTCGCTGCTCGACTCCCTGGCGGACGAGGACCAGCCCTCGCCGCGGGAGCTCTGCGAGGTGCGGGAGATTCAGCGGCATGTCAATGCATGGATGAGCGAGACGCTGGACGCTCGCGAGCAAACGATCATCGGCTTGCGTTTCGGTTTCGCCAACGGGCACGAACACAGCCTGCGGCGCGCCAGCAAATACGTCGGCTTAAGCCAGGAGGGGGTGAGGCGGATCGAAAAGAAGGCGTTGCATAAACTGCGCCGGCCTGCGCTGGCCTGCGTGGCATAAGCGCGACGCGAACTTTTCTTAAAAGCATTTAGGCAGCTTGTTCTCTTCGGAGAACTGTCATGTTTGTCCTGAACCGGGCCCTGAGCAGCCCGGTTCTTTTTCTTTTGCCTGCTTGCGGTTTGATTTGCCATAATTCTCGCATTACATTCCTTATCGGCCCATGGCGGAGCTGCTTAATGGCAATGATAAAATCGGATCAATCCAATCCCGGCGATTTATTCCATGATCATGTGCGGAGGGGGGACCTGCTCTTTGGCGCGCTCATGATCCTACTGGTCATGACCTGTGCGCTTCCAAGCAACGTTAAACACAACATTCTCCTACTGCCACAATTGTTCGCCCCGAAGATGTGGTTTATTCTTTGGCTTTTCTCTCTGCCTCCCGTCGCTGCGCTGTGGTTGTTGATTCGCTGGATGCCGCGTATGCGCAAGCTCGCAGAAAAATCCTTGCGCGAGGAGATCGCCCTGACGCTGTGGTCCGCCGAGAATTTTCTGCGTCCGTGTCTCGTTCCGCCATGGCGACGAGTGTTTTGGATCAGTCTTTTTTGCGCCTGCATGAATTGCATGATCGAAATCGTGACCACGCAATCCGGTTTCCCTCGCGACGAGTTTTTTGCCGGATGGTGCATCATGTTTACCATCTGGATCGAAATGATGCTTGTGCCCTTCATCATGCGCAATGGCTTGTTGACAATGTTTATGGAGGAGTTGGAAGGCAAACTGAGCGCCACCCTGCTTCGATCGGGCTATTCTGGAATCTATTGTTGAATGTGATAGTGGTAGCGGGAACACCGATTCTGTTTTCCTTTCTTTATGATGATCACCTCGATGCAATCATCCGCATTCACGACGAAGTTTTACTCTTGCCGCTCGCGCTGTATGCCGCTGCGCTGCTGTTCTTTTACTGGCATCGCACGAATCATAAATACCGCTTGGTTTTTCAGCGTTATTTCAATTTTGAGTGATGATTTTCGCATCATTCGCGCGAACGAATATTTTATTTCGCAAATCCGTATTATTCCCTTGATCATCAACATACGGAGCATTGAAATGTGCTTTTCATCATGGGCAGAGGAGGCTGGCGCATGGCGGCGCGGAGAACTGTGATTGTAGGAACGCGCGGGAGCCAATTGGCGCTCTGGCAGACGCGGCATGTGATCGGAATTTTACAGCAGCGTTTCCCGGAAATCGCCTTTCAGGAACGCGTGATCAAAACGAGCGGCGATGGATCATACCACAAATCGCTGCAAAGCATGGGCGGCAAGGGGCTGTTCACGAGGGAAATCGACGAGGCGCAACTCGCGGGCAAGATCGAGCTGGCTGTGCACAGCATGAAGGATCTGCCGGTTGATCTGCCGCAGGGGCTGACGCTGGCGGCCACGCCAAAACGCGTGGCCCCGCATGACGGTTTTTTCTCGGCAAAATATGCGAGTCTGAAGGATTTGCCGCAGGGAGCGACAGTCGGCACCGGCAGCCTGCGGCGTCAAGCGCAGCTGCGTCGCGCGCGGCCGGACGCGCAGTTAAAATTGCTGCGAGGCAACATTGAAACGCGGCTGCGCAAATTGGCGGAAGGGGAGTACGACGCGATCATCCTCGCCGCGGCAGGCGCCAAGCGGCTCGGTATGTGCGAACATCTACGCTGCGTGTTACCGCTTCGTATCATGCTGCCCGCGGCAGGGCAGGGCGCGCTGGCCATCGTGTCGCGCGAGGAAGATCAGGTGTTGTGGCACGGATTGAGCGACATCAACACCGAGCGCTGCGTGCGCGCCGAACGAGCCATGCTGGCGGCGCTGGGCGGCGGATGCCACATGCCCGTGGGAGCATTGGGTCGGATCGTCAAAGGACGGCTGTCGCTCGACGGACTTGCCGCTCATCCCGAATCGGGCGAATGCATCCGTCGGCGAATCGAAGGCGATCCGCGCGATCCGGAAGCCCTGGGCAAGAGCCTTGGCAAGGAACTGCTAAGCGCCGGAGCCAAGCGCATTCTGCGGAATTTGAACGAGGGGAACCTCTAAAACTTCACCACAGAGCGCACAGAGAACACAGAGAAAAGTCGTATGCGCTGTTCATATAATGATCCAATCTCCGCGCGCTCTGCGACTCTGCGTGAGGCTATTTATTCATAGAAGTTCATAAAAAAACCATCAACGCACAAAGGCGCAAAAGCGTTTTCGATTTTTTTAAAATTCTTCTTTGTGCCTCCGTGCCTTTGTGTGAAGATAAAGTTGCCATGCCAATCAAACCAAACGTCTTTCTTGTCGGGGCGGGGCCGGGTGATCCGGGATTGATCACGGCGCGCGGAGCTGAATTGCTGCGCCGAGCGGACGTAGTGCTCTATGATTATCAGGCCAATCCCGCCTTGCTCAACTTAACGCGACCCGAATGCGAACGGATCGCCGTGGGCGGTCCGGCGCAGGATCCTATGAATCCGCAACCCAAGCCCATCGAACTGCTGCTCGAAAAGGCGCACACGGGCGGCGTCGTCGTGCAATTGATGAACGGAGATCCCTTCATCTTCGGCCGCGGCGCGGAAGAATGCGAGGCGCTGTTGTCGGCCGGTGTGCTGTTTGAGGTCGTGCCGGGCGTCATTGAGGGCCTGGCCGCGCCGGAGTATGCGGGAGTGCCATTGACGGCGCGGAAGCTGTCGGCAAGCGTCACGTTTATCTCGGAGCGTATGCAGGATGGCGTGCCGGATGGACTGGACTGGCCGGCGCTGGCTCGCGTCAAGGGAACACTGGCGATTGAACTGAGACTGGACCGGCTGAGGGATATTTGCGGCCAGCTGATCGAAGGCGGGCTGGACGCCGCAACTCCGGCCGCCGTGATTGCGCGCGCCGTTTCACCGTCTCAACGTTCGTTACTCTCGACGGTGCATGAAGCCGCATCAGCCGCGGAGCAAGCCGGACTCGGATCGCCGGTCCTCGCGGTGATCGGACCCGTCGCGCAATATCACCAACGCCTGAATTGGTTCGAAACGCGGCCGCTGTTCGGACGGCGCATGGCGATCACGCGCGATCCGGCGGGAAACGCCGCCCTGGCCGAACGATTATTGGAACTGGGTTGCGAACCCCTGCCGATCCCGCTGATTCAAATTATACCGCCCACCATACCGCGTTATTTAAAGGAAGCTGTGCAGCGTCTGGAGCATTACGATTGGATCGCGTTCACCAGCGTGCATGCCGTGCAGAATTTCATGGAATGCCTGCGGGAAAACGGCCTCGATTCGCGCGCGCTGGGCGGAGTGAAAATCGCGGCGGTGGGCGCCGTGACCGCCGCTTCGTTGACCGCCTGGGGAATTACTACGGACGTGCGGCCGGAAAAACGAATGACTTCGGCGGAATTGGCCCGGCGCATCTGCGAAGGCGCGGACGTCCGTGGCCGCAGCGTGCTGTTTCCTTGCGCGGACATCGCGCGGGACGACCTGCCAAACGCTTTGCGCGACGCCGGAGCGCATGTCGATTGCGTGGTGGCGTACCAGACGCGGGCGCATCGGCCGGACAACTTCAACGAAGTCACGGACGCGATGCTGCGCGGAGAGATCGACGCCGTGTTATTCGCCAGTTCCAGCGCCGCGATGGCCTTTGCCGACTTTGCAGGAGCCTCGCGCTTCCCTCAAATCGCGCAACACACCCTCTTCGCCGTCATCGGCCCCTCAACCAAGGACGCGCTTGAACTCCTTGGAGTAAAAAACATCCTGCAGCATCCCGAAGACTACTCCATCGACGGCCTGCTCACCGTCCTCTGCGAACACTTCACCAAAAAACCAGCACAGCCAGAGCCGCCTTCTTCCGAATCGCCTGATTCCCAATCCTGGGCATAAGCATATTAGATCCGGCATTAAGGATAAAATTATCCACATATCATATTCACTTGACGTGCCGTCCTTCTTTTCATTAACCTTGTTAAAAACTTTTCATCATCCTGAAGCGTGTGATGCATATGCCCAAAGGCCGCATTTATATCATCGGCTTACTATTGACCGGCGTTCTGCTGGGATCGGCGCTGGGCGTTGGCGGATTCACTTTTTTCTACGCCAAGGGCGCGTCTTACATGACCGACGATCCCACGGCCTGCGCCAATTGCCATGTGATGCAAAACCATCTCGACGGATGGGCCAAATCCAGCCACCACGCCGTCGCGACCTGCAATGATTGCCACACGCCGCATGCGTTCATCCCGAAATACATGACCAAGGCGTCAAACGGCTGGCATCACTCGTGGGCTTTCACCACAGGCGATTTCCCCGAGCGGATTCAAATCACAGAGGGCAACCGCAAAGTCGCGGAAGACAGCTGCCGGAAATGTCACCAGGACATTACGCTGGAAATCGATCCCGGTCATTCCGGCTCGCAGCCGCTGGAGTGCCTGCATTGCCATTGGTCCGTAGGCCACTTGGAATAAATTTCGTCAAATCCATACCGAGGCGCGCATGATGTCAGAAACGAACAGTTCACCAAAAAAAGCGGCGGGAATGCTCAAGATCATCGTCCTGACAACGATCATATCGGCGGCGGCGGCCTTTGGCGCGACGGCGCTGTTGATCGATATTTTCGAAAAAAAGCAGGAAGCGCGGCAGCCTTTCTTTCGCGTGGTGGAGCTGGACGATGACACGGAAGATCCGGAAATCTGGGGCAAGAATTTTCCGCAGCAATACGACGGCTACAAACGAACGGTGGATCAGCAACGCACACGATACGGCGGCAGCGAGGCGTTGCCGCGCACGCCGGACAACGCCGATCCACGCTCAATCGTCTCGCAATCGAAAATCGAGGAAGACAACCGGCTCAAGCGGATGTGGGCGGGATACGCCTTCGCCATCGACTTCCGCGAGGAACGCGGCCACGCCTATATGCTGGACGACCAGACCTACACCAGCCGTCAAACCAAGCCGCAGCCGGGCACGTGCCTGAACTGCCATGCCTCGATGTACGTGGCGTATAAAAAAGCCGGCGACGGCGACATCTTCGCCGGTTTCACCAAAATCAACCAGATGCCTTACATGGAAGCGCGCAAGCTGGTCAAACATCCCGTGGCCTGCATCGACTGCCACGATCCCGCGACGATGCAGTTGCGCGTGACGCGGCCGGCGTTCATCGAAGCCATCGCCGTGGTCAAGAAGAACACCGAAGGAATCGACGATTATGACGTCAACGCCACAGCCACGCGTCAGGAGCTGCGCGCTTATGTCTGCGGCCAGTGCCATGCGGAATATTATTTCAAAGGAGAGGAAAAACGCCTGACCTATCCCTGGAGCAAGGGCTTGCAAGCCGATCAGATTCTGGCTTACTACGATGAATATGGCTTCAAGGACTGGACGCACGCGGATACAGGCGCTGCGGCGTTGAAGACGCAGCATCCGGAGTTCGAACTCTGGAGCCAGGGCGTTCATGCGCGCTCCGGCGTGGCTTGCGCCGATTGCCATATGCCATACATGCGCGTCGGCGCGCAGAAAATCAGCGACCACCATGTCCGCAGCCCCATGCTGAACGCCGCCAACGCCTGCCAGACCTGCCATCGCATTCCGGAAGCGGAGATCATGGCGCGCGTGGACCGGATTCAGCGCACGCATTTTGAAATCCGCAATCTGGCGATGGACGCATTGATGGAACTGATCGACGACATCAAAGCCGCAATGGCAGCCGGCGCCACGGATGATGCGCTCGCCGCGCCGCGCGATTATCAGCGCAAGGCGCAGTTCCTGATCGACTTCGCCGAAGCGGAGAACTCCACCGGATTCCACGCGCCGCAGGAAGGCGCCCGCGTGCTCGCCACCGCCATCGACCTGATTCGCAAGGGACAAGCGGCCTTAAATGAACCGGCCGTCGAGCATGATGTTGCAATGGCGGGATCAAACGAATAAGATCCAGCATCAAACAACATGGAGATGGGCATGCGCTGTTATTCAGTGGATGGTAAAGGCCTTAACGGTTTAATCATGACGGAGCGCGCGGAACCTGAACGGCCCGGACGCGGCGAGGCGCTGGTGAGCGTGAAGTCCGTGGCGCTGAATTACCGCGACCTGATGGTCATGGACGGGCGATACGGCGGCGAACAGAATCCGCCGATCCTGGCGGCGTCGGACATGTGCGGCGTCGTGGAGGAGGTCGGCGAGGGCGTGGAGTCGATTCAGCCGGGCGTCCGCGTGGTCAATGCGCCGTTCCGCTGCTGGCCGGATGGGCGGATGCGGCCGGAGTGGATTCGCACGTTCGTCGGCGGCAACGGCGTGGACGGCGTGCTGGCGGAGCGAATCGTGTATCCGGCCGACGCGCTGGTCAAGGCGCCGGAGCACATGAGCAATGACGAGGCGTCCACATTGACCATCGCCGGACTGACCGCATGGGCGGCTGTCGTGACGCATGGCCGCGTGCAAGCAGGCGAGTGGATTTTGCTGCACGGCACGGGCGGTGTTTCGATCTTCGGACTGCAACTGGCCCGGCTGCACGGCGCCCGGACCATCATCAGCACCAGCAGCAAAGCGAAAGCGGCGGCGATACAAGAACGCTTCGGCGTTGACGCAGTGATTGACTATCGCGACGCACAGTGGCCGGAGGCGGTTCGCGAGATCACCGGCGGCGCCGGGGCGGACCTGATCGTGGAGGTTGCGGGCGGCGCATCGCTGGGACGGTCGATCAACGCCTGCAACTATGCAGGCCGCGTGTGCGTCATCGGCGTGCTGGACGGCAAACTCAGCGAAGTGAATGTGCGTGACTTGCTTTCGCATCAGGTCAATGTGCGCGGCATATTCATGGAATCCACGGCGGAACTGCGCAAATTCGTCCGCGCATGTGCAGCGAACCGGCTCAAGCCCTGCATCGACCGCGTCTTTCCCTTCGAGCAAGCCCGCGAGGCTTACGAGCATCTGCAAAGCCAACAGCACATCGGCAAGGTCGTCATTCAGGTCGCGCAATAAAATTGCTTGGTTGAATCGGGTAGGGGGAAGCCTTGCAGCCACACCACCGGACATACGGTTCCGTATCCGGCGGTTCCTGTCGACTCTCTGGCTGTATCGCAGGCGGTAGCGCAAGGCAGGAGCGCAGAGCTCCCAGGGTAAGACGCGCGACCTTCCCGCTTATGCCCGCCGCATTTACGAACGCGCGT
>JAFGJS010000154.1 GCA_016928995.1 Candidatus Sumerlaeota bacterium | reverse complement strand
GTGAAGAAAATCACCGTTTTGGAAAAACAAGCCCAACAAAATCAATAACTACATCCTTTAAACTGCGGAACATGGGCTAACACTGCCCTGATTCATGTTAACGCAATACTTTCCTCATCTCTGGCGGGAAATGTCCGCCGCCGGCCGCCGTGCATTCCCCTGGGACATGCTGCGCGGATTCAGCTTCGGCGTGGTCATCAGCAGCGCGCAGGCCTTTTCCCTGCTCATCGCCATTGAATACTTCGATTCCAGCGAAACGCAAAAGGCGCTGATCGCCTCCGCCGCCTCCATCGGCCTGCTTATCTCGCTGTTCTACACCTCCTGGGCGCCAATGCTGCGCAAGAGCACCTTCGCCGCCGCCTTGCCGTTTTTCCTGACCGCGCTGGCCCTGGCTGCCTGCGCGATCTCGATGCAAAGCCTGACGTTCGCCGTCTGCGCCACCCTCGGCGGCGCATGCGCCGCGCTCTCCTCGCCGTTACTGACGGGCATCTATCAAGCCAACTATCGCGCGAGCGTCCGGGGGCAGGTTTATGGACTGACGGTCGTGCTCTCTTCCCTCTCCAGCGTGTTGGCCGGCAAGTTCGGCGGCGCCTGGCTCGATGCCGGAATGGAGCATTTCCGGTTGCTTTACTGCGTGCTGGCCGGATTCGGCCTGCTGGCCGGAGCGGCGATTCTGCGGCTGCCGTCCACTAACATCCGCCCCAGCGCCGAAGCCAATCCCTTCCTGAGTTTCAAGGTCGTCTGGGAAAATCCCGCCTTCGGCTACGTGCTGTTCGCCTGGTTCGTCTTCGGCTTCGCCAATTTGATGCTCAATCCTCAGCGCATCGAATTCATTACGAACGCCCGCTACGGAATCCAGCTCAATCCGGAACGCGTGATGCTGGTGATTATCGTGGTCACGGAGCTCACGCGGCTGGTGATGATTCCGGTGTGGGCGCGGCTGTTCGACCGCTTCAACTTCATCTATCTGCGCATGATTTTGAATTGCTGCTTTTTGGCCAGCCACGCGATTTACTTTCTTGTGCCGGGATTTTTATCGCTGGTGGTTGGGGCGATGTTTCTCGGCTCAGGCTTCGGCGGCGGCGCCGTGGCCTGGCAGCTCTGGGTGACGAAGTTCGCGCCTGAAGAGCAAACAGCGAAGTACATGGCCGTGCACACCTGCCTCTGCGGCCTGCGCGGCATCCTCGCGCCCTTTTTAGGCTACTTCCTGTTGAATCACATCTCGATGCCGGCCACGGTTTGCCTGGCTCTCGCCACGATTCTGGCGTCCATTTTCATGATGATCCCCATCCGTCACATGGGCGAACGCCGGAAGGCCTGATCGGCTCCCGGCGTTGCATCAATCGATATTGTGAATTCCGTTGCGGAAAATCCATTAAACCGAAAACGGATCATCGTCCAGCAGATAGGCCAGCATCGCGCGGCGGTTGCTCTGCGCATCCAGCCAGGCCCGGATTTGCTTGAGGCGCGCGTAGCGCTCCGCGCCGAACTCCTCGATGTATTTTTGCTCCATCACGTCGCGCGTCCGGCCTTCCTTGATTTGGCGCTGCCAGGTCGAGGTGAAAATCTCATTCAACCGCCCCGCCAGACCTTCGCGTTTCAGCAGTTCCCATTTGCCTTTGGCCAGCCAGATGCCATTGATGCTCGGACTCAAGTCCAGCCGGTGCTCCAGGTCTTTCGAAATGCGGTATTTCAGCATCACCACGCCGGTATATGGGCAGAGCATGGCGGGAGTCGCCTCGGCCACATTGTCCATCACGGCCTGCACCGGGGTATTGGTGTCGTTGACGATGTCAAAATCGCGATTCTGCTCCAGCCAGCGCAGGTAATCGCCCAGATAAAGCCAATGTCCGCCGCAATGGTCGCAGGTATGGCAAAGCAGCGCGGCATCCAGATAATTAGGGCGCAATGTTCCCGAGTTGCAACTCGTGCATTGCATGAGTCAATCTCCTTTGACGCTCATTTTCGACATGAAACCGCACAATCCCAGCCAGGCATCGAGCCAATGCCGCTCCAGGGATCATCCTGAGGGAACGCGCGCACGGGATGCGTTGTGCGTCACCCCGTGCGCCAATTTGCGACGAGTATGGATCGAAAGAATCCATTCATTCAAGGATAGAATGAACCCCCTCCGCCGGAATGCGGCAAATCCGGTTTCCGGGCCATCCGGCGCATCTCAAATTGATCCCGGTTTTACATTTCTTGCTCTTGCTCTCGCTCTTGCTCAACAAAACAGTATGCCGCATGGCCTGAAGAGCAAGAGCATGAGCAAGAGTTTCTGACGACCTGAACCGTGTTGGGCGGTGAGAAATGCACCCCTAACATCAACCCGTACACGCCAGAAGCATATCACTTAAACAGGGCGATGATCTTCACGTCGTTCATTTCCTTGGCAATATCCAGCGGAGTGCGCCCCTTCGTATCATGCACCTCTGTCTCCGCCCCCGCTTCGAGCAGCAGTTTGACGATTTCTGCATTTTTATGTAGAACCGCATGATGCAACGGTGTCAGGCGCTCGTTGGTTTCCACATTCAGATCCGGACTTTTGGATTTTTCGATGAATAAACGCACAATACCGGCGTCGTTTTCATCAACCGCAAGGCTGAATGGGGTGTGGTTGTGAATATTTTTTATATTGGGATTGGCGCCCTTCTCAAGCAACGCCGCCACAGTATCTTCGTTTCTAAGCATCGCCGCGAGATGCAAAGGTGTGTATTGACTCTGATTTTGATGATCCAGGGGAGCGTTTGGGTAATTAATCATGAGCAACGCTGCGTCGTTGCTATTGGAGGTGATTGCAAAGTGTAACGGTGATACTCCATCGATCTCGTATGCGGTCATGTCCGCGCCGGCATCCAACAACAGTTTCACCGCCGCCACGTTGTTCTTATTTGCCGCCGCGTGCAGCGCTGTGTATCGCTCGCCCTTATCTCCGTTATGCACGTTGACATCGCAGCTCGGATGAGCCAGCCACATTTTCAATGAATCGATGTTATCATTGATCACACACATGTAACCAAAGGTGTATCCTTGCGGACTGGGCGCCGAAAAATCCAGTTCTTCTCCGCGATCGATCAACGCTTGCATCAGCGCACTGGATCGATAGCCGTAATAACATGGCATGAATCCATTATAATCAAGGTTCAGATCGGCGCCCGCCCGCACCAAGTCGGCTGTAATTTGCCAATATCCATCGCTGACTGCGGCCCAAAACGGAGTGCGGTTATTCCGATCTCGGCGGTTGATGTCGTAACCTTGTTCGATCAATTGTTTGACCTTCGCACGATCGCCCCGGTAGCAAGCCTCGTGCAATTTAAAATCGGGTATGGGACCGCCGTCCAGCGCCCATTTCTTCCATTCCTCGAAGACGCCGGCATCGCCGAATTCATGGTAGTTATCGTCCCCGGGTTTGCGTTTCAGGACTTTAAAAATTTCCGCCGCCTGTTCGCGGTCGCCATATTCGCACGCGAGCCAGCAGAAATCGTAGCAGCCATAGCGATCCTGATAACGTTCGTTATTATAAAGCCCCCATTCAAGATAGCTTTTTTTCAATTGATCCCAGGAAAACCCATATTTGCGCTGAAACGGTATTGTATGCGGCTCGCTCGTGTCAGTAAGCCGGTTTGTGGCGATATATGCGTAGAGAAAACCGCCTCCTGCGTCCTTGTATTGCGCAGTGTATCGCGCTGCCATCAGCGCGATATCGCCGGGCATCCCTCCCCATTTCGGCTCCAGCGCATAAGCGTATTTGTTCATCACCATCGGATAAAGCGGAAGGATTTTAAAACATTTTTGCACAATTTGATCCAATTCCTCCTTGGAATATCCTAAACCCATGCCTACCGTAATCCAGTTCTCATAAATCATGGGACATTCGGGATTGAGCGTTTCCGCTTCTTTAAACAGGCTCTCCGCTTTACGTAGATGCTCCTTAAATATCGGCCATCTTTCTTCTTTAACAGTGCTGGCCACACCTGCGCCGCGGGCGTCCCATGCCAGCTTAATTTCCACGAGTCCTTCCAATACAATCGCTGCAACAGATGACGGATTTTTTTCGCGCCACTCGCGCACCCACTGCTGACTTTTACGGCGTTTGGGTTCAGTATCTATAAATACCGACAATTTGCCAAAGACTGTTGAAGCATGCCAATTCCGGCTTGTATATATCTCGCGAGTCTCCAGCAAATCATTGAATAACCGATCCAATCCTTCAAAATCTTTTTGCTCGATCAAGGTCTGTGTTTCCTGTATATATTTATCGTAGTAATACAGATCCTTGGATTTTCCTTCGATCATCTCATCGGCGCTTGAAACGCTTGCCGCGCCGAAAACAATCATGCCAACAACGATCCAGCATACCATTGAATATCTCATGATGCGGCTCCAACTTGATGGATTTATAACCATATCAATTTAATTCAATGTAGATAGTAATCCGCCTGCGTCAATAGAAATCAACGCCTTTCAATCACCGGCATGGCAAGACGATAAGAAAAATCCCGCTTGCGCCTTGCACGGATCGGATGGGTTGTGCGACGCTCTTTCAGACAGGTTCGATTATTCGACATGATCGCCGGATCATTAATCCATGTCGCAATTCAGCGAGATGATTAACATGCGTTTCACGCAATTAGCATACTGCATTCCGGACAGCATCAAGTCCCGCCTCCCGGCTGGATTGAAACGCTGCCTGAAAAACAAGTTGCTGGGCGGAGAATCGGCCTTATTTCCCTGCACAAGCATACCGCCGCCGTTGCCCCCGGGGCAAAGCCTCGACTCGATGCGTCAGCTGCTGGAGCAAGTGCAACTGGAGGGCGTCGATCCGGGCGTGATGCGCGGCTATCTGGACGCGTCGTTCCTGCGCTTTCTGCATACGCTGGAGCTGATTCCCGCTCAAACCGGCGCCTTGCTGGAACTCGGCGCCAATCCCTATTTCATGACCACGCTGCTGGAACGATTCCGCCAGTACGGCCTGATCCTCGCGAATTACTATGGCACGGAGCCGGAAAGCGTCGCCCGTCAATATCAACTGGCGGCGGACGGCGGGCGCATCGAGCGCCGATACTATAATTTCAATGTCGAGCAGGACCGCTTTCCCTTTGACGATGACGCATTCGACGCCGTTTTGTTTTGCGAAATCCTGGAACACCTCACGGCGGATCCGCTGCGTGCGATGCTTGAGATCAAGCGCGTCCTGCGGCCCGGCGGACTGCTCATCCTGACCACGCCGAACGTGGCGCGGCTGGAGAACGTCGCGCGCATGCTCGCCGGGGAGAACATCTACGATCCGTATTCCGGCTACGGGCCATACGGCCGCCACAATCGCGAATACACGCTGGACGAGTTGCGCCGCTGGCTGGGCGAGCTGGGCTTCCGCATCGACCGCGCGTACACCAGCGACGTCCATCCGCACGCCACGAATCATCTCATCAACAGCATGAAGGTGTGGAAATCCTGCAAGCGCCGCAGGGAATCGCTCGGTCAATACAGCTTCATCCGCGCGATCAATCAAAGCGAGCCGGACGCATCAAGACCCGCCTGGCTCTTCCGCGCATTCAACCAATAAGACAGCAAAGGGCACGCCGTTGAGCAACCGACAAAATTCATTCAGCCCCCGTTGCACAAATAATTTGAAATTCAATCGAACGACCATTTGGATCCTTTTGCTCTCTGCGGCATGGTGGGCGCCGAGCCAAAACCTATTTGCCGGCGACTGGCCGCAATGGCGAGGTCCGTCCCTGAACGGATCGAGCCAGGATACCGATCTGCCCACAACTCTCAGCATCAGTGGAAATTTGCGCTGGAGCGTCCCGCTGCCCGGCGAGGGCGCATCCACCCCGGTCATCGTAGGAAATCACGTATTCCTCACTTCGACAGACTCCTCGAAAAACGCCTTGATCGCGCTCTGCATCGACGCCGCCAACGGCGAAATTCTCTGGGAAAAGAATCGCCCGACCTCGAGCACCTACAGCATTCCTTATTCCTGCATCGCGGCGCCCTCCGCAGTGGCGGATCAAAATCAGGCGCTGTTCGCCTTCGGCACGGGACTCCTCCTGGCCTGCGATCATGCGGGCGATATCCTCTGGGAGCGCGATTTAGAGCGGGAGTACGGACCGCTCAGCCTTGAGCATTATTATTCCGCCAGCCCGCTACTGTATAAAAATAGAATCTATCTCGCCGTGCTGAGAAATGATAAAATCTCCTTTTTTCAAAAGGAGTTGGGGTACAATCGCACTGAAAATTTGGCGTCATTTATATTGTGCCTCGATTGGCGCAACGGCGAAAACATCTGGCGCCAGGTTCGGAAAAGCGAAGCGGATGGCGTGGAAAACAGGGAATCCTATGCCACGCCGATTGTGATGGAATCCGATTCCGGCGCTCTGGTTTTTTCAATCGGAGCGAATTATCTCACGGGGCATGACTGGGAAACTGGCGCGGAAAAACTGCGCATGAATTACAAGCTCAATGACGCCGTTCATCGGCGGCGCGTGGTTCCCACGCCGGTGTTGACCGATCAATGGATTATCGCCGTGAAACCACGCTACGGCGCCCTGTTCGCGCTCGACCGCGACAGCCTTGGCGAATTGCCATACAGTTCCATCCAATGGGAGCACGCTCAATATACGCCCGATACGCCTTCGCCATTGTATTATCGTGACGGAATATACATCCTGAATGACCAAAAAGGCATATTGACTCGATTGAACACGGAAACAGGAGCAGCGGCATGGAGCGGCAAAGTAGGCAACAACCTCTTCCACGCGTCCCCGACAGGGGGCGACGGAAAAATATACTGCATCAATCTAAGGGGAGAAGTCACAGTCCTCGAAGCTGGCCCAGCCTTTAAAATCCTCAGCAAGACGAAGCTGGGAGGACAGCCTTGCATGTCCAGCATCGCCATCGCTAATCAATGCCTGTATATCCGGACAAGCGACACGCTTTATTGCTTCTGCGACGTGAGTGAAAAATGAACTGTTTATCAATCCTTTCAAGCCAATAATCTCTTGCCCATCCTCATCCGCCGCACTAGGCTCAAGCTCTCGATTGGCCAATCAGGAAAGAGGATATGAACCACAAGCCGGTCATTGCAATCGTGGGCATGGGCGGAGTCTTCTCGCGCGCGGGGAATCCCGAGGCGCTGTGGCGCATCGTGGAGAGCGGCGAGAATACGGCGCAGGAACCGCCTGCCGGGCGCTGGGCGCTGGAGCTGGATCAGGCTTACGATCCCACGCCGGGCGCGGCGGACCGGGTGTATTCGCGGCGGGCGCATTTCATCGAACGGCCGCCGGAACGGCTGGATTCGTTCGGATTGGCGCTCGATGCGGAGACGCTCGACGCCTTGGATCCGCAGGCGCACCTGTTGCTGGCGGCGGGAGTGCAGGCTTGGCGCGACGCCGTGACGCGCGACGTGAATCGCGCCCGCACGGGCGTGGTGATCGGCAACATTGCCCTGCCCAGCGAGAAATCCTCGGAACTCTCGTGGGCCGTGCTGGGCCGGACCTTTGAAGAGCGCGTGCGCGCGGCCCTGCGCATCGCGAAGATGGAACGGCGCGATGCGGCCGCCGCAACGTTTCATCCCCTGCATGCCCGCGTGGCCGGTTTGCCCGCGGGAGTGCTGGCTCATGCGCTGGGTCTCGGCGCGGGAAGCATGGCGCTCGACGCCGCGTGCGCGTCCTCGCTATACGCGATCAAGCTGTCGATGGACGAATTGCAGTCCAACCGCGCGGACGCCATGCTGGCCGGAGGGCTTTCCCGGCCGGACAGCCTCTACACGCAGATGGGATTTTCGCAGCTCCGCGCGATTTCGCCGCATGGCCGGTGCTCGCCGTTTGATGAAAAAGGCGACGGTCTCGTGGTCGGCGAGGGCGCGGGAATTTTCGTGCTCAAGCGGCTCGACGACGCGCTGCGCGACGGCGACCGGATTTACGCCACGCTGCACGGCGCGGGCCTCTCCAACGACATCGGCGGCAGTCTGCTCGCGCCGATTCAGGAAGGCCAGCTGCGCGCTTTGCGCGCGGCGTATGAGCAAGCCGGATGGCGCCCGGCCGACGTGGACCTGATCGAATGTCACGCCACGGGCACGCCCGTCGGCGACGCGGTGGAGTTTGGCAGCCTGTGCGCGCTATGGGAAGCGGAGCAAGCCAAGCCCGGGCAATGCGTGATCGGCTCGGTGAAATCGAACATCGGCCACTGCCTGACGGCGGCCGGTTCCGCGGCGTTGATGAAAACGCTGCTGGCCCTGCGCCACGAAACGCTGCCGCCGACGGCGAACTTCGAACGCCCGCCGCAGTCGCTGGGCATGGAGCGCAGCCCGTTTCGCGTGTTGCAATCGTCTGAACCGTGGGAGCGCCGCGCGCCGGAACGCCTGCGCCGCGCCGCGGTCAGCGCGTTCGGCTTCGGCGGGATCAACGCGCACATTCTCTTGCAGGAGTGGGACGAAGCGCTGGCGGAACAAAGCAAGGATGAGGGGATTCGCGCATCGTTCGCGCGCGTCAAGTCCGCCGATGCGCAACCGAAAGCCGCGGTTCCATCGCTGGCTGAACGGGAGCTCCCGCCCTCGCCTGTGGCGATTGTCGGCATGGCGGCGCGAATCGGTCCCTGGCGGAACTTGCGCGCGTTTCAGGAGCGCGCGTTGGGCGGCGGCGAGGACTGCCCGCCGTCGTTGCCGGAGCACTGGAACGGTGTGGAGCGCAGCGAATGGTTTCAACGGCTGGGCTTCAACGCGGAGCAATTCAGGGGCTGGCGCATCGGTGAGCTGGATGTGCCGCTGGATCAGTATCGCATCCCGCCGAAGGAACTGGAGGAGATGCTGCCGCAGCAGCTGCTGATGCTGGAAACGGCGGCGGCGGCGATGCGCGACGCGGGATTCGAGCGCGGCGCCGACGACAACCGGCACGTGCGCAGCGGCGTGATCATCGGCGTGGGGCTCGATCTGAACACGACGAATTTTCATGTGCGGTGGTTGCTGGAAAACAAGGCGCGCGAGTGGGCGCGGGAAAGCGGCGCGCGGCTCAGCGAGGATGAGCTGCGGCGCTGGATCGAGGCGTTGCGCGAAAGTTGCATGCCGCACTTGACGGCGAATCGCACGATGGGCGCCCTGGCCAGCGTCGCCGCCAGCCGCATCGCCCGCGAGTTTCGTTTCGGCTCGCCGAGCTACACCGTGAGCAACGAGGACGGCGCCGGATTGGCGGCGCTGGAAAAAGCCGTGCGCATGCTGCGCGTGAACGAGGCCGACTTCGCCCTCGCGGGCGCGGTCGATCTGGCCGGCGATGCGCGCTTGATGCTGGCCGCAGGCGCTCGACCTGACGCGCCCGTGGGCGAAGGCGCGGTCTGCCTTGCGCTGAAACGCCTGGACGACGCCCGCCGCGACGGCGACCGGATCTACGCCGTGATCGAAGGGCTTGGCGCGGCCAGCGGCGGCGGACATTTCGGCGCGCCGGGACGCGAGGCCTATCTATCGGCGGCGCGCGCGGCGATGCATGAAGCGAACATTGAACCGCGCGCGATCATGCTGCACGAGGCGGGTTTCGAAGCGAACCCGGAGACCGATCGCGCGGAGACCGAGGCGCTAGCCGAGCTCTACGCCGGCCAGGCCAGCGAAGACGCCGGACTAAGCAGCGTTCGGCTGGGATGCGTCAAAGCGGACTTCGGCCGGACCGGCGCGGTGTCAGGATTGGCCTCGACAGCCAAAGCGGCGCTGAGCCTGTATCAGGAAATGCTGCCGCCTGCGCGCGACGCCCGCTTGGCGCGGCTGGATTCTTCCAGCGCGGCGAACCGGCTTAACACCGGCGCCGCGCCGCAATACTGGCTGAACAATCGTGCCAAGGGACCGCGTCGCGCAATGGTCACGGGGCGCAGCGTGGATGGCAACTGCGCCTGCGTGGCGCTCGCGGAGTTTCCCAAGGCCGACATGCATCTGCGCGAACCCGAGCTCCTGCAGCCGCTTGGCGCGCGCGACGAAGGTTTGTTTTGCGTCGAGGCCAACACGGCTCATGCGCTGGCCGCGGCGTTAGGACGGCTGCGCGCCTTTGTGGAGCATCGGCCGGACGACAACGCGGAAACGCTGGCTCGCGCCTGGTGGCATGAAAACCGGCAAGATCCGAATAAAACGCTGGCTGTGGCGCTCGTGGCGCGCAATGCGAACGAACTCTTCGACCAGATCGACATTGTGCGCCTTTCCATCGAGCGCAACCCGGAATCGGCGTTGAATTCCAAAACGCCGCCCTCGGACAATCCTCATGTGCGCGACCGGGTGTTTTACTCGCCCGATCCGCTCGGACCCAAGGGCCAGACAGCGTTCGTTTTTCCCGGCAGCGGCAATCACTACCTCGACATGGGCCGCGAGATCTCCGTGCAGTGGCCGGAGATTTTCCGCACGCAGGAGACACAAAACGCCTACCTGCGCAGCCAGTTTCAGCCCGAGCTGTTCTGGAACTCGCCGCGCGAGGCCGAGGAATCGCTGGAGGAGATCAACAAAAACCACCGCGCGGCGATCTTCGGGCAGGTCGCGCTCGGCACAGTCGTCAGCGACGTGGTGCAGCTCTTCGGCGTGCGTCCAAAGGCCGTGGTGGGATACAGCCTTGGCGAAACGGCCGGGCTGTTCGCTTTGCGCGCCTGGACCGGCCGCGACCTGATGCTGCAACGCATGAATGAATCGACGCTGTTCACCAGCGACCTCGTCGGCGAATACAACGCCGTGCGCAAGGCGTGGAAATGGCCCAAGAGCAAGGCGGTCGATTGGGCTTTGGGCGTGATCGACCTGCCGACCAAGACCGTGCAGGCCTCGCTCGCCGCGGCGCGCAAGGATCACTGGAAGGTTTTTCAGCTCATCGCCAACACGGGCCGCGAGTGCGTGATCGGCGGACACCTGCCGGACGTGGAGCGCTTCGTGCGGCAGCTCGAATGCGAGTTTTATCCGCTCAAGGGCGTCAGCGCGGTGCACTGCGAAGTGGCCGAGGAAGTGGCCGGGCCGTATCGCGAGATGCACCTCTTCGACACGCAGCCGCCGCAGGGTGTGCGTTTTTACAGCGGCGCATGGGGCACGCATTATCCGCTCAGCCGCGACAGCGCGGCTGACGCGATCCTGCTGCAAGCGACGAAAGGCATCGATTACCCCAAAGTGATCAACGCCGCGTATGACGACGGCGTGCGCGTCTTTATCGAAATGGGGCCTGGCTCCAGCTGCACGCGCATGATCGGCGAGATCCTCAGCGACAAGCCCCACGCCGCGCGTTCGGCGTGTTACTCCGGCATGGACCCGGTGTCGGGAATTCTGCGCGTACTCGGCCGGCTGATCGCCGAACGAGTGCAGGTCGATCTGAGTGTGCTGTATGGACAGGAGACGCTGGCGTCGCAGCACCAGCCCGCGCCGCGCCGCCCGGAACGGCGCATCACGGTCATCGCCGGCGGAGAGCCGTTTGATCCGCCGTCGATCCAGGACGTGCTCGCGCCACGGACAGACATGGACAGCACGGGCAGTATGGACAGCGCGGGCGACACAAAGCCGTTAATGCCGGAACGGCCGCTTGCTGAAATGCGAGCGGCCGGCTTGCAAGAAGAGGCGCTGAAGCCTGCCGCCGCGCCGGAATTTTTTGAAGCCGAAGCGATCCTGCCGCCGCCGCGCACGGAGCTGGGCGTGTCCATGTCCAGCCTGGTGCATCAAGTGGAAGCGGCGGAGCGCGCCCAGCAGCAAGCGCACGAGCAGTTCCTGCAATTCACCAACGCGCTCAATGCGTCGATGGAAGACAACCTGCGCTTTCAGCTCGCGCTGATGGAGGCGGCCGGACGCAATGAGGCACAGCCGAGGGCGGCTGTGCCACAGACAGCAGATGGAAGATCTGAACTTCAACAGACGACAAAGCCGCCGACCGGACATATCCAGCCAGTTCAACCTGTCCAATCCGCCCGCCCATCCTACGCGAAAGAAAAGTCGCTGCTCGATTACGACATGTGCATGGAACTCGCCATCGGCTCGCTGGCCAAGGCCTATGGGACGGAGTTTGAGCCCGTGGACGCGCACCCCACGCGCGTGCGGTTGCCGGACGATCCGCTGATGCTCTGCCATCGCATCATGCTCATCGAAGGCGAGAAACTTTCCATGACGCATGGCCGGATGGTCACCGAGCACGACGTCTTCCCGGACGCATGGTATCTCGATCATGGCCGCGCGCCGGTGTGCATCTCCGTCGAAGCCGGACAGGCCGACCTCGTGCTGAGCGGCTGGCTGGGCATCGACTTCAAAACCAACGGCCTCGCCTGTTACCGGCTGCTGGACGCCGAAGTCGTGTTTCAGGGTGACTTGCCCGAGTCCGAATCGGTGCTGCGTTACGACATCCAGATCAAGCATTTCTTCCGCCATAACGACACCTGGCTGTTCCGCTTTCAGTTCGACGCCACGTGCAACGGCCGGCCGCTGATGCAGATGCGCAACGGCTGCGCGGGATTCTTCACGCAGCGCGAGCTCGACGCCGGCGAGGGAATCGTGCGCACGAAAAGCGAGCTGGCGCCGGTTCCGGGCAAGCGCCCGGCGGATTGGCGCGAACTGGCGCCGCTGGACGGCGCGGAGGCATACGACGAGGCGCAGGTCGATGCGTTGCGGCGCGGCGATTACGCGGCGTGCTTCGGCGAGGCCTTCGCCGATTTGCCGTTGAGCACGCCGACGCATCTGCCCACGGAGCCGCGCATGAAGCTCGTTGATCGTGTGCTGGAGCTCGATCCCATGGGCGGACGTTTCGGCCTGGGCGTCATCCGCGCCGAGATGGATGTGCAGCCCGACGACTGGTTCCTCACGTGCCACTTCAGCGACGACATGGTCATGCCCGGCACGTTGATGTACGAATGCTGCATGCACACCCTGCGCATCCTGCTGATGCGCTACGGCTGGGTCGGCGAGGCGGAGCGCGTGGCCTGGCAGCCGATCCCCGGCGTGGCCAGCGGCTTGAAGTGCCGCGGACAGGTGACGCAGGAAACGAAGAGGGTGCTCTACGAAGTCGAGCTCAAAGAACTCGGCTACAACGACGGCGAACCGTACGCCATCGCCGAAGCCATGATGTACGTGGACGGCAAGCCTGCCGTGCTGATGATCAATCAGACCGTGCGCCTGACCGGAACCACGCGCGACGAGCTCGAAGCGCTTTGGGCGAATCAAACATCGCAACTCAACACCGATCCGTTCGGCGAAACGGAGCAACACCAACAAACCTATGACACGGATCACATCCTCGCCTTCGCCACAGGCGCGCCGCTGGGCGAGGTGTTCGGCGAAAATTTCGCGCCGCTCGATACGCGCGAATTCAATCCGCGTCTGCCGCGTCCGCCGTATTCCTTCCTCAGCCGCATCGCGCATGTCAGCACGCCTCCGACTGAAATGCTGTCCGGCGGTGATGTGATCGGCGAATACGACATTCCGGCGAATGCATGGTATTTCGACTCCGAGCGTCAGCCGCGCATGCCCTACAGCGTGCTGCTCGAAGCCGGACTGCAAACCTGCGGCTGGTATTCGGCGTACATGGGCGCGATGCTGCACGCGAACGAGGAAGTGCATTACCGCAACCTGGGCGGCTGGGGCGTGCAGCATGAGGCCGTCACGCCAGAAACTGGAACGCTGACCACGCGCGTGAAATGCACCAATGTGGCCAAGACCGGCGGCATGGTGATCCACAACTTCGACTTCCAGATTTTCGCCGGCGAGCGGTTGATCTACGAATGCGGCACAAACTTCGGCTTCTTCACGCGCGGCGCCATGGCGCAGCAGACCGGCCTGCGCGAAGCGAAACTCTACGAACCGTCTCCAGACGAATCAAAAGCCGTGCGCGCGTTCGGCTATCCCTCATCCGCGCCGTTCCCGGACGGCAAGCTGCGCATGATCGACCGCGTCACGCATTTCGCACCGGATGGCGGACCGCATGGCCTGGGCTGGATTCGCGGCGAGGCGGACGTCAAGCCCGAGGCCTGGTTCTTCGAGGCGCACTTCTATCAGGACCCGGTCTGGCCCGGTTCGCTCGGACTGGAATCGTTCCTGCAACTGCTCAAGGCCGCCGCCTGGAAACGCTGGGGCGGCAAGTATCAACCGGGCGCGGTCGTTTTCGCATCGCCCGGACTTGGCGAACGCCACGAGTGGGCCTATCGCGGCCAGATCCTGCGCACGAACCAGCGCGTCACGGTAGACGCCGTGATCACCGAACGCGACGACAAAAAACGATTGCTCCGCGCCGACGGCTTGCTCAAAGTTGACGACCTCGTGATTTACCAAATGCGGAATTTCGCATTAAAGTTGATATAAAGCTTGGTGGGTTTATGAATCGTACTCGTACTCAGCGCAACGGCACTCGGATTCATTATCGTTCTCGTTCTCGTTCTCGATTCGAGCACGTTAAGAAAGAAAATATCTTCAGAAAATAATAATAATGCAGGCTTTCAATCATGCCTATGTTCGATCATGAAAAACTTGATGTGTATCGATTAAGTCTGGAATTCGTTCAATGGACATACGCATTATGCGGCAATCTGAAGGGATTAAATCGCAACGCCCGAGATCAGCTCATTCGCGCTTCGCAATCCATTCCGTTGAATATCGCAGAAGGAAACGGGAAATATGTTTCACCAGACCGGCGTCGTTTCCAGCAGATCGCTTGCGGCAGCGCGATGGAATGCGCCGCGACTTTGGATGTGTTGGGCGCATGCCAGGCGATCAGCCGGGAAGAATGTTTGGCCGGAAAAAAGATGCTGCGCCGGATCGTGGAAATGCTGGTGAAGTTAATGCAGTTTACGGAGAAAGTTGGAGAAGAAGTAGCTGAGTATAATGTTTCCCCAACGTTGGGGGATAATACAAATTTTTTCGAGAACGAGAACGAGAACGAGAACGAGGACGAGAACGAGAACGATTTAGAACGGAAGCCATGAAATACTCAAAAGTCTACATCGAATCATTCGGCTATGAACTGCCGCCGGTCGTGGTGACGACCGAGGAACTGGAAGAACGGCTGAAACCGCTTTATGACAAGCTGCACCTGCCACCCGGACAGATCGAGGCGATGACCGGCATCGTGGAACGGCGCTGGTGGGAGCCGAACTTCCGCCTCTCCGCCGGCGCGATCGCGGCGGCGCAACAAGCCCTCGACACGGCGGGCATCAGCGGCGCCGAACTGGGCGCGCTGATCTATGGCGGAGTGAATCGCGAACACCTGGAACCGGCCACGGCGTGCGCTGTGGCCGATGGTATTGGCGTTTCGCCCGACGCCGCGGTATACGACATCTGCAACGCCTGCCTCGGCGCGGTGAACGCGATGCTCGATATCGCCAACCGCATCGAACTCGGCCAGATTCGCGCCGGACTCGTGGTGAGTTGCGAAACAGCGCGCGAGATCAACGACATCATGATCGAGCAAATGCTGGAGAATGGCAGCGTGGAGTTCTTCACGCGCGGACTGGCCACGCTGACCGGCGGCTCGGCGGCCGTGGCCGTGCTGCTGACCGACGGCTCGTTCCCCAAGTCCGCCAAACGCCGGCGCATCCTGGGCGGCGTGAATTGCACAGCGCCGGAGCACAACGAGCTTTGCCTGTGGGGCTTCGCGCCGACGCACAAAACCACGCTTTTCCGTCAGTTCACCAGCACCGACTCCTCGGCCGTGCTCAAGCATGGCGTGGCGCTGGGCGTACGAACCTGGCGCCGCCTGACCGAGGAACTCGGCTGGTCGGCGGACATGGTGGATCGCACGATCTGCCATCAGGTCGGCTCCGCGCATCAACAGACGATCCTGAACTCGCTGGGCATCGATCCGGAAAAGGACTTCCCCACGTTTCCCTTCCTGGGCAACACCGGCACAGTCGCGCTGCCGGTCACGGCGGCGATTGCGGATGAGCGCGGCGAACTCGAGCCGGGCGCGAAGGCCGCCCTGCTCGGCATCGGCAGCGGCCTGAACTGCGTGATGCTCGGCTGCGAATGGTGAGATATACTACTTGTGCATCTTGGAGTGCGGCGGCCATGCCGCCGCCTTTGCGCGGCGGATGCAGCGATGCAAAGGCGCAAGCATGGCTTGCGCAGTCCAAAGGACCGTATGGTTGCGAATGGTGAGAGCGAGGAGACTCCGGCATGGCGGCGATTGAATTCAAGGGCGTTCTACCCGAACCATGCAAAGTGGAAATCGGCCCGCTGGATTGCATCAAGCGCGGATTCGAGCTCGGCAAAGATCAATACTGGA
Organism: Candidatus Sumerlaeota bacterium; assembly: GCA_016928995.1. Classification (GTDB taxonomy): domain Bacteria; phylum Sumerlaeota; class Sumerlaeia; order JAFGJS01; family JAFGJS01; genus JAFGJS01. Next base: position 12,399 of record JAFGJS010000154.1, on the reverse strand, counting down.
TGCAGTTCCTCATCGCCATGATCGGCATCTATTTCGTGCACGCCGCCACCATGGGCCTCCTGATCGGCCCGTTTCTCTGTTCGATCTTCATCATGCTGTTCGACAAAATGCGCGGCGAAAAAATCGTCATCGATCACCTCGTGCGCGGCGTGGACTGCATCTGGGGCGCGCTGCTCGCATCGTTGGCGCTGTGGATTACGCTCGCCATCGTCAGCGTTCCCTTCATCCTGCTATCGCTGGCGCATTTCATCTTTCTCATTCGCGCCTTGATGAATGAAGCGACGGCGCTCAACGCCGGCTTGATCGCGGAGCTGGTTTTGTTTGGTCTGGCCATGCAGGCCGGGATCCTGCTTTGCACCGCGACGGTGTATGTCGGATTCGCCTTTGTGTTTCCATTGATCGCGGAATATAATCCTCCGTTCACAATGGCCTTGAAAACCGGCCTCCGCGCGGCTTGGATGAACCTTGTGGAAATCACCACGCTGCTCGTTCTGCTGGCGTTGATTTTCTTTACAGTTTCATTCGTCACCTGCGGCCTGGGCGGATTTTTCTATCTGCCTTTCGCCTTCGCCGCGATGGCCGCAGCGCATCGCAAGGTTTTTCCCGATCCGACGGAAAGAAATCAGAATTCAGAGTTCAACAGCGAGCATTATATTCTGAATTCTGAACTCTAAACTCTGAATGTTAACGACAGGAGCAGTCCCGCACATTGAATCCGACTTTGCCCAAAGACGTGAAAGAAGCCTTTCCCTTTCAGCCGCGCTGGTTCGAGCGCGACGGACTGCGCATGCATTACGTGGACGAAGGCGCCGGCGATCCGGTCGTCATGGTCCATGGCAATCCCACGTGGTCGTTTTATTATCGCAACGTGATTCAGGCGCTGCGCGGATCGCATCGCTGCATCGCCATGGACCACATCGGCATGGGCCTCAGCGACAAGCCGGACGACGGCCAGTATGACTATCGCCTCGCGCGGCGCATCGGCGACCTCGACGCGCTGATGGAGCATTGCGGCGTGAAGGAAAACGTGACGCTGATCGTGCACGATTGGGGCGGCGCCATTGGACTCGGCTGGGCCGCGCGTCATCCGGAGCGCATCCAGCGCATCGTGATCCTGAACACTTCGGCGTTTCACAAGCCGCCGGAAAAGCCGATGCCGTGGACGCTGCGCCTCAGCCGCACGCCGCTGGGCGCCGTGATGATTCGCGGTTTCAACGCCTTTTGCCGCTACGCCGTGAAGCATTGCGTCACGCGCCGTCCGCTTGACTCCACGGCGCGGCGCGGACTGCTGCTGCCGTACGATTCATGGGCCAACCGCATCGCCGTGCTGCGCTTCGTGCAGGACATCCCGCTCTGGCCCGGCGATCCGAGCTACGACACAGTCAGCGAAGTGGAACGCGAAGTCACAAAACGCTTTCGCGCAACACCGATGCTGATCTGCTGGGGCATGCGCGACTTCGTGTTCGACCATCATTTCCTCAAACAATTCGAGTGCGCCTTCCCCCTGGCGCAGATACACTGCTTCGAAGACTGCGGCCACTACATCCTCGAAGACGCGCAAAAAGAAACACTGGATTTAATCGAGGGCTTTATGAGATGAAAGATCGTGTTTGGATGCGTTGGAATGTTCAGTATCACAAAAGACTCATCACAAGGATATACATAAGCTAGTGAAGTGGTTATCAAGTATCCGCTGGAATAGACTTTATTTCATAGCCCATGAGGATTTTTAAATATGGATAATGCAGGATTTGGAAAACGTCTCATTGCTTATCTCATCGATATTATCCCAATCGTATTGGCGTCATTTTTAGTCGCATATTTCTTTCTGGGATTCGATGAAATCATCCGAGTGTACCAAGAGAATAAAAGTGATGCAAATGCGAGACATGATTTTTATTTGTTTCGCAATAGAGTTCGGGATATTTCATTCATTATATGGGTGATATATTGCACGTTTATGGAACCTAGCCCGATGCAGGGAACATTGGGAAAACACCTCATCGGAATAAAAGTAGTCGATCAAAATGGCGAAAGACTGACTTTTACACGAGCCATTGTCCGCTCATTAGTTAAAATCCTATCCTTTCTTCCCTGCGGCTTAGGCATATTCTGGATTTTTTTCAATAAAAACAAACTGACGTGGCATGACATGGCTGCTCGCACCGATGTCGTCAATAAATAACTCGATGCATCATTCTTATCAAAAGTATACCAACGTATCCGCGCACTTGCCGCGCATGGCGGCGGAGGTTCCGGAGATGCCAGCCGTGACCGTGCAGCATGGCGCGGCGGCGTTTGAGTCGTGGAATTTCGCGGAGCTGAATGCGGAATCGAACCGCATGGCCGTTGCGCTGACCGGCATCGGCGTGACGCCCGGCATGCGCACAGCGCTGATGGTGCGGCCCGGGCTGGAATTCTTCTCGCTGGCCTTTGCGCTGTTGAAGATCGGCGCGGCGCCGGTGTTCATCGATCCCGGCATCGGTAAACAAGGGCTAAAGGACTGCCTCGACCGCGCACGGCCTGAGGCGTTCATCGGCATCACTCGCGCGCATGCGGCCCGCGTGCTGCTGCATTGGGCCGAGGCGTCCGTGGAAATCAATGTCACCGTCGGGCCGCGCCTGTTCTGGGGCGGCGAGTCCTATGAAGCCTTGCGCGCACGCACGCCGATCCCGGTGGAAGGCTTTCCGGTTTATCAACCGCAGCCGGACGAGACGGCGGCGATCCTCTTCACCAGCGGCAGCACCGGCTCGCCCAAGGGCGCGGTGTACACGCACGCCATCTTCGCTGAGCAGGTGGAGGCGCTGCGCATGATGTTCGGCATCGAACCGGGCGAGCAGGACGTCTCCACGTTTCCGCTCTTCGCGCTATTCGGACCGGCGCTGGGCATGGGCGCGATCATCCCGGACATGGACGCCTCGCGCCCGGCGCAGGCGAATCCCAGCCGCATCATCAACGCGGCGAACCTGCGCGGCGCAACGAACCTGTACGCCTCGCCCGCGCTGCTGGCGAAACTCGCGCGATACGGTCAGCACACCGAGCGTCTGCCTACGCTGCGCCGGGTGATCAGCGCAGGCGCGCCCGCCGAACCGCAGATGCTGCGGGCCTTAAGCCGCATGCTGCCGCGCGATGCGCAAATCCACACGCCGTATGGCGCCACGGAATGCCTGCCGGTCAGCGTGATCGGCAGCCGCGAGATTCTGGAACAGACCGCGGCGCTGACGGAGCAAGGCAAGGGAGTGTGCGTCGGCCGGCCGGTGTTCCCGGACAGCGTGCGCATCATCCGCATCACGGACGAGCCGATCGACGCATGGAGCGACGAGCTCGTTCTATCGCAAGGCCAGATCGGCGAGATCGCGGTGAAGAGTCCAGTCGCTTCGGCGGAGTACTTCGACCAGCCGGACAAGACGCGGCAAGCCAAAATTCCAACTACGAACGGCGGATTCTACCATCGCATGGGCGACGTGGGTTATTTCGACGAGCAAGGGCGGCTCTGGTATTGCGGACGCAAATCGCATCGCGTGCGAACGGCGTCCGGCGATCTGTTCACGATCCCGGTCGAGCGGATTTTCAACAAACACGCGCTCGTTCGCCGCACGGCGTTGGTCGGCATCCGCGACGGCCGCGAAGAACGCAACGGCCTTCAGCGGCCGGTGCTCTGCGTCGAACCGGCGCGCAAACTCAATCCCATCGAGCGCCGCACCCTTTCCGGCGACCTCTGGCAGCTCGCCCAGCAAACTCCGCTGGCGCGCGAACTCTACCGCATCCGCCTCCACCACGGCTTCCCCATGGACGTTCGCCACAACTCCAAAATCTTCCGTGAAAAACTCGCCGCCTGGGCGCAGGAACAAGAAGATGACGAAAAACGATAAATCATTCAACGAAACATTCGATTTCACATGATATTGATAATTTATTCACCGTTTCGCTTTCAGCCGTATATGCATGCCAACATGAGGAGCAAACATTTGCACCAATTCCTGATCCATATCGTTATCGCGTAATCTTGTAATCAGTTCCATTTTTGTGATTGAGTAGCCAGGCTGAACTTCAATGACAGTAAAATCCCAATGACAAAAAGTTAAACGGACATGCTGATAAACATCATTCACATGCACTTTGTGCTTGCTTCCAATGTTCAACCTTGCTGTCTGGGCTTCTTCATCAATCGCCAAAATTTTCGCCATCGAATGCTGCGGCATCTCCTTGCTTGCGCCAACTTCGACCAGTTCCTCATTGCTTCGAAGCAAGATCCATCCGCCGTCTTTTGTTTCAAAACTGATGGTTGAATGTATGCTATACATGCCTTCGGTTGGAAAACCCCCGATATCACCGTAATCCCATTTAGGCTTCAGCCTCCCCTCGGTGGGAATCCATTCAATTTCGAAGACTTTTCCGGGCTTAAATTCATATTCAACATCTTCCCACTCCGGCATATCTGCGGTTTGATATAGCAACGACCCAACTTCCGGATATGTGTCAAACCGAATGTTTGAAATAAAAAATTGCTCCAGCTCCGGCGTTCGAGCCTTATCTTTTTTTCCAATCAACAAAACAGCTCGTTCGCCGATGTTTTTGATCCGAACCTTGACGCGATACTGATTTTCATTTTCCGGCGATATTTCCAATCCCATAACGAGTCCATGATTTTCCGGGCCAAATTCATGTTCATTCCCGGACGGTTTCATCGAATCGGAAGACCCGCATGATGAAATCATACAGACCAAAAACAAGATCACGCCTGACATCGCAATCAAACTCATGAGTCTTTCTTTTCGGATCGAGGCCAATCTCCGCATGCCGCAATAGGATGTTTTTTTCATCGGACAAAGCTCCTGCTTTGATCTTATACAAAAAACGCTAAAGTGCGAGCCGCATGACGATTTTGTCTTTTGCGCGTTCCGGCGAGATGCCAATCGCTTGGGCTTGTTCGATCAACGTTTCGATAAACTCGCCATGCTCAAGTCCTTGCAATTCCGGATGCGGACGGCGATCAACAACGTTAAAGCCAGCTTCTTCCAGAATGATTGTCCGGCGCTGCCGGTGATCGCGTAGATGATCGGGATGTCCTCGAACGCGTTCGCCTCGATGCGCTCCCAGCCGTTCGCCCTGGCCCATTCAATCAAGGTTTTCACCATGCGCGAACCGATGCCCTTGCGCTGATAAGGATTGCCTTTTTGATTGACGCTGCCCGCCATCAGGCAATGCACAACGAGCGTTTTGTCTTTGATCTGCGAGAATGGCGGGAAGCCGGTTTCAGCGAAATCATCAGCCGGTCCGAAGGGAAAATCCTGCTGCAGGCAAAGATAATCGCCGCCGCTCAGTTCCCGGACAGCCTTGGGATAAAAACGCAGCTGCCCGATGAGCTGTTCGCCGGCGCGCGCGATGATGGCGCACGATCCATAGACGCGAGTGAGTTCTTCCAGCAGCGGAATGTTGCGCCGGCGATAACGCTCGAAGGGCAGCTGGCTGTCCGGCGGCCACTGGTCGATCGTGTCGCGCGAAAGCGGACCGCGATGCAGGCAGCGCCAGAGGATGAAGTCCTGCGTCATCAGCTCAATGACGATATCGTCAAGCATGATGCGCTCCTTCGATCCGAATTTTCTTGCTCTTGCTCTCGCTCATGCTCTTGCTCGAAACACAGCGTGTAGCAAGTCTAAAAGATCAAGAGCAAAAGCAAGAGTGACCGCTTTACATACACAGAGCCACCGGGATGGTGCGAAATCCGGGTGAATTGCCTGAGCGCGCCATCACAACCATTAAGAAATGTTACTTTCCAAAAGTGTCCGCCGCAAAGGCCATTTCTTCGGTGATCATCAAGTGCTGCGTGCATTGCGGGAGGCATGCCTCGCATTGAATGCACAAATCCGCCTTGCCCTTGATCTTTTCATAATTGGATCGCGCCCGGTCCGCCCAACCCCAAAACCGCAAGTCGGCGATGCTGGACATGACGGCAGGAATATCCACGCCATGCGGACAAGGCATGCAGTACTTGCAGGACGTGCAAAACACCGCCGCGCGTTCCCGGATGTCCTTGAGAAATAAGTCAATCGCCTCCAGCTGGTTCGCGGAAAAGGCGCCGCGCTCTACCGAGGCGATGGAGTCCGTAATGTCGGAGGCTTTGGTCATGCCGATCAGCATGGTGTCGATGCACGGATTGGAAAGCACGAAGCGCACCGCCAGATCCGGCACGGATACGGCGCCGGTCCTTTGCGCCAAGTCCATCAGCACGGGGCTTTGCTCCGCGAGTTTGCCGCCGCCCACCGGATTCATCACCACCGTCCCGATGCCCTTGGCATGGGCGGCTTTAATCACAGGATCATACGTCGTGTTCAGCAGGTTGTAGCTGGTGAGTAAAATCTCGCACCAGTCCACTTCCTCGATGTATGTCAGAAGGTTCTCCACGGAATCGTGCGTGGTGAAGCCGAGATGCCCGACAAGCCCTTCGTCCTTGGCCTTAAGGATGCCCTCCACCATCCCGCCCCTGGCCACAGCCTGATCGTATAGCTCGCGGTTATGGATGTTCCAGACCTGGTAATAATCCAGAAAATCGACGTTCAAGCGCCTCATCGTTTCGTCGATCCGCCGGCGCACGCAATCGGCCGAAGCATCGTCCGACTGGGAGATTTTCGTGATCCATGGCGACCACTTGCTGGACAGGATCACTTTGTCCCGATAGCCGTCCTGCAGCGCCAGCCCGATGACCCATTCCGACTCGCCATAGCCGCGCGATGTATCGATGTAACGCAAGCCCTGATCAATCGCCTCGCGCACAATGCTCACCGCAAGATCGACGTCCCGAGGCAACCGCATTCCACCGATGCTCAAGGGCAGGACTTCCTGTCCGCTTCGTTTCCCAAAGGCGCGCAACTGCATATCACACTCTTTCCATCTTGCGACACAGCAAGATCATAAGGAGATTAGCGATTTTAGAAATCACGCGTGACAGGCTATATGATGGCAGCCAAGAAGGCGAGTCATGGCCTATTCCAATTGAACCTGACTTCCCACGGCGATGTATTGTTTGCCAGTTTTAAAAATCAACCGGCTCCGCGCTGACTTTGGGAGAAAAGTCCATTTCAACCTCGCGGTCTTCAAGCACGGACTTCACGGCGTAGCGGCTGAGCTTGATCCCGATGCTGATGCCGCGATCCTGCGGGTAGATCTGGCTCAGGTTGGCGAAGGTGAAGTCCTTGATTGGCCCGCGCAGCGGGACAAGGCGTTCGGAATAGCGCCCGGAGCAGATCATTGAAGCATACGGCGCGCGGCCCACGACGCCCTCGATGATCCACGACTCGTCGAAGTCCGGCTGCACGATCTTCAGCCCCTGCGCCCAGTCCTTGATCAGCGCGTCGCTGTCGCGCGTGTAGGGATCCACATTCGTCTCGGAGTACCACGGCACGTAAATCACGTGCCGCCCCTCCTGGCCCTCCCAGGCGGTAAAGTCGCTGTAATTAATCACGCCGACGAACGGCACTCTCGGATCGTTGACGTACGTCCAGAAGTAAGGATTAAACGGTTTTTTCAGCGCCAGCACCATGCACGTCGCGCCGTAGCATTTCTGGCTGTAGATCTGCTGGAAGTACGGCATCTGCTGCGTCTCTTCGGGCATCATGCCCTTGAGGAACGGACTCGGCGCGCTGTAGACGATATGATCGAACGGCGCCAGCTTGTTGTCGATCACCACGCCCTCGGCGCGGCCGTCTTTCACGCTGATCCGCTCGATGCTCACGCCCTTGCGCACCGTGACGCCGAGCTCGGCCATCACGCGTTCGGCGGCTTCGATGAACGTGCGCGTGCTCCCCTTGAGCCATCCGCGGCACTCGGCGGACTTGCCCTCCGGCCGGTATTGCCCGACCATGTTGCAGCGCGCCCAGAGCCACGCCATGCTCATCTCGCTGGCGTGCTCGCCGAACTTCATGTCGAGCATCGGCTTCCAGATCACGTCCCACGCGCGCTGCGTCGAAACCTTCGGCAGCCATTCGCACGCCATGCGGTCCTCGAACGGCTTCCAGTTCTTGGCGAGCTTGGTCATATAGCCCAGCGTCCAGGCCAGCCGCAGACGCTGATACAGGTTCAGTGGTTTAAACTTCAGAATATCGATCGGTTCGGAAAACGGGTGGAGCTCGTTTTCATAGAAAAACGAGGTCTTGGTTTCGACCCAGTTGATCTGCTCCTTCACGCCGACCAGCTCGAGCAGATCGAGGTAATGCTTGTCGCAGGTCATGATGAAATGGTAATAGCGCTCCACGTCGCTGCCGCCGATGTTGAACCACCCGGCCAACCCGCCGAGCTCACCGGACTTTTCATAGAGCGTCACCTGGCAGCCCTTCTGCGCCAGATAAATCGCCTCCGCCATGCCTGTCGGCCCGCCGCCGATCACTGCGATTTTCACGATAAAGTCTCCCGTCTTGCGAATTGAGCATCGCCCATCGCGAATCGCCCATGCCGGGCAAAATCTTATGCCGCACAACCAAACTCGCGTACTAAAGCGGCTGAACCGCCCGCTGTCAAATAGACTTTAGGACATTGGATGACAGAGCGCTCATCTCAATATTGCCGTATCAATGCGAGTCTAATCCATCCTGCGACTGTTACGGAACGGCGCTGATGAATCAAAACCCGGTTGCATGGTCATGATACGGCCGCCTGGCGTTCAAACCAGCTAAATATCTTGACTCACCAGCATGGAATCTTAGAAAATTCAGAAAACCGTAGAATAACTTGTTCGATCAGATAGACAGGTAAAGATAGAAACACGGCCTATAAATGAAAGCTATTTTGAGTGATCATTCCAGACCAAGCAGCAAACGCTCAGTTCTCATGGCGCCAGTTTGCTTCAAAAAAGAACCGAGGAAGCCCCGTGAAGATCATTGGAAGAAACAAGGAAGTCCTGGGCTTAGAATTGGAACGGGTGCGCGAGCAGAACCGGCGGCTTACAGATTTGATTGAGAACAGCAAAGATGTGCTCTTTCGCATGTCCTTGCCTGAAGGCCGGTATGAATATATCAATTCCGCATCAGCGGATGTGTTTGGATATGCCCCTGAAGAATTTTATCAGTCGCCGCTGCTGATTCGAAAAATCATTCATCCTGGCTGGAAGGAATATTTCGAGCAAAAATGGCCTCAGCTGCTCAGCGGCGACATGCCCCTTTTTTATGAGTTCCAGATCATTCACAAATCCGGCGACACTCGATGGATTTATCAGAAAAACGTGCTTGTCCGCGACAAGAATGGCGCGCCCATCGCCATTGAAGGGATCGTTTCCGATATCACGGAACGTAAAAAAATCGAAGCGGCCCTGAGGATGAGCGAAGCCGGGCTATTGGAAGCCCAGCGGATGGCGCACATCGGGAACTGGTATTGGGATGTCAAGACCGGCGAAGTCGAATGGTCCGAGGAAGTGTTTCATATTTTTCACCTCGATCCAAAGGAATTCAAACCGCAGATTGACTCGATTCTATCTTTATCTCCCTGGCCGGATGATCATCAGCGCGGCGAGGAGCTGATCCACAAAGCGGTCGAGAGCCGGGAAAAAGGATCGTATGAACAAAAGTTTCTTTTTCCTGACGGCGGCACCGGATATTACTTTTCAACTTTTCAGGGGATTTACGATGATGACGGCAAACTCATTGCGATCCGAGGAACCGTTCAAGACATCACCGGCCGCAAACAGGCGGAAAAGGAAAAAGCCTTTTTAGAGGAGCAATATCGTCAGGTCCAGAAAGTGGAATCCATCGGACGCCTGGCCGGCGGCGTGGCCCACGATCTCAACAATCTGCTGACTCCGGTTCTCGGCTACGGCGAGATGTTGATCGACGAATTTGCTCCCAATGACACACGACGGGATATGGTGTCTGAAATTCTGACCTGCGGAATACGGGCCAAGAATTTAGTCGGTCAGCTCTTGGCCTTCAGCCGCAAGCAGACCTTGGAATACAAAACGCTGGACATGAATCAGGTGATCAAGGGAATCAAAAAACTGCTGCGGCACACCATCCGGGAAAACATAAAGCTTGAGCTCGTGCCGTCAACCGCGCCCCTGACCATCCGGGCGGATCTCGGCCAAATCGAACAGGTCATTTTAAACTTGGCGGTCAACGCCCAGGACGCCATGCCAGATGGCGGCATTCTTACCATCGAGAGCGGACTGGTCAGACATGACGAACAATATATCGAGGATCATTACGCCACAACGGTCGGGGATTATGTCATGCTCGCCATCAGCGATTCCGGCTGCGGCATGGATGCTTCAACCCGTGAACAAATTTTCGAGCCGTTTTTTTCAACCAAGGGCGAGCTCGGAACCGGCCTTGGTCTGGCCACGGTCTATGGCATCGTCAAGCAACATGGCGGCAATATCTTTGTCTATAGTGAATTGGGCCGAGGCACGACCTTCAAGATCTACATTCCATACTATCAAGAAGAGCATGTGGAGATAATTCCCGTTAAAAAAAAGGGCCGGAAGCGGCGCGGATCCGAGACCATCCTTCTCACCGAGGACAACCAACATGTTCGCCGCCTGACTCAAGCCGTTCTTCAAAAATATGGCTATCATGTCATCGAAGCGGAAAACGGCGAGAAAGCCCTCGAAGCTTTAGCCGCTCATAACGGCCCCGTGCACCTGCTCCTGACCGATGTGATTCTGCCTGGGATCAATGGCAGAGAGCTGTTCGAGAGGGCCGCCCGGCAGCGCTCTGGGCTGAAAGTGATTTATTTCTCCGGCTACACGGACAACGTGATCGCCCATCACGGCATTCTAGATGAAGGCATTCACTTCATCCAAAAACCTTTTTCCTCAGAAGTTTTAACGAGCAAGATCCGCGAAGCCTTGGATGGTCATGACAGAACAGTGTAAAAAAGCTGCGCATTTCAGTGACACTATATCGATCGAACCCCAAGCAAATATGGAGTGCGGCGGCATGACGCCGCTTTGGGTGGTGCGACGTGTTAAGAAATAAAGCGATCACTCGCTCAAATGCTCGCGCAGAATGGCGAGAACCTTTTCGCGGGCTTCGGGATAGAGGACGTTGAGCGTGACGCCGGCGGCGTTGTGATGACCGCCGCCGCCGAGCTGCTGGGCGATGCGGCCGACGTCGAACCGGCCGGCCGAGCGCAGGCTGGCGCGGCAGCGTTCGGGCGCCGTCTCCTGCAACAGACATGCCACCTCCACGCCTTCGATGTTGCGCAGTTGCGCCGCCAGACCTTCGGGCACGTTCGCCTCGCCGCCGTTACGGAGCAGGATGTCCTGCGTGATTTCCGACCAGGCCAGCTTGCCGTCGTATTCGAAATGCATCGAGTTGATCACCTCGCCGGCCATCTGCACCATATGCCGCGGCTGGCTCATGAAAACCTGCCGGCTGATTTCGGCCGAATCCGCCCCGGCCTCCGCGAGCCGCCCGGCGATCTCGAACAGCTCCCGCGTGGCGGTCATATAGCGAAAACTGCCCGTGTCGGTCAGGATCGCGGTCATCAGGCACGTGGCGATTTCGCGGGTCACTTTCACGCCCAGCGCGCCGATCAGCCGCGCGATCATCACTCCGACCGCGGCCGTGCGCTCCTCGACCCAAACCAGATCGCCAAAACCGGAATTGCTGGGATGATGGTCGATGTTGATGATCGGCTTCTCCGCGGTCAGCGCCGGGCCGATCCGCTCCACACCGCCGCAATCCAGCACCACAACCAAATCATAATCATCCGGTCCGGGCAGCGTGTGCGTCAGGCTGCCGACGCGCGGCAGGAAGCGGTAATGCAGCGGCGCCTCGTCCGCGTTAAACATGATCGCCTGCTTGCCGAGCCGCTCGAGCGCCATGCCCAGCGCGAGCTCCGAACCCAACGAATCGCCATCCGGCCGCTCATGGCTGCACAGCAGGATCCGCGAAGCGCCGCGCAGGCGCTGGACGATGCACTCCACCACGGCTGCTTGGCCGTTCTCGATCATTGATGGGTCTGATGACATCGCCGGCGCTCCTTGATTTTGGCTTCCTGTGCTCCTTGCCGGAGACTATAAGAGGAACAAATTAATGCATGATCCGGAAAAGGTCAATTGATTTTGACGCTCCCAGCGGCCCAAGACAACGTGCGCCGCTTGCATGCCGGTGAAATTATTTTTTCCTCAGGCGACCTCGATATTGACGGCGGTGAAAAATAAGGATATAATTAAAACTCGATCGAACTGAATTGCGCTGCATGCATGAAACGGGGCGGAGGAATGGCGTCTGCGTTAAAAATGGAGTTCTGCGACTGGGTCAGCCGCCGCAAGCTGATCACCCCGGAGCAATACCGCCAGGTCCAGTCCGTTTGCGAAGCCGAACCCAGCCGCGACAGCGGCGAGGTGCTGCTGGAGCTGGGCTATATCACCCCCGAAGAATATGAGCAAACGATCCGCCACATCAGCGG
>JAFGJS010000153.1 GCA_016928995.1 Candidatus Sumerlaeota bacterium | reverse complement strand
GGCGGAGTCAGTCCCGGAATGCCCGCCGAAAACATTCAGGCCATGATCGACGCCTGGCATGAATACAATCATCCCCACAGCGAAGCGACAGAGTAAATGGGCAAACTGGCATCGGCAAAAAAAGGAGCTGCGGCCGGTAAACCGTCGTTCCGCCCCATGAGTGCGGAACACAACAAACCGCTGGACAGACATCCGGCAACCACACTACAACTGGCAGAAAGGCGGCTCGCGTTGACTCCGCCGCCTGGAACGCTTTCTCTCCGGCTTTCATATAGACCGTCAATCATGCGCAAATGACAGGGAGAACTTGATCGTGAAAAAATTTTTGGATGAAAATTTCCTATTGCAGAACGAAATTGCGAAAAAGCTGTATCATGAGCATGCGGCGAAGATGCCGATTTATGATTATCACTGTCACCTGTCGCCGCAAGAAGTGGCCGAGGACAAGCGATATGACAATCTCGGCGAGGTCTGGCTGGGCGGCGATCATTACAAGTGGCGTGCGATGCGCACCAACGGAGTGAGTGAAGAGTTCTGCTCCGGCGGCAAGCCCTGGCGCGACAAGTTCCAGAAGTGGGCCGAAACCGTGCCGCAGACGATCCGGAATCCGCTCTATCACTGGACGCATCTGGAACTGCAACGCTATTTCAGCATCGATACGCTGCTGAGTCCGGCTACGGCGGAAGAGTTCTATGAGGATTGCACCGCCAAACTGCGCACACCCGAATATTCGGCGCGGAACCTGATGCGTAAAATGAACGTCAGGCTGGTTTGCACAACGGACGATCCGGTCGATTCGCTGGAATACCACCGGCAGCTGGCCTCCGAAGGTTTCGAGATCAAGGTGCTGCCGGCCTTCAGGCCCGACAAGGCGGCCAATCTGTCCGATCCGGCGGCGTATCAAAACTATGTGGAGCACCTGGCGGAGGTGTCCGGCGTGGCCATCAACAGTTTTGAATCGTTAGTGGAAGCCATCGACAAGCGCCATGCCTATTTTCATGCCGCCGGTTGCCGGATTTCCGATCATGGCTTGAATTACATCCCTGACGTGGAAGCGCCGGGAGCCGAGCTAAACCGTATTTTTCAAACTGTGATGCATGGGAAGCGCGTTTCGCAGCAGGAGGCCGATGCGTTTCTTTTCGCTTTTCTATATGAAATGGGCAAAATGAATCACAACCGCGGCTGGGCGCAGCAGTTCCATGTCGGCGCATTCCGCGACAACAACAGACGCATGTTTCAGAAACTCGGCCCGGACATCGGCTTTGATTCAATCGGCGACTTTCGGCAAGGCCCCGGTCTCGTCAAACTGCTTGACCGGCTCGACAGTTCGAACCAACTGGCGAAGACGATTTTATACAATCTCAATCCAGCCGATAATGCGCTGATGGCGACGATGATCGGCAACTATCAGGATGGCTCCTGTCCGGGCAAGATGCAGTTCGGATCGAGCTGGTGGTTTCTCGACCAGAAAGACGGCATCCAAAAGCAGCTCGATGCGCTGTCCGTCGTCGGACTGCTCAGCCGTTTTATCGGCATGTTGACCGATTCTCGCAGTTTCCTGTCGTATCCGCGCCACGAGTATTTCCGGCGCATTCTCTGCAACCTGATTGGCGCCGATGTGGAAAACGGTGAAATTCCGGCGGATATGGATTTGCTGGGTCAGATGGTTGAAAACATCTCTTACAACAATGCTGTTGAATACTTCGGGATTGAACTGAAAGAAGGAAGTGCATGAAGCTTTTAACAAAAAAAATCATCCCGACAGCAGAGGCGCCGGAACGAGTTCTGCAATTTGGCGAGGGCAATTTTCTGCGCGCGTTTATCGACTGGATGCTGCATCGCATGAATGCAATTGGCGAGTTCAATGGAAAGGCTGTCGTGGTTCAGCCGATTGAAAACGGAATAGTCGATTTGTTGAATGATCAGGATTCGCTGTATACGCTGTACCTGCGCGGCATCGAGAACGGCGATATGGTGAATACGCATGAAGTCGTCACTTCGATCAGCCGCGGGATCAATCCCTATCGCGACTGGGACGCCTACCTGGAGACTGCCCGCAATCCGACGATGCGCTTTGTGGTTTCCAATACGACCGAGGCCGGCATCGAATACGTCCCGGAAAAATGGCCGCTCGATTCCGCGGCAGTTTCGTTTCCGGCCAAACTGGCGGCATGGTTGTGGGAGCGTTATTTGTCTTTTAGCGGCGCCCCGGAATCAGGAATGGTCATCATGCCGTGCGAGTTGATCAATCATAACGGCGCACTGCTCAGGGAATGTATTTTGCATCATGCCAATGACTGGAAACTGGAAGCAGGATTCGCTAGCTGGATCGATCATCACTGTACATTTCTCAACACATTGGTGGACCGGATTGTGCCCGGTTATCCGCACGATGAAGCCGCTTCCATGACGGCTGAACTGGGCTATGAAGACAAGCTGATCTGCGCCGGAGAAATCTTTCATCTGCTGGTCATCGAAGGGCCGGAGCCGTTGAAAGCCGAACTGCCGTTCCACAAAGCCGGCCTTAACGTGATCTGGTGCGACGATATGCAGCCATACCGCACTCGCAAGGTCGGCGTGCTGAACGGAGCGCATACGTCGAGCGTGCTGGCGGCTTTTCTGGGAGGAGTGGACACTGTGCGGGAAATGATGGAAGACCCGGATTTCGGTCCGTTTGTCAGAAGCACGGTGTTCGAGGAGATCGTTCCTGTGTTGCGGATGGATCGTTCCGCCGCGGAATCCTTCGCCAACGCGGTCATGGAGCGTTTTCTGAATCCGTTTATCCGTCACGAGCTGTTGTCGATCAGCCTGAATTCCGTTTCAAAGTGGAAGACGCGCGTGCTGCCCACGGTTAAGAATTACATCGAAGCTTTCGGCCATGCGCCGGAAAGGCTTGCGTTTTCCCTGGCGGCGCTGATCGCCTTCTACAAAGGCGACCTTCGCGAAGGATACGTTGTGAACGATGATGAAAAGGTGATGCGTTTCTTTGCAGAGGCATGGATGTCGGACGATGTCGCCGGCGTGACCAATCGCGTATTGAGTCATGCGGAGTCTTGGGGAGAGGATCTGACTCAATTGCCGGAGTTCGAGCCTGCGGTGTCCAAAGCGCTGGGATTGATGATCGACAAAGGAACGCGCGAGGCAGTTCAGCAATTCAAGGTTCAGTCATGAAATCGACTTTAACAATACATAGCGCGGATAACGTGGCGGTCGCATTGCGCGAACTCGCCGCAGGCATCGAGACGGACAATGTTGTGATTTCCGCAACGATTCCGGCCGGCCACAAGTTTGCGCTCAAGGCGATTCGTTCCGGAGAACCGGTCGTCAAGTACGGCTATCCAATCGGCGTCGCCAGCAAAGACATCAATCCGGGAGACTGGGTGCACAACCACAATGTGAAGACCGCGCTTTCGGGCGCGCTGGAATATACATACCAGCCCGACATGCGGCCGCTGAAAAAAATCGATGACGGCCTTACGTTCATGGGCTACCCTCGCGCCAACGGCGATGCCGGCATTCGCAATGAACTGTGGATCATTCCAACGGTCGGATGCGTCAATGGTCTGGCGGAAAAAACGGCGGCGGAGCTCCGGGCGGAAGGACTGCCGGAAAACATCGACGGCATTGCGGTGTTTGCTCATCCGTATGGATGCTCCCAGCTGGGCGACGATCATGCAATGTCGCGCACTATCCTGGCTGACCTGACGCGGCATCCGAACGCAGGCGGCGTGCTCGTGATCGGCCTTGGTTGTGAGAACAACACGATGGACGCCTTCAAGGAATGCATCGGTCCGGTCGATCCGCGCCGGGTACGGTTTCTTATCGCGCAGGATGAAGAGGACGAAGAGGAAGCCTGCAAGACATTGCTGCGGGAGCTTCGTGATGTTGCCGCGAACGACAAGCGCGAGCCAGTTTCGATTTCCCGCTTAAGAGTCGGATTGAAGTGCGGTGGATCGGATGCTTTTTCCGGATTGACCGCCAATCCGCTTGCCGGCGCCGTGTCAGACCGGCTGATTGCGCGCCATGCGACGACGGCGCTGACGGAGATACCCGAAGCGTTTGGCGCGGAGACGATCTTGCTCAACCGGTGCGAAAGCCGGGAGGTTTTCGAAAAGGCGGCCTCCGTCGTGAACGGCTTCAAGGAATATTTTCTGAGTCACGGCGAACCGGTCGGCGAAAATCCATCGCCCGGCAACAAGGCCGGAGGCATCACCACGCTGGAAGACAAATCGCTCGGATGTGTGCAGAAGGGCGGAACCGCTCCGCTGTCCGACGTGCTGCGATATGGCGAACGCATCCGGCAAAACGGGCTGAATCTGCTGGAAGGACCGGGAAACGATATTGTGGCTGTCACGGCGCTGGCCGCGGCTGGATGCCACATGGCGCTCTTTACCACGGGACGCGGCACGCCGCTGGGCGGAGCGATTCCTGTGGTCAAGATTTCCTCCAACAGCCAATTGGCAGAGCGCAAGAAAAACTGGATTGATTTCAACGCCGGCGCATTAATCGAGGATGAATCAATGGACGCATTGGCGGATCGCCTTCTTACGCTCTTGCTGGCTATCGCCTCCGGCGAACGCACCTGTAATGAAAAGGGCGGCTACCGCGACTTCGCCATCTGGAAACAGGGCGTGACTTTGTGAATATCATTTATGCTTGATCAATGCCATTATGATAGAAAGAGGTAATATAGCAAAATTGTCTGGCAATTCGACTCAAGAGAGTAATTCCAATCCGCTTGACTTGGCGCCTCAGACTCTTCGCTCTGACGAGGTCACCTTGCTCTGGGAAAAACCCGAGCTCGCGCTTCCTGGTATTTCCTATATAATTCTCTCCGATGACGAATCCGTGTGCGTCACAACCAAGACGCACTTCACAGTCAAGGGCCTCTCGCCTGACACAGAGTATGTCTTCTCGGTATTGGCCAAACCGGAAGATGGAGACAGTGTGCGGGCGGGCAATCCTCTGACCGTGCGCACCAAGGCCAAAGAATCCGTCGTGTCGATTCTGGATCACGGCGCCGTGGGTGATGGAACAACGCTTAACACCAGGGCCATCCAGGCCGCAATCGACGCCTGTCCGGCTGGAGGAGTCATTCGCATTCCTGAAGGCGTATTCCTCAGCGGCGCCCTATTCCTCAAGAGCGGCATGACGCTGGAAATCGCCGAGGGAGGCGTGCTAAAGGGATCCGCCGATCCTGAAGACTATGAGCCCTTCATCAGAAACCGTTTTGAAGGTTGGGAGCTCGAAACCTACGCCAGTCTGCTCAACGCTGGCGCCCTTGACAGCGCCGGTCCTGCCAATGTGCGCAATATCAGCATACGCGGCAAGGGAACGATATCCGGCGGCGGTCAAAAACTGGGCGCCGCCATGCAGGACGCCCACGGCTTTCGTTCACGTGGCCGTTTGATCTGCCTGATGAATGCCGAGAACATTGAGGTGCAAGGTCTGACGCTGGAAGAAACGCCGTGCTGGACCCTCCACTATATCTATTCGGAAAATGTGAGCTGCCATGGTCTCACGTTCAAAAGCGTTGCGCATAATGGCGACGGTATTGATCCCGACTCTTCCCGGAATTCTTTCATTTTCAACTGCGTTTTCACCACTTCTGATGACTGTATCGCCATTAAGTCCGGCAAGAATCCCGAGGGCAACGTGGTGAACCGTCCCACGGAGAATGTCCGGGTTTTTGATTGCCGGTTCACTGAAGGCTGCGGCATCTCCATCGGCAGCGAGATGTCCGGCGGGGTGCGCAATGTCCTGATTGAAGATTGTGTCGCGGGAAACCTTCGCTGGGGCTTGCAGATCAAGGGAACCAAAGATCGCGGCGGCTTTGTCGAAAACGTGACCGTGCGCGACTGCGGCCTGCGATTGATCACGATCTACAGCGACGTATACTATAACAACGATGGAGAGCCTGCTCCTGAACAGCCCTACTACCGCAACTTCCGTTTTGAGAACATCGACCTGACCAAGGGAAACGCCTCGGAACCGGTGATCCAGGTGAACGGATTTCCGGCGGAAGGCCATCAGACTCGCGATGTCATTTTTGAAAACATCAGTCTGCCCGAAGGCAGCGCGATAACGGTCGATCGAGCCAAAGATATCGTGTTCTCCAATATTACGACAACCGATGGTAAAAAACCTGCTTACACGATCACGCAATCCGAAAACGTTGCCTATTAATTTCATTGCGAAGAAAAGCAATCAGGGCAGGCACTGCAACCGGACAGAAAGGACTTCAATATGCTGACGCATGAACTTTTTCGAAAAAGGCGCTGTATCGGCACTGCTACTGTGGATCGCACTGCTGTCGCTCTGTGTTGTTTTCGCGGATGAACCGCAAAGGGAATTGCTCTGGCCGGAAGGCGCGCCCGGCGCCAAAGGCGACAATCCGGAAACGGACATGCCGGCCATCACGGCCGCGAGCACGCCAGAAGGCCGGCCTTATGGTTTTGTTTTTCTCCAATGCAAACTGACGGCGGATGAGGGCGTGACAAAGGTCTACCTTGGGCGCCCGTGGCGCAGCTATGCGAGGACGGTTTTTGTGCAATGCGAAATGGACGGGCACATCCATCCCGAAGGCTGGCACAACTGGGATTCACCGGAGAAGGAGAAAACTGTGTTCTATGCGGAAGGCGGCAACACGGGTCCTGGCTCGGACACCTCGCAACGCGTTCCCTGGGCTAAAATCCTGTCGGATGACGAAATGAAAAAGTACACTGTGACCGAAACGCTGAAGTCTTTCATGTTGCCGGAGATGACATCCGAGAACATACCTCGCGACACTTCGTACACGCTCCAAAGCGCCTTTGCGAAGCACCGGAAATATCATCCGTTCATCAAAGCGGTCATGTACGACGCCGGGAACGGCAACATGACGCAGTTCGGCGTTTGTTATCATTCCGTGGAAGGGCGGCCGCTCTCGTTGGATCTTTTTTCGACAGCCACGGATGCGGACTCGCCCAGGCCTGCCGTCATTTTAATTCATGGCGGCGGTTGGAGTTCGGGCGATCGAAGCCTCATGTACCCGCTGGCGGACTACCTGGCGCGGCATGGATTCATTGGCATCCCGGCGAATACAGGCTGTCGCCGGAGGCGCAATATCCGGCCGGGACGAAACAATCAAAAAACTGGATGAGTATTCCATTTATAGCGAGATCCACACCTTCGAGGACGCCCCGCATTCGTTCTGGTTGTTTGATCCCTGGTTCGAAAAAACAGGAGCGTTCATCGTGCAGTTTCTGGAAAAGAGACAACCATAAAAACCACGACGGCACGACGGCACAACGATTTATGAGACTATAAAAGAATACGCCGGATGCCGTCTTTCAGCAAGTAAGGAAGCATTGAAGACCTGCTTTATTGATTTCATGAGACAAATAGCGACATGCCTACTTTAGACGATCCGAAATAATCACACGGAGGCACAGAGCGCATAAAGATTTCAATCATTGCATTTACCATAAATACAAATTCGGTTCTTTGCGCCTCTGCGCCTTTGCGTCAATCATTTTATCGTCGTGGTTTTCTTTTTAATCAGTCTTCAACAGTCGAAACTGTTTCCTTCGGCAGCACGATAAAATCTTCAATCCCTTCGGCCAATCCTTCCTCTTCCGTGTTTTCAAAAGTGCAATCTTTCAAAACAACATGCTGGATCTTGTTATGCTCGTAGCCGCGAATGTGCCAGGGGTACTTGCTTTTATAGCAATGCACGTTCGTCATATACACATTGCGGACCGTGGGCGGAAAGTCGCCCTTGTCGCCTTCCTGGTAGTGGTAGTTGATTCTCAGCGCCGCTTCCCTGACCTCGCGCATGACGACATTGCGCATGAATACATTCTCAATGACGCCGCCACGGACGGAGTTGGTTTTAATGCGCAAACCGCGCTCCAGGTTCGGGCTGTCCATGACGCAGTCTTCGGCGAAGATGTTGCGCGCGCCGCCGGAAATTTCGCTGCCCATGACAACGCCGCCGTGACCGTCCTTCATCTCGCAGCCACGGACGATGATGTTTTCTGAAGCCACGTTGACTCGTCTTCCGTCCGTGTTGCGGCCGGACTTGATGGCGATACAGTCGTCGCCGGTATTGAAATAGCAGCCCTCGATCAACACGTTTTTACAGGATTCCGGGTTGCAGCCATCGTTGTTGGGGCCATGCCCGACAACCGTGACATTCCGCACGGTGATGTTTTCACTGAGCACGGGATGGATATGCCACATGGGGCTGTTTTTGATCGTGACGCCTTCGATGAGAATATTTTTGCACCGATAAGGCTGGATCATGTTCGGACGCAGATAATGACCGTCGCCGAAAAGTCTCTTTTCCACCGGCACGCCATCGTCACCCATCTTGCACAGGGCTTTGACATCATCCCGTTGAAGCCACTTCCAGCGCCACCAGTTGGTGATGCTCGCATTGCCGTCGAGCACGCCCTGCCCGGTGATGGCGATGTTTTCCTGCTCGAAGGCATAGACCATCGGAGAGAAATTCATACATTCGACGCCTTCGAAGCGAGTGTAGACCATGGGCAGATAGTCGTCGGTGGTGGTGAAAAAACTGATGACCGCGCCTTCGCTCAGATGCAGGTTCACATTGCTTTTCAGGTGTATGGCGCCGGTCAGAAAGGTTCCTTCCGGGATGATAACGCGGCCGCCCCCCGCTTCGTGACAAGTTAGAATGGCTGATGTCAATGCCTCCGTGCAATCGGTGTCGGCGTTGCCTTTTGCGCCAAAGTCGGTGATCGTGTAATCCTGATCCGGGAAGGTGGGCGGCTGAATCTGCTCGAGGATCTCGCCCGCCATCTTCCAGCCTTCCTCCTCGCTGATCGCATGGCTGATGTTCGAAGTCAGCATGATGCAGCAAACCATCGACAGCCGCGTCGGCCTCAAGATTCCCTCTTTGGCTTTCATGTCATCCTGTTCCTTTCTTCGTATATCTACCGCAGTCTTCTCACTATGGTTCATTGCAGTATCGCAATCGGGATCGCTCGGTATCGGAATCGATTTATTATTCTGTAGTTTCTTCGATACCGAAGCGATCCCGATACCGATCCCGAATTTTAAGAAAATTGCTTCGTCCTCATACTGTCATCAAAAAACACGAGATGAATCGATTTGCAGATGATGACATTGACCCTCTTCGACAAATAATCTACGGCATGCGCTTCAGCCCCTCCCATTTGACAATCCACCGGCCATTCTTGGGAAAACCCGGAGCATGCACGTCCGGAGCGCCGTCCCATCCGGCGGCCATCATGGCGACTGCGGTCAGCAGGCCGCCGTTGCCGGGCAGATAAAGCGGAAGGTTCTCCCGCTGATAATTGTGACCGTTCGGCCCGTAGCGGTTTTTCGGCGAGTCGATAAACAACGCATCGACCGCCAGTTCCGGCAGGCCTGTGCGGGCTGCGCTCATCGCAAGCATGGGATAATCCCACCCCCAGGTTTCGGACCATTGCCATGTTTCGTAAACATGCTGCGCGGTCTTGCGCATGATCTCAGGATCGACCAGCGGCGTTTCGGGCAGCATGCCCAAGGCGCCCAGCATGGACGGATGATCGGTGGTGTTGGTATACGGCTCCGGTTCGATTGCGGTGTATACGCCGTCGCGAACAGGCAACGGAGAAAGGCGCTGAATCACATTATCCCATTTTTCATTGCGCGCCAAACCCATCCGCTCGCGCCACTGCTGGGCGGTTTCGAGACCCCATTGCCAGTAGCACAATTCGTAGGTCGGATTCCAAGTGTCGCCAAGCTTGTAGTTTTCCTGCGCGGGAATGACTGGCGGACCGAGGACGTAGCGTTTTCCGGTTTCATCCCAATGCGCAAAGTCAGCCATGAATTCGGCGGTTTCAAAGACCACATTCTGGTAAGCATCCAGCGTGGCTTTCGTGGGCTTCTGACGATAGACCAGTTCGGCGTAGTAGATCGGGTGGGGTTGCTGCCAGATAAGCATGGGGCCGATGCCGGAGGGGGAGTCCTCTCCGTTAGGATTGGTCATTTTAGGCCAGCGAACGCCTTTGTAGCCTTGGCGCTTGGCAATGTCCCTCGCCGCCGGCAGGATCTCGTTATACCAGTCGAGGCTTCTCTCCAGCAGATCAAGCCGGTTCCAGAGCGCAAAGTGGACGCCATGCCACCAGTGCATCTCCAGATGGAACTTCCCGAACCAGCTATTGCAAGTCAGGCCGGTTTCCTGCGGCGGATATTTCTGGGCGCACTGAATCGCTGTCAGGTATTGGGAGAGCACGATGCGGCGCTCCAATTCCTTCCAACGCGGATCCTTGCTCTCCGACAGATCGATGGCGCCGCCCGCCGTCCAGAAATTCTCCCAGTGCGTCGCCGCCAGATCGGCGACGGTTTGAAAATCCTGAGTGTCAGGCGCGTCGCCGGATTCCTGAAAAGTAATCAGGCCTTCAAAGGCATCCGCGCTGCCGGAAGGAATCAGCGCATACTCATGATCGGCTTTTTTTTCGATCCGCCCGTCGCCGGAAAACGAGGCGCAACAGCAATAGTTCTTCTCATCCATGATACGCCTGAACGTTACCCGTGTCGGCGTTTGCTGCGACATGGTCGTCTGGTGTTTTTCCGGATGAGACCAGTCGGCGGGATCCCGCCCCCAGGCGCCGTTCGCATAAGGGAAACGCAAACGAACCTTTAACCGTTTTGCCGCGATCAGCGGCGATTGGATACGGAAGGCGATTTGATCC
>JAFGJS010000152.1 GCA_016928995.1 Candidatus Sumerlaeota bacterium | reverse complement strand
TCGGCCGGAGAGAGCGGCGATTGGTATGCACGCAGACTTTATGATCAAGGCAGGACTGCCTACGACAACCATCTTGCGAACTACGGCCACCCGTCCGAGGTTGGCTACAAGGAAGTGTTGAGAGATTGGAATCCAACGCAACTGGATCCGGCCGCCTATGTGCAGCTTTATAAAGATGCCGGCGCGCGTTTTCTGATTATACAGGGAGTTCACCATGACCAATTTGACAATTGGGATTCAAGGTATCAGCCATGGAACGCATCAAATCTCGGCCCTCAGCGTGATCTGATCGGTGAATGGGAGCAGGCTGCAAGGGAGGCGGATATCCGATTCGGCATCACCTTTCACCATGAGTATTCCTGGTGGTGGTGGCAGACTGCTTTCCAGAGTGATGAGTCGGGGCCTTTGACGGGTGTTCCGTACGACGGCAACCTCACGCTTGCCGATGGGGAGGGCCAGTGGTGGGAGGGGCTGGATCCGCGTCTGCTCTATGGAATCAACCTTCGTGAGTACAACGGGGTTGCCGCTGCTGCCAACACCTCATGGTCGCCGCCAGCGGCGGGGATCTTCCAGAACCATCTTGATTTTGCCGAATGGTACGCAAAATGGTGGGCTGCGCGCATGATGGATGCCGTCGATAAATACCAGCCCGACTTCATTTATACAGACGGCACCGACCAGCAGCCATTCAGCGGTTACGGAACCGGAACCGGCTATAAGTGCGACGCCATGCAGCATGTCATCGCTGACTTTTACAATAAAACTCTGGCACGGCGCGGGGAGGTAGATGTTTTCAGCATCGTCAAGTTCCGCTCCAAGACGAACGGAACCGTCAACACCCAGGAAGGTCATTATCCCAGCGGCATCAAGACCGATCAGGATTGGATCACTGAAAATGCAGTGGGTGATTGGTACTACGCTCCCGGTTTCACATACAGTTCCAAAGGCATTATCCTCTACCTCCTTGAATGTGTATCCCGTAACGGCTGTTATGCGGTCAACATTCCGATGAAGCCGGATGGTTCGCTGGAATCGGCCTGCACCCAGATGTTTCAGGATATCGGAGATTGGATGAACATTAACGGGGACGGCATCTACGGCAGCAGGGCATGGGTTCGTCTCGGAGAAGGTTCAAGATCGCTGCCGACCGGGCATATTGGCTGGTCACAGGAAACCTTTGTTTTCTACACGGATGACTTCCGCTTTACTATCGGCAAAGACGGCTATCTATATGCCTGGTGCATGACGGTTCCAGCCCCGGATGAGACCATCTCGATCACATCGCTTGGAACTGATGAGGGATTGCTGGCCGGTCCTATCGGATCGGTCTCTTTGTTGGGCACTACGGATACGCTCTCGTGGAGCCAGGAGAGCGATGCTCTTCACATCACCTGCCCTTCGCAAATGCCGTATTATATCGCCGTGGGGTTCAAAATCGGACCTCCTTCATCAGTCGGCACGCCGGCTCCCACCGGCCTGATCTCATATTCAGCTCCGGGCGAGATCATTCTGCAATGGAACGATTATTCCACTTCAGTGACCTATAATGTGAAACGTGCAACGGCAAGTGGAGGGCCGTATGACACAATCGCGACAAGCATTACACTCAAAACCTATGTGGATACGAACGTATCCACGGAAACACTTTATTATTACACCGTTTCCGTAAATGGAATCAATGGAGAGTCCGCAAACTCGGAGGCAACGATGGCCGCTCCAACCGGTACGGTCATCAACGATTGGCTCACTGAGGACATCGGAGATGTTGGACAGCAGGGATCATTCAGCGAAAGCAGCGGCGTCATCACAATAGCCGGATCTGGCTCAGACATATGGTACAGCGCGGATGAGTTCCGCTATGGATTCAAAGCTTTGCAAGGCGATTTCGCGATAACAGCGCGAGTTCTTAGCATGCAGAACACGGCGCCATGGGCCAAGGCGGGCGTCATGATTCGTGAAACGCTTGATGCAAATTCCAAATATGCGCTCTGCTTTATGTCGCCTTCCAACGGCGTTGCTTTCCAGCAACGCGGCAGCACGGGTGGATCCGCTTCGGGAATATCGGAAGCCGAAGGATTGGCCGCGCCATACTATGTGCGCCTGATGCGGATTGGCAATGTCATCAGCGCCTATTATTCGTCTGATGGCAATGATTGGAATATGATGGACTCGCGCGAGATTGCCATGTCCAGCAGTTTATATGCCGGGCTTGCTGTATGCAGTGTGAATGATGGCGTGCTCTGTCAAGCCCAATTTGACAATGTGACCATCCAAACCGGATCGCTGTTGTTCCCGTCCGTGACGATCGGCGCGCCCAGTTTGACGTTCACCGGCGGCGATCCCGTCGACTTCATCCTGACCTATACGGGCGCCGCGAGCATTGCGGATAATGCTAGCATCGCCGCCACCAGCGTCACGCTGAACGCGACAGGAACAGCGGCCGGAGTGGTGACCGTGACTGGCACGGGCACAGTAAATCGCACCGTGACCATCAGTGAAATCTCTGGCAATGGCACGCTTTCCATCACCATGTTGCCCGGCACGGGGTACAGCGTGTCCAGCATCCCCGACACCGGCGCCGGTCCCAGCAGTGAATTTACGGTCTATTCGCCGTATGCTGACTCCGCTTTCATGATCAGCGCTGACTTCGGCCCAGCCGATTACGTCATGACCGGCGCGGCTGTTTTGGGCGGCGGGAGCGATATCTGGAACTCGTTCACCAGCGCGAGCGGAACCGCCACGACCGTTCTTGACACGGCCGGCGCCACACTGCCTGGAGTCTCCGTCGCTTGGAGCGGCGCCACCGGCGTATCCAACTGGCTGAACTCGACGAATGCGCCCGTCCTTCCAGAAGACCTCATGCGTGATTATATCCACATCCATGATGGCACGATCGCAACCACCATCACCGGCCTGCAAGCGCACGCCCAGTTCGAGCTCATCGTTTACGCCCTTGGCGACAACCTCAACCAAGGCTCGACAATCACGCTTGATCCAGCCAACGGCGGCGGATCGTTCGTCACATTGGCAGATGGAAGCGGCACTGGGCATCGCGATATTTACAGCAACTCCAACGCTTACGCCCGCTTCACCGGCACAGTGGACAGCGCCGGGACGGTGAGTTGGACGGCCGGCCCGGACAACATCAATCCGCTGGGGCAAGATTACGAACTCTGGCAAGGAGTCAATGGCTTCCAAATCTATTTCGCGCAAGTTCAGACGCCACCGGAAAGCGCTGATGTGGATCCGATGAGATGGTTTTTTTATTGATTCTCGTAGATCCTGTTTTGCGGAGGATGTCAGATCAAGGTGTCGCATTTTAACAACGTGGCGGTACAGGAGGGTAAACTCTCAGAAGGAGGTGAGTTACGTTCAAGCGCGGAGAAACAAACTTGATGGAGCAAGATGGTCAACACCGGCGGCATGGCCGCCGCAGACCAAAACGCCTAGGCGCCCGACATCAGTTATTGAAGTTAGCAAAAAACTTTCATTCTTGAATTCAATATCCATGAAATGGATTGAAAAAAAGAAGGGCTTGGGTGCGAACCGAAGGTGCAAGCGGTAGCGTTAATTGACTTAGCTTTAACATGTTTGCCGGGTGCTGCAGTGGAGCACAGTGAGTGATAGGGGAAACCAAATATCTCAAGGAGGGGTAATCATGAAAGGTTCAAGAAGTCAAATGTTACCGATGATGATGGCGATCATCGTCATGGTGTTCAACGGAACCGTTTTCGGAGCAGACCGGACGGTATATTTCAGCACCTCTGATTCGGGAGTCACCAAGTCTATTCCTAACTGGGGTTATGATATTGCATGGGGTGACACCAACAATATACGCCGTTGTATCGCCTTCATGGGCAATGCGACAAATTGCGTGCGCTCATATCCCGCAAACGCAGAGCCATTGGAAGGATATATATGGTCAGCCGAACTATCGGCTAATGACAAGCAGGCTTTATTGGACAGGTATAACTTTATTAACAGCTTTGGCGTCGATGTGCAGTGGTATTTTTGCAATGGCGATGTCGGCAGCGACTGGTATATCAGCGGTACGAATCGCCTTTACGGCGACCGGTATGCAGCCATGTGGCAAGCCAATATTCGTTATCTCAATTCACTGAATAATCCGCCAGTCATTCCCTGGCTCGATATGGCCAACGAACCGGACTATCTCTATGCAGGGGATCAGGGAAACACGGACGATTACTACGAAGCGTTGTATCACTTGCTGAACTGTCCGGATACTAATACCAAGAAGATGGGCGGTTGCGGCACATTGAATGTTGATCTGGCGGATGATTGGTATGTTCCGCTGTCGTCCCGGACAACACTGGGTTCGACGCACAATCTGGATGGATCGTGGACGAATTATAAAACCTTTATGCAAACCGTTGCCAATAACAATGACGAATTATGGGAGCCAGAAACGCATAATGTTGGAGAGGCTATCTTCGGGGCCGAATATGGCATGGATGGAGTGATTTGGTGGGGATGGTGCGCCATTGCCCGCGGCGAGTTTGCGCAAGCATGCAAATCCGGCAAACGTCTCGGTTACGCCGAGCATATTCCCAACTCTACGGCGGCTGCGGTTTACCGGCAAGCGGATGGGAGAGTGCAGGCCTTTGTCGGCGAGGCGGAACGTACCTGCTTGCCGACCACCTTCGAGTTTTATTGCACGGATCGTGATGTCTACTTCGATGGTCACGGTCCGCAACGATCGTATACTGTAACAACCACAGGCAGTTCGGCCTATGGGGGCGACACGCATAAAAATGCCGAGAGAATGGTCAGTATCTGGTGGGGCACTGGCACTCCTCCGTCGGTGATTAACGGCCGCTATGCGCTGGTCAACCGTCACAGCGGCAAGGTGATGGAGGTTGCGAACGCTTCGACCGCCAATGGCGCGAACATCCAGCAAAACACCTGGAATGGCGGACAAAACCAGCTGTGGAATTTCACACCGCTCACTAACCAGGCAGGCGGGGACTGGAGTTATTTCAAAGTCACCGCCCAGCACTCCGGGAAATGTGCGGATGTGAGTGATCATTCTTTTGATAACGGTCACAATATCCACCAGTGGGATATTCAAGGCGCCGTGGGAGCTGACAATCAGCTCTGGCGCGTTGATTACGTCGGAGACGGATACTACTATATTTCATCCAAATGGAGCAATAAATGTCTCGATGTGGACGGGGCGTCGACGGCCGATGGCGCTAATATTCAGCAATGGGATTATGCAGGTGGTTATAATCAGATGTGGAAATTTGTCACGGAAAGTGAGATGAACAGCGGCAGCAATGATCCTCCGTACTTCACCAGCGATCCGATCAGCAAATCCAACGCGACGGAAGATGTCTATTACAGCAATTCCATCTCAGGCAGCGCCACGGATCCGGATGGCGATTCATTGACCTACAGCAAGGTCAGCGGGCCGGCCTGGCTGAGCGTGGCAAGCAACGGCGCCCTATCCGGCACGCCGGCAAACAGCGACGTCGGCGTTAATTCCTTCACCGTGGAAGTCACCGACAACATTAGCGGCAGCGATCAGGCCACATTGAATATCACTGTAATCAACACTAACGACGCCCCGTTTTGGATCGTCGATCCGATCACGAAGGCTTCGGCGACGGAAGGACAGCCCTATAGCAACTCGATCTCCGGAGACGCCTCGGATATCGACGTGGGCGACACATTAAGCTTCTCGAAGATCTCCGGACCTTCTTGGCTGAGCGTCGCGAGTAACGGCGCGCTGTCGGGCACTCCAGGATCGAGCGATGTTGGAACGAACAGTTGGACCGTTCGCGTGAACGACGCAGCCAGCGCGAGCGACAATGCAACGCTCAACATCTCGGTCGCATCTTCCTCCAGCAGTTCTTCCTCCAGCAGCTCCTCATCGAGCAGCGGCGGCAGCGGCACGATCCTGCGCGAATGGTGGACCGGGATTGCTGGCACGGCGGTCTCCGATCTGACTTCCAATGCGAATTATCCTAGCAATCCTTCCGGCAGCGAGCAACTTGCCAGTTTCGAAGGACCGACAGATTGGAGCGATAATTACGGCACGCGTATTCGCGGTTACATTCACCCGCCGGCCAGCGGCAATTACACTTTCTGGATCGCGGGCGATGACTATTGCGAACTGTACTTGAGTTCGGACAGCGATCCGGCGAACGCATCGCTAATCGCCAACGTTCCCGGTTGGACCTCTTCGCGTCAATGGGACAAGTACTCCGCGCAGCAGTCGTTATCGATCTCCCTGACTGGCGGCCAGATATACTACATTGAAGCGCTGCAAAAGGAAGGCGCAGGTGGCGACAACCTGGCTGTTGCCTGGCAAGGTCCGGGCATCACCCAGAATGTCATTGCCGGTTCCTACCTGTCGCCATGGATTGTCAACGGCGGCGGGCCAGTGACTCTGCTTCAGGACGGTTTCGAATCCAGTTTTGATCTCTGGACCGACTCCGGTTCGACGGACTGGGATCGCACGACGGCTCAGAAAGTCTCGGGAAGTTACTCCGCGCACTGCGGATCATCGGACAACGATCTGATCTCGGACAACCTGAACGTCTCTGGATTCAGTTCGATCACTATCGATTTCTGGTATCGTGATGACGATATCGACGACGGCGACAACATCTACCTGCAGCTCTACAATGGCAGCAGCTATGTGAATTATTATGAGCTGGGCAACTCGACGGAAGACACGTGGCATCATTATACGGCTACAATCACTGACACGCAGTATATGATCTCGAACTTCCGCATCAAGTTCGAAGGCACATCGATCGACTATGGCGAAAATCTATGGATCGACGATGTGATCATCACTGCCCAATAGACTCTCAATCAACAGCAAGCGCCTGGCTTGGCGCCGGGCGTTTGCTGTTTTAAGTTCGATGCTCAATAGTCTTGAGTTTTGAATTATAGGTAATCGCGGTTCCTTTACTATTGACACCCAATGATAGAATAGTTAGCGTTACCATAAACGGCGCTTCATTGCAAGTTGCTCAATTTAAATTCAGCCGGATTTTAATCGTCATCCAAGAGGAGTTGATTCAATGGCTATCATGCAGGGAGCGGTTTTGCCGGGCGACAGCACGGTTGAACTGCGGACGTTCGACGTACCGGAGCCGAGGCATGGAGAAGTGCTGGTGAAGACCAAGGCTTCTACAATCTGCGGCAGCGACATCCGGTGCATCTATCACGAGCATCTGGGCAAAGGTCCGGAGGGCTATCAGCCGGGAATGATCTGCGGACATGAGCCGGCTGGGCAGATCGTGCAATGCGGACCTGGAATGCGCCGCTTCAAGGTGGGCGACCGGGTGGTGTTGTATCACATTTCGGGCTGCGGAGTGTGTAACGATTGCCGGCGCGGCTATATGATCTCTTGCACAAGCGAGCATCGCCAGGCATACGGCTGGCAGCGTGACGGTGGTATGGCTGAGTACATCCTGGCGGAAGAAAAGGACTTGGTGCTGCTGCCGGATGAGCTGACCTACACCGATGGCGCGCAGATCGCGTGCGGCTTCGGCACGGTCTATGAAGGAATTGAAAAGATTGGAGTATCGGGCAATGACGCTGTGCTGGTTACGGGATTAGGTCCGGTCGGACTGGCGGCGCTGATGCTGGCGCGGGCGATGGGAGCGAATAAATTAATCGGCATCGATGTCGTGCCGGAGCGGATGGAGTTGGCGAAAAAACTAAGATTGGCCGATATTGTTATTCCAGCCGGTTCGGACGCCATTTCCCAAGTGCGCTCTGAGACTGGCGGGCGCGGCTGCGAGAAAGTGATTGAATGCTCCGCGAACGAAAAAGGCAGGCTGACCGCAATCCAGGCCACTCGGCAATGGGGCGATTGTGTCTTTATCGGCGAAGGGAGTTCCTGTTCGTTCATGCCTTCTCCGGATCTCATCCATGAGCAGAAAAAAATCCATGGTTCCTGGGTCACCAGCATTTGGAAAATGGAAGAGCTCGTTGAACGGCTGGTGCGTTGGGAAATCCACCCGGAAGAGTTGGTCACTCATCGTTTTCCGTTAGAGCAAGTCGCAGAGGCTTTCGCGCTGATGGCCTCCGGTAAATGCGGCAAGGTGGCTGTGGCGTTTGATGAGGAATTGAAATGATTGAATTGGATCAATCCCTTCAAACTCCGGCCCTTTGGCGAACGGCGCTGCACCAACGGTTGCCGCTACTGGGGCACCGCAATTGGATCGTCGTTGCCGACAGCGCTTATCCGTCGCACTGCAAGGCAGGGATTCAAAGCATTTGCACGGGTGAAACACATTTGGCTGTAATCGAGGAGACGTTGAGCGTTTTGCAGCAATGCCCGCACATTCGACCGCATATCATGCTTGATGAGGAACTTGATTTGATCCAGGAGGCTGATGCGCCTGGCATTGATGCGCACCGGCGGGAATTGAATCGGCTCCTTGGCGATTATCCATTAGAGACGCATCCGCATAACGGTTTGATCGAGCAAGTCGACGCGGCTGCGCGGTTGTTTGAGATTTTGTTGTTGAAGACCACGATAACGCTTCCCTACACCTCGATATTTCTGCAGTTGAAATGTGGTTACTGGAGCGACGCACAAGAAGCCAAACTGCGAAATGCGATCTACTGATTATTCATTCAAGCCACTGGAGTCTATTTATGTTTATGTCGAGTTCAGAGAATGGCGCGAACGTCGATGTTTCATCCCGTGTTCCTTGTGTCAATCTTTCCAGCGGGGATCGCATGCCCATGCTTGGCCTGGGGACGTTCGGTTCGGACACTTATTCCAGCGCTCAGATCGCCGCGGCCGTGGAGGGCGCGGCGGCGGCGGGTTATCGGCATTTCGATTGCGCGGCGGTGTATGGCAATGAAGCGGAGATCGGGTATGCCTTACGGCGGATCATGAAAGGCGGCGTTTCACGCGAGGAGCTCTGGATCACATCGAAACTGTGGAACGATATGCATGCTGAAAAGAACGTGATACCGGCTTGTGAAAAGACGTTGAAGGATTTGCAACTGGATCATCTCGATCTCTATCTGATCCATTGGCCTTTTCCGAATTATCATGCCCCGGGCTGCGATGTGACATCACGCAGCGCATCGGCCCAGCCGTATATCCATGAAAATTACATGAAGACCTGGCGGCAGTTGGAGAAGCTGGTGGAGATGGGATGGGTGCGCAACATCGGCTGTTCGAACATGACCATCCCTAAACTGAAACTGCTTCTACGCGATTGCGCGATCAAACCCGCTGTCAATGAAATGGAACTACATCCGCATTTTCAGCAGCCGGAATTGTTCCAGTTTATCGTGGATCATGGCATCATCCCGGTTGGATTTTGTCCGTTAGGTTCGCCCAGCCGGCCGGCGCGTGATCGCACGGATGAGGACACAGTGGATCTGGAAGATCCTGTCATCATAGAGATCGCGGATCAGCGAGGCGTTCATCCGGCGGAGATCTGCATCAAGTGGGCCGTGCAGCGCGGCCAGGCAGTGATTCCTTTTTCCGTCAAGCGCTCGCAGTATTTGAGCAACCTCCGCGCAGTCCTCAGCGAACCGCTCAGCGATGTAGAGATGCGGGCCATCGCCGGGATCGACAAAAATTGCCGCCTGATCAAAGGCCAGGTGTTCCTCTGGAAGGAAAACCAATCCTGGCAAGACCTCTGGGATATTGACGGAAGGATCGCGCAATGAACAATGCTTGGGAGTTGAATCCGGGTTCAATTGGAGGGGTAAGATGAGTCTGAAACATCTCACAAAGCGAATAATGAATGTGTTACTCTGGACAGGAGGGATCTTGATGTCCATCAACTCGGCAGGTAACAGCGCGCAGGAATATCAACTTTCGGCATTGCCGCCGATACCGGAGGCACCGGCGCCAAAACCGGTCGACAGTGTGCCGTTGGGCGATTCCGCAGCCTTTCCAGAAGTGAAAATGGAGTTTCCGATTGCAGATGGTCCATTTCAGCCGACTTGGCGGTCGATCAACGAAAACTGCCCTGATGAAGTGCAGTGGCTGCGCGACTCCAAGTTCGGCATCTGGGTGCATTTCGGCCCGCAATCGGCCGGGGAAAGCGGCGACTGGTACGCGCGCAATCTATACAAGGAAGGCGAGCAGCCCTACAGGAATCATCTGAAAAACTTCGGCCATCCGTCAGAAGTCGGCTACAAGGACGTGCTTCGTGAATGGAATCCAGACAAACTTGATCCGGCTCGATTGGTGCAGATTTATCATGATGCGGGCGCGCGCTTCCTGCTGATCCAGGGCGTGCACCATGACAACTTCGACCTCTGGAATTCGCGGTATCATCCGTGGAATTCTATGCGAATCGGACCGAAGCGTGATCTGCTCGGAGAATGGGCGAAAGCCTGCCGGGCGGCGGGTATGCATTACGGAGTCGCGTTTCACCATGAGTACACTTGGTGGTGGTGGCAGGCTGCTTTCGGCAGCGACAAGCATGGTGCGAAGACAGGCGTGCCTTATGACGGCAATTTAACATTAGCCGATGGCGTAGGCAAATGGTGGGAAGGGCTCGATCCCCGTTTGCTTTACGGCATTGATTTGCGGGAATACAAAAGCGTGGATCGAGCCGCGCACACGGGATGGAGTCCGCCCGACGATGGTATTTTCTTTAACCATCTGGCCTATGCCCATTGGTACGCCCTGCAGTGGTCACTGCGGATCATCGACGTGGTGGAGCACTACGATCCGGATTTCATTTACACCGATGGCACAGGACCGCAACCCTTCAGCGGCGATCACACCGGAACCGGCTATAAATGCGACGCTATGCAGCGGGTGATTGCGCATTACTACAATCGCACTTTGCAGCGGCGCGGCAAGCCCGACACCTTCAGCATCGTCAAGTTCCATGGGCCCGACAATGGCGTTTTAACGACCTTCGAGAACAACTATCCTCGCGACATCAAACACGATCAACCGTGGATCGGCGATATGCCTGTCGGCGACTGGTTTTATGCTCCGGGCTTCTATTATGATCCAAGCATTGTAGTGCGGTATCTGCTCGAATGCGTCTCGCGTGACGGCGGCGCGGCGATATGCGTTTCCTTGCTTCCGGACGGCTCGCTCGATGAAGGTAGCACACGCATGCTGAAGGAAATCGGCGAATGGATGCGGATCAATGGCGAGGGGATTTATGGCAGCCATGCATGGATCCGGGCTGGCGAAGACGGCGACATTGACGCAAATCTTAAGGCGCTTCCATATGGAAAACTCGGCAGGCATCAGGCCGATTTTCCGTTCAGCACGCAAGACTTTCGTTTCACCGTTGGCGCGGACGGCTCACTCTACGCCTACTGTATGGCTGTGCCATCGCCTGGACAAAAAATCAGAATTGTTTCTTTAGGCGACGATTCGGGGCTGGAGCGCGGGGCAATCCAGTCGGTTTCATTGCTGGGCTGTGATGCTGATATCCAATGGCAGCAACAAGACGATGGTTTGGTTATCACATGTCCAAACATGATGCCGTTCAGAATAGCGGTTTGTTTCAAAGTCAGACTCAACAAATCCCTCAACATCATGCCGCCAAGCGATTTGGAGGCGAACATCGCTCCCGGTCAGGTGATTTTACGGTGGAGGCACGCATCGCCATCGGACACCTATGACATCATGCGCGCACAAAACAGCAATGGTCCTTTTGAGACGATAGCGTCCGGAATAAAAGAAAAAAGATATACGGATTTATCCGCAAAACTGGGAATTCTATATTTTTATAAAGTATCGGCGAGGAACGATGCCGGGCGATCAATGTATTCCTCATTAGTCTCCGCCGCTGTTCCCGGATCATTGAATCTCGAATGGATGAGCCAGGATATCGGACCTGTCGGCATTGCGGGATCGTATGCAAGGAGCGGAGATGTTTATACAGTTCGAGGCTCAGGTTCGGATATCTGGAATTCATCCGACGAATTTGGTTTCGTCTTCAAGGCGCTTGCCGGCAATTTTACATTGACAGCTCGAGTGCAAAGCATGGATAATACGGCCCCTTGGGCTAAAGCTGGCGTGATGATCCGCGACACGCTCAATGCGGATTCAAAGTATGCGCTTTGTTTTGTTTCGCCCACACAGGGGATCGCTTTTCAACAACGCAGCGAAACAGGGAGAGCCTCTTCAGGAGCCGCTGAAGCAAAGAATACGCATGCTCCTGGCTGGGTGCGGTTGCTTCGCCAAGGAGACACGGTCAGCGCATATTACTCGATGAATGGCGCCGATTGGATCTCGATGGGTTCTTGTAATATTTCCATGAGCGACAGTTTGTATGCCGGTCTTGCCGTGTGCAGCGTCAATAATGGCTCAATATGCCAGGCGCAGTTCACTGACGTTTCGATCGAGCCATGAACCGCTCTGTCGCAGCAAGATAAATACGAAAAAGATCCGAATAGGATATTGCCCGGATTCAACTTTCAAGCGCTCCCCCACGGAATGATTGAAAAAAGCGAAGATGGATTTAATAAAAATGAATCGGCCATATACCTTACGCGGCATGTTAAAAATCGAAGCAACATGCCACGTGCGCTCTGAACGGATCGGGCGTTTGACGGAAGAATTACGCCAATATCGTCAATGGCGATTAGGATTTCTCGGCATGCAATGTCTGCTGCTGTTGATCTTTTTTTCAGCCAATCCGGTATTTGCTCAATGGTTAAGCCACGATATTGGAAATGTCGGAGCCGTTGGTTCTTTTACTGAAAACGCGGGCGTTTTTACCGTTCAGGGATCGGGAGCGGATATCTGGTACCAAGCGGATGCATTCAGGTATGTCTATCGGGAAATCAGCGGTGATTTTATGTTGACGGCTCGGGTGGTCAAGATGCAAAACACCGCGCCTTGGGCCAAAGCAGGAGTGATGATTCGCGAAACCCTTGCGGACGATTCGAAGTGTGTACATTGTTTCATGTCACCTAGCGGCATTTGTAATCAATTTCGAATGGAAGAAGGCGGCAACGTTGATCGAGCAGCAAACGAGGTGACGGGATTTGCGCCTCCTTGCTGGATACGTTTATCACGCAAAGGAGATTTATTTACGGCATATCATTCTTCCGACGGCTTCCAATGGATACAGATCGCCTATTGCAACATTCAAATGAACGCCGATGTTTACGCCGGCCTCATTGTCTGCAGCGTCAATGACGGTGTTCTTTGCCAGGCGCAATTCGACAATGTGAGCATTGTTGCCAATGGGAGCGAGGGACATAATGAATATCAAACAGGGATGCAGCAATGGAATGCAAAAGATATTGGCGATGTTGGCGTTGCTGGATCCTTCCGGCAAAACAACGGCGTTTTCAGCATTGGAGGAGCAGGCTCGGATGTTTGGGGGAGGGCGGATGGATTCCGGTATGTCTTCAAAGGCATTGACGGTGATTTTAAATTGACTGCGCGAGTGCTGAGCATGGATCACACTGCGCCTTGGGCCAAGGCAGGGGTGATGATTCGCGATACACTCGAAGCGGACTCCGGCTACTTCTACTGCTATCTTTCACCCGAGCATGGCATCGCTTTTCAGCTTCGCCCAGACGCAGGCAAAGATGCAATAAGTTTTATTGAAGCAGGCAATATCGACGCTCCCTGCTGGGTGCAATTACAACGCGTTGGGAATTCAATCAGCGCTCACGCTTCTCAAGATGGCGTTGAGTGGAGGTTTCTAGGTTCGCTTGATATTCCGAAGGCTCAAAACATCTATGCCGGTCTTGCCGTCTGCAGCATGGTGGACGATACAATTTGTCAGGCCCAGTTCGACAATGTTGATGTCATTCCAATCCAAGCCATAGCCGGCACAGCCGGCGAGGTCTATGGCGACACGAAGCCGCCCATTAGCGAAACGAACCAAACAGAAGTCGCACAAGCGTCTACGCCATCCAAACGGCTTTTCATATTTTATAAACCTGGCAACTTGAAGTGCGACCAGTTCACGATTGAGCTTGAAAACTCTCAATTAGCCGAAAAATTTCCCGAGACAAAAATCGAATGGATTGACGTCGATCAAAATCCAGCGATGGCAAAAAAATATAACCCTTTCATCGTCCCGACAGCTGTCATCCAATTGCATGACGGCTCAACGGAATCATTTGTCTGTTATGGCCAGAAAGCCGAAGCGTTTATGAAATGGCTGGGGAAATATTACACTCCCGTTCAATAGTTTTCAGCGGCCTCGCCTGCGAATTTTATTTCTATTCCGTTGTTCCGCAAGGCGTTGGAAGAGGCTCAATCCTGAATTTCAGATTGCGTAAAAGAATGAGATTAATCTTTTTTTAGGGAAATATTCAGAGAATTTCCGAATCAATATTCCAGGAGATAGCAATGACAATGATGAATTTCACTGAAGACAAAACTAATTTTTCGATTGGAAGATATTTGTTCTAAAAAAATTAATTTGTAGGACAATTTGGCCGATACAATTAATAAAAGGCGCTCTCATATTACTTATAATAAAAGGCCGCGACGCAGAGCGCTAATGAAGTTATGGCGAACGCTTGATCGTAATGGGCGAATGCGAATAAGAGAAGACAAGATGTGCGGTAAATCAACACGACGATGGACGCTTCATCAGTTTCGGCGATGGCCATGGATTATCATCATCGCTTTCATCGCCTGTAATCCTCCCCA
Organism: Candidatus Sumerlaeota bacterium; assembly: GCA_016928995.1. Taxonomy (GTDB): domain Bacteria; phylum Sumerlaeota; class Sumerlaeia; order JAFGJS01; family JAFGJS01; genus JAFGJS01. Next base: position 18,707 of record JAFGJS010000152.1, on the reverse strand, counting down.
GAAACAACTGCCGCTTTCACCGCCTGATCATTTGACTACATCCACCAGCGCCGGCAAGATGGTTTTGCAATGGGACCATCCGGCCAGCACAGCTGCCTTTGGGATTAAGCGTGCGATGAATATTGACGGCCCTTATGAAACGATTGCGACGAAGATTTACGCCAAGACATACACGGATGCATCCGCAGCGGCCGGCATATGGTATCATTATAAAGTATGGGCCGAAGACATCACAGGGAAGTCGCCGGACTCAATAGCTGCTTCGGGTGCGTTGATGGACCTTTCCAGCGCGCCTTGGCTCACATCGGACATCGGCGCAGTAGGCGCCGTAGGGTCATTCAAGGAATTCAATCACAGTTTAACTATCGAGGGATCGGGCAGCGACATATGGAACTCATCGGATGAGTTCCGGTATGTCTACAAAACATTGCATGGCGATTTCACGCTGACGGTGCGAGTGCGCACGATGCGCGACACGGCGCCTTGGGCCAAAGCCGGAATTATGATCCGCGAGACGCTTGATGCGCAGTCGAAATATGCTCTCTGTTTTGTGTCGCCGAGGCGTGGCATCTCTTTTCAACAACGCGGCGCCACAGGCCAAGAGGCCTCGGAAATAGCGGGTAAAGCAGGATGGCGCGCGCCTTGCTGGCTGCGTCTATCCCGCAAGGACGACATGATCACCGCAGCCTGCTCCTCGGACGGAAGCCAATGGTTGAATCTGGGCGCTCGAAATATCCCCATGACGAAAACCTTGTATGCCGGACTTGCCGTATGCAGCGTTAATGATGGAGTGATCTGTCAGGCTGAATTCGACAACGTCGATATATCATTAACGATGGATTGGCTCACCTCGGACATCGGCGCTGCCGGCGCGCCAGGTTCATTCTTAAAAGCGGGCGAAGTGTTCACCATTGAAGGATCAGGGAGCGATATCTGGAACACAAGCGATGATTTCAGGTTCGTTTACCAAACAACAAGCGGTGATTTCTCGATTACGGCTCGGGTGTTGAATTTGCGAAATACCGCCCCCTGGGCAAAAGCAGGGGTGATGATTCGTGAAAACCTCGATGCGCAATCGAAATATGCCTTATGCTTTGTCTCACCGGAGCATGGGACCGCCTTCCAACAACGCAGTTCGCCAGGCGTTCAAGCCAATGGAATCGCGGAGGCGCCAGAAGGCCGCGCGCCATATTGGGTGCGGCTGGAACGCAAAGGAAATCAGTTGACAGCGTTTTGTTCAGCAGATGCTAGTCAATGGAAAATGATCGGCTCGCGAACCATATCTTTTTCGGATAGTGTATATGCCGGCCTGGCGGTATGCAGTGTTCATGATGGCGTACTCTGCCAGGCGCAATTTGATAATGTGACGATCCATCTCATTCGACCAATGCCGAATTCATAAATCAACATTGATCATTCTAGCGCATACGCGCGCAGTGTTCGCGTCAGTTGTTCATCACGCTTTAGGCATCGGCGAACAATCCCGCGCCGTGTTGGGCGTTGCGCCGACCATGTAAGATTAACCGTGATCCGTTAAAGTCTTGGAGTAAATGACCGTGCTTATAAAATCAGCTTCTCTTGGGGAAACCATCGAGAAGATCCGGCGGCTGTGCAAGTTGTGTGGGATCAAGATCGCAATAATCGACGCCTGAAGCAAAAAGGGAAATCCGAGTCAATTTCGCTTCCTCTCTCGCCTTTGGAGAGAAGCATTTCGCGGCCATCCGCAAGCCCTTGACATGGAAGGATTTGGCCCATATTCTCGCCATCGATGGTTGGTCGAGTCAGGATTCCCGGTTCTCCACTAGCCTTCGCCAAGGCTTCGGCTGGCGAGCCAGAGCTTTGACCAAGGCTTCGGCTGGCGAGCCAGAATTTTATCCATGGTTTGTTTGGGAAGCCGAAGTTTTGGCGAAGGCTGCCCGCCGTAGTCCAGCTGAGCGCAGCGAAGGAGGGCTTCTGATTGATGCATGTTTGATTGGTTCATCTCCCAAACGCAGGCGTTTGCATCGTGAAATACGTCTATCTCCTCCAAAGCGTCAGTCACCCAGACCAACGCTACATCGGCCTAACGGATAACCTCCAGCAACGATTAGCCACTCACAATCAAGGCGGCTCGCCACACACGTCGAAGCATACGCCGTGGCGTATTGTAACCGCAATCCGGTTTGACGACGATCAACGCGCATCCACTTTTGAGCGCTACCTGAAATCCGGCTCTGGACGTGCTTTTGCCAACAGACATTTCTGGTGATGCTCTTTTTTCGATGGCCAGGAGAAGGATATCCAAGTCAATTCGTTTCCTTTCTTCTCGTTGGTTTACAGGTCTATTGACAAAACCCAGGCAAGTCGATGCATATTATCGCTTAAGGATATGGTTGCCATTCGCAACCGGCTATTTTTTCGAGAGGATTTCATGCAATGAATGTTGCAGTGCTCGGAGCCAGCAATAAACCACAGCGATATAGTTATAAGGCCGTGCAGGCGCTTTTGGACAAAGGGCACAATCCCTTTCCCGTGCATCCAGTGATCAAGCAAATCGACTCCCTGGACGTCTATGCATCCCTGAACGACGTGCCGGAGCCGGTCGATACGATCACGGTGTATCTTTCGGCCGCCAATTCCGACCGGCACGCCGACGATATGCTGACCAGCGGCGCGCGCCGTGTGATCTTCAATCCTGGCGCGGAAAATCCGGAACTCGCGGCGAGCCTTCAAGCCGCCGGGATCGAGGCGATTGAGGCCTGCACGCTCGTGATGCTTTCAACCAATCAGTTCTGAGACATGAATCTGGCGCTTGAGATCTGAGGGAAATCGCCTCGATTCCCTTTTTGCTTGACGCCGGGCGCAGGTGACAATATATTGCACCCTACAATCGGTTGAGGCGCAACATATAGCGCCTCTGGCAACAGGGAACCCGGTGAGAATCCGGGGCTGTCGCGCAGCGGTATCGGGGAACGACGCCACTCGCTCCAAAGCAGGCACTATCCGCAAGGGATGGGAAGCCGTGGCGAAGGCAACTGGAAGTTTCCTCTCTTTATGCCCCCAAGCCCGAAGACCTGCCGGTTTACTACTCATCTTGCATACTTCCAGATCTGGGTCTCGCGTCAAGACGCCAGGACAACGTTCTCCGGTGAAGTTCCATTTCGCCGGTCCTCGCTGTCGTCGCCGCTCCCAGAAAAAATTCCCGCAGGAGAAGCGCGATGAAACTTGATTCCTTCGATAGCAATTCAGAACTTCTCGACATGGAAAACAATGACGAGAGTTCCACTCCCGATGCGTTGAAATATGCGTTGCCGGACACCGTCCGCAAGCGCGATGGATCGCTGGCGCCGTTCGACGCCGAACGCATCCAGAACGCGATCCTGAAAGCAGGGCGCTCGACCGGCGAGTACGATCAGCCTGAAGCCGTCCTGCTGACCGGCCAGGTCTTGAAGGTGTTGGCCTGGACCGGCATCGGATCGCCCGAGATTGAGCGCATCCAGAACATCGTCGAGCAGGTGCTGATCAGCGCCAACCATCTCCGCACCGCCCGCGCCTATATCGTCTACCGCGAACAGCACAGCCGCTTGCGCGAGGATCGCCGGACGCTGGTCGATGTCTCGCAGGCGGTCAACGAGTATCTCGACCGGGCCGACTGGCGCGTCTCGGCCAACGCCAATCAGGGCTACTCGCTTGGCGGATTGATCCTGAACAGCTCGGGCAAGCTCATCGCCAATTACTGGCTCAACCACGTCTACCCGCCCGAAGTCGGCGAGGCGCATCGACAGGGCGACATCCACATTCATGATCTCGACATGCTCTCCGGCTATTGCGCAGGCTGGTCGTTGCGCACGCTGCTGCACGAAGGACTTAACGGCGTGCCCGGCAAGGTCGAAGCCGCGCCAGCCAAGCACATGTCGAGCGCCGTCGGACAGATTGTTAATTTTCTCGGCACGCTGCAGAACGAATGGGCCGGAGCGCAGGCTTTCAGTTCCTTCGACACCTACATGGCCCCTTACGTGCGCATCGACAACCTCGACTACGAGAAGGTGCGTCAATGCATTCAGGAACTGATTTATAACCTGAACGTCCCCTCGCGCTGGGGCACGCAAACGCCCTTCACCAATCTGACCTTCGACTGGGTTTGCCCCGAAGACCTGCGCGACGATAAACCGATCATCGCGGGCAAGGAGATGGATTTCACGTACGGCGATTTGCAGGCGGAGATGGACCTGATCAACCGCGCCTACATCGAGGTCATGACTGCTGGCGACGCGATGGGCCGGGTTTTCACCTTCCCGATCCCGACTTATAATATCACGCCGGATTTTCCCTGGGAGAGCGAGAACGCGCGGCTGCTGTTCGAAATGACCGCCAAATATGGCCTGCCGTATTTTCAGAACTTCGTCAACTCGGAGCTCAAGCCGAACATGGTGCGCTCGATGTGCTGCCGGCTGCAGCTCGACCTGCGCGAGCTGCTCAAGCGCGGCAATGGCTTGTTCGGTTCTGCCGAGCAGACCGGTTCGCTGGGCGTGGTGACGATCAATTGCGCCCGGCTGGGATATCTGCACAAGGGCGACGAAGCCGGACTGTTCCGGACGCTCGACCGCCTGCTGGATTTGGGCCGCGACAGCCTCGAAATCAAACGCAAGGTCATCCAGCGGCACATCGACGCCGGGTTGTTCCCCTACACCAAGCGTTACCTGGGGACGATGCGCAATCACTTCTCGACGATCGGCGTCAACGGGATCAACGAGGCGATCATGAACTTCACGGATGGGAGCGAGGACATCGCCACGGAGCAGGGCCGCGCCTTCGCCGTGCGTTTTCTCGACCACATCCGCGAAAAGATGGCCGGATTTCAGGAAGCCACCGGACACATGTACAACCTCGAAGCGACGCCCGCCGAGGGCACGACTTATCGCTTCGCGCGCGAGGACCGCAAGCGTTTCCCGGACATCATCCAGGCCGGAACCGGGGACGCGCCGTATTACACCAATTCGTCGCAGCTGCCGGCTGGATTCACCGACGATCCCTTCGAGGCGCTCGAACGCCAGGAGGAGCTGCAGTCGAAATACACCGGCGGCACCGTGCTGCATCTGTACATGGGCGAGCGCATCTCCAGCGGCGAGGCCTGCAAGCGGATGGTTCAGCGCGCGCTGACGAATTACCGCCTGCCCTACATCACCATCACACCGACGTTCTCGATTTGCCCGGTGCACGGCTACCTGAACGGCGAGCATGAGTACTGCCCCAAATGCGACACCGAACTGGCCGGAGAGAGTTCGGGCGAAGAGTCGCGCGTGCGTTGCGAGGTCTGGACGCGCGTCATGGGCTACCATCGTCCCGTTGCGGCCTGGAACCAGGGCAAGCAAGCGGAGCATCGCGAACGGAAATATTTCCATGAGCCTGCGGAGGTTTGATGAGAGCGGTGGATGAATTGCGCGTAGGCGGTTTTACTCCGCTGACCACCATCGATTACCCCGGCGAACTGGCCGCCGTGATTTTTTGTCAGGGCTGCCCCTGGCGATGCCGTTATTGTCATAATGAAGACCTTTTGCCCCGCGAGGGACAATCCTCACATTCCTGGGAAAAGATCGTATCCATCCTTCAGCAACGCCAGGGCTTGCTCGACGCGGTTGTTTTTTCAGGAGGAGAGCCGACGCTCCAGCCCGCCTTGATTCCGGCCATGTCGTTAATGCGGGATATGGGTTATAAAATCGGCTTGCACACATCGGGCGCCTTCCCCGACAGACTTGCCACAGCGCTGAAGCTCGCCGATTGGGTGGGGCTGGATGTCAAAGCCTTGCCGGAAGATTACCCGGCGATCACTGGTTCGGCCGCGAGCGGCGCGGCGGCATGGGAAAGCGCCGCCTTGGTCATCGGCAGCGGCGTATCCTGCCAGTTTCGCGTTACGGTTCATCCACAGCTGACATCCGATGAGCAATTCGAGCAGATTCAGACGAGACTGCGCGAAATGGGCGCCCAATGCATCGTGAAGCAGCCATGCCAGACGCAGCACTGCCTCGATCCCGCTTTGCGAGGGATAACGACTCCGATGCAATCCTGAAACTACTCGATAGACTGTTCCACATTATTGTCGCAGTTTTCAATCCGTACCGCGACTGTGAAGGAGCGGCCCGTAATGCATTGCCACAGCGCCGTCGGGGCCGCTCCTTCACAGTCGCGGTACGGATTGCGATGCGTTTCGAAAACAGCATTATTTTTGGGGATCAGTATAACTCGTATGGCGCAATCAATTTTCTATCTTGTTGCGTTTTATTCGCCGGCCTGCCAGTTTCAATGGATATCTTGATCTGAAATCTCCGGGAGCGGAGGAGATGAGCGGCAGTAAAAAAAAATCGCCAATGGACTCGATGCTGACGGATGCGATTCTAGAAAGCATCTCGGACGGAGTTTTCACGGTGGACCGGGAATGGCGCGTCACGTCCTTCAATCGAGCGGCCGAAGAAATCACGGGTGTGCCGCGTGCGGAAGCGATCGGCCGGCATTGCGCGGACGTGTTCCGTTCCAGCATGTGCGGAGCCGCGTGCGCGCTTGAGCAAACCCTGCAAACCGGCAAGCCGATCATCGGAAAATCGGGATACATCATCGACGCCGACGGGAATCGCATTCCGATCAGTATTTCCACGGCTGTGTTGCGCGATAGCGAAGACCGGGTGATTGGCGGCGCCGAAACCTTTCGCGATCTTTCCGAGATCGAAGAGCTGCGTCAGGAATTGGAGGGGAAGTTTCATGTGGGCGACCTGGCCAGCCGGAGTCCACTGATGCAGCGGGTTTTCGATATTTTGCCCACCATCGCGGCAAGCCCCAGCACGGTGCTGATCCTCGGCGAAACAGGAACCGGCAAGGAAATGGTCGCGCGCACAATCCATGCGCTAAGCCCCCGCAACAAAGGGCCGTTTGTCGCGGTGAACTGCGGCGCCTTGCCTGATAACTTGCTGGAATCGGAATTGTTCGGTTATAAAGCCGGCGCCTTCACCGGCGCGGAAAAAGACAAACCGGGGCGCTTCGCCCTGGCCAATGGCGGCGCGATCCTCCTCGATGAAATCGGCGACGTGAGTCCGGCGCTTCAGGTTCGCTTGCTCCGCGTGTTGCAGGAACGGGTTTATGAACCGTTGGGCGGCACACGCTCCGAACCTGCCGACGTTCGCTTCATCGTAGCCACGAACAAGGATCTGGCGGAAGAGATGCGGAAAGGAAAATTTCGGGAGGATCTGTACTACCGCGTCAATGTTGTGCGTATCGAACTGCCGCCGTTGCGTCGGCGCAAAGAGGACATTCCGCTGCTGGCCGATCAGTTCATCGCCCGGTTCAACCGGTTGATGTGCAAATCGATCCAAGGCGTCTCCGCCGAGGCCTTGTCGCTGCTGATGGCTTATGATTGGCCGGGCAACATCCGCGAATTGGAAAATGCGATTGAACGGGCCTTCCTGCTCTGCGGCGATGGCGAGATCGGCATGGCGCATCTGCCGTGGGAACTGACGGCGAATGGCGCGGCGGCCAGAGCGAATTCCGATATCCGCTCGGCTCACGAGATTCTCGACGCCCAGACCATCCGCGCCGCGCTCGAACGGAACGGTTTCAACCGGCTCGCGGCGGCGCGCGAATTGGGCATTCATAAAACAACGCTTTTCCGCAAGATGAAGAAACTGAACATCCCCCTACCGCAACAGGATGGACGCACTCACCGCAAGCGAAAAGAGTAGCGAATCCGCAACTATAAAATCGACCTAAAACTGCGATATTGCAACGATGCATCCCTATTGTGATCGGTTTACTTCGCACCTATCTCTATTATTTACAATGATTTTTGACGTTTTCACAAAAAAATGGAGTTTGGCGCCGCTTTTGCTTATTGATGTGGTGTATCATGGCAGGATTCACACTATGAAAACCGCATTTGCATCTTGGCAGCATCGAATCGCTCCGGTCTTCGACACCGCGCAGCAAATTCATCTCGTCGAAGCCGACGCTGGCCGGATTGTCCGTGAAACGCAAGAAACGCTGCCGGAAGAATTGCCGGTTCAGAAGGCGCTCCGGCTCGTGGAACTGGGCGCCGGCGTTTTGGTTTGCGGCGCGATTTCCAGATCCATGCAGGGCTTGGTCGCCGCATATGGAATCGAGGTGATCCCGTTTGTGACTGGCGAGTTGCGCGACGTTATTCAGGCGTGGCTTCAGGGAAAGCTGGAACGGGATGTATTTGCCATGCCGGGATGTTGCGGAAGACGGCGGCGCCGATGCGGCAATCGTCAGGAGGATGAAGCGATGAATCAAGGAGGACGCGGCGGCGGAAAAGGCCGAGGCGGTCAGGGACGCGGCCGCATGGGCGGCTCGCAACAAACGGGCGCCGGAGGCAGCTGCGTCTGTCCAAAATGCGGACAAAAGACGCCGCATGAACGGGGCATGCCATGCGTGGAGCGGCAATGCCCGAAGTGTGGATGCGCCATGATTCGAGAATAATCATCAATCAGAAAGGAGCATACAATCATGCCAAGAGGAGATCGAACAGGACCAATGGGGGCGGGACCGAAGAGCGGCCGCGCCGCCGGATATTGCGCCGGCTTCGGCGCGCCGGGATCTATGAATCAAGCGCCGGGTCAAGGCCGTGGAATGGGATTCGGACGCGGCCGGGGCTTTGCCGGAGGCGGAGGAGGAGGCCGGGGATGGCGGAACATGTTCCGCGCGACAGGCATGCCGGGGTGGATGCGGTTCGGCGGCGGATACGCCGCGCCGATGGCGACACCAAGCATGGATCCGGAAATGGAAAAACAGGCGTTAAAGAACCAGGCCGACGCGTTGCAGTCGGAACTGGAATTGATTCAGAAACGCCTTGCCGAGATGGAAACCGGGACGGCTGAGGAATAATCACAGACAAGGAGATGAAAAGTGAAAGTTGCTTTTACTACTGCGGGTGATAATCTTGATGCGGATTTGGACGTCCGCTTCGGCCGTGCTCCGAAATTTCTGATCTACGATCTGGAGCGCGAGACCTTTGAAGTGGCGGACAATCAGCAGAACCTGAACGCGGTCCAGGGCGCCGGCATTCAGTCCGCGGAAACCGTGGCTCGGCTGGGAGCGCAGGCCGTTGTCACCGGGCATTGCGGCCCCAAGGCGTTTCGTGTACTGCAAGCCGCAGGCATCGAGATCTACACCGCCAGCGCGGGGACAGTGGCCGCGGCGCTCGATCAATTCCGCGCGGGAGCATTAAACGAGGCCAAGGCGTCGGACGTCGAAGGGCATTGGGTATGAGTGAATCCAGTATTAGCTTCACGCCGATCGGCGTAATTCACAGCGATCATCAGATCGCGCGGCAAACGCCGATCCAGCCGGTTTATGCCATGGGCTGCAAAGGCCGAGTGGAAGTGTTTCCGGAATACGCGGAAGGTTTGCGCGATCTGGAGGGATTTTCGCATATCTATTTAATTTATCACTTCCACCAGGCTGAGGCCGCGAAACTTGTCGTGAAGCCGTTTCTGCAGGACGTTGAGCGCGGGTTGTTCTCCACTCGCGCTCCTTGCCGTCCCAATGCCATCGGGCTGAGCGTGGTTGAATTGATCCGCCGCGATGGCAATGTGCTTTATCTTGACGGTGTTGATATTCTCGATGGCACGCCGTTGCTGGATCTCAAGCCATACACGGCGAAATTCGACGTCTTTGAAACGGCGCGCAACGGCTGGCAGGATGATGTGGACGACGAAACCGCACAGCGGCGCGGCTTGCGTGAGTATGGAGAATGAAAACATATCTCGACTGCATTCCCTGTTTTATCCGCCAGGCCTTGAACGCCGCCCGGCTCGTGTCAACGGATCCCGCCGTGCATGAACAGGTTCTACGCGAAGCATTGCGCTGGGCCTGCGAGTTGGACATGAACCAGCCGGCGCCTATTGTGGGGCAGCGTCTTCATCGCCGGCTGCGCGAGATAATCGGTTCGGATGACCTGTATCGCGAAGCGAAGGAACGTCAGAATAGCATGGCGATGCGCTTGCTTGATGAACTGAGGGCCGAGGTTCAGGCTGCGGCGGATCCGCTGGCGATGGCGGCGCGGTTAGCCATTGCCGGAAACGTGATCGACATGGGCGTGAACGGCAACGTCACCGAAGCCCATGTGCGCGAGGCGATCCATCAAGTTCTGCATGAGTCATTCATGGGCGATGAAGATTTGTTTCGTCAGGCGGCGGCGAATGCCCGCCGGATTTTATACCTGGCCGACAACGCGGGCGAAATCGCCTTTGACCGCCTGCTCATCGAGCAGCTTTCGCCGGAGCGCGTGATCGTGGCCGTGCGCGGCGCGCCGGTCCTCAATGACGCGACTCTGGCGGATGCGCGAGCGGTCGGACTTCATGAAATCGTGGAGCTCATCGACAACGGTTCGGACGCTCCGGGCACGTTGCTGGACGATTGTAGTCCGGAGTTCAAACGGCGTTTCGCGGAGGCGGATTTGATTATTGCCAAGGGCCAGGGCAACTACGAAACGCTGAGCGACGTGCCGGCCAGAATTTTTTTCCTCTTTAAGGTGAAGTGTCCTGTCGTCGCGGAACATGTCTCCGCGCCGTTGGGGATGAATCTATTGATGCAATCGGCTGCTGGATTCAAGGATGAGAAGCAAATGATACTATAAAGGAGAACGCTATGAGGATCGCAATACCATTGGCGAACGGAAAACTCTCCATGCACTTCGGACACTGCGAGAAGTTCGCTCTTGTCGATGTTGACGTGGAAACAAAAAAAATTCTGAAGCAGGAAGAGATCGAGGCGCCTCCGCATGCTCCGGGTTTGTTGCCGCCGTGGCTGGCGGAACGGGGCGCGAACATGATCATCGCAGGCGGCATCGGTCAGCGGGCCGTGGCGTTGTTTGCGCAACAAGGCATCCAAGTCGTCGTCGGCGCGCCTTCGGAAACTCCGGAGCGTCTGGCCGCCGGTTATCTCGCCGGATCGCTCCAGACCGGAGATAACGTTTGCGATCACTAATGACGTCTTGATCATGCGTCGCTATACTGCGTCTTTCAAAGGAGGATTTTTTATCGATGAAGATCATAATCTTGGTCGACAATCACGCCGGCGAAGGGCTTGTGGCGGAGCATGGCCTCTCGTTATGGATCGAGATCGGGGATCAATGCATCCTATTCGACACGGGGCAAGGAAGTGCGTTGGAGCATAACGCGCGAGCACTGGGCGTCGACTTGAGCCGCACTGATCTGCTCGTGTTGAGCCATGGACATTTTGATCACACGGGAGCGATCCCTCACGTCCTTCAACAAGCACCGAACGCAGACGTGTATTGCCATCCGGGAATCGGGGTGCGGCGCTATAGCATTCGGGATGAAATTGCTGAGCCGATTCAAATTCCGCCCGCATGTCTGGACGCCATCAATCAATTGCCTGCGCAACGGCTTCACTGGATTCAAGAACCATTGCCGCCATCTGATAGTCTCGGCATCACCGGCCCTGTCCCGCGCGAGACAGCTTATGAGGATACCGGCGGTCCATTCTTCCTTGATCCGGCTGGAAAAAACGCCGATCCCATCGAGGATGATCTCGCGCTTTGGATTCACACGGATGATGGCGTGGTCGTTTGCGCGGGTTGTTCGCATGCCGGCTTGATCAACACCTTGAACTATATCCGCCGGTTGAGCGGCGTCTCGAAGTTTCGCGCCGTCATCGGCGGCTTTCACCTGGTTAACGCCAGCGATCAACGACTGCAGCAAAGCATTGAGGCGCTGCAACAGCTCGAGTTGGAAATGATTGTTCCCTGTCACTGCACGGGCGATGCGGCTGTAACTGCGTTGCGCGAGGCTCTTGGAGAACGAGCGATTCAGGGCGCGTCCGGGATGATTTTTGACTTTTAGCGAAGAAACAATTTGGCGATGCTGTCAGGATTTTACGCGCCAGCGCCACGCTTCGTATTGGCCGACGCTGATCGCGCCGGATTCGTAGAGCTGATCCAGTTCTTCAAGGGTCAGCAATTCGGGTTGTATATCGTCGTTCGATACCGTGGAATTCTCTGTAGATGCATCTGTTTTTATTTCATCCGGCTGTGTGGAGCGCTCCTCGATTTTCGGATAGGAGAGAATTTTTTCGGCTTCTTCCGCGGTGATGACGCCCATCTGCTGGAAACGGCGCGCCTCGTCAGGCTGAAGTTCGTCGATCTTCAGATGTTTGCGCAACAGCGCCGCTTGCTCAGCGGGCAAGGGCTGCACAGAAGCCACGCCAGATGGCGGCGCTGGAGTCGATGACGGTTTATCGAGTTCCAGCGGATCCGCCGCTTGCGCTGTGCGGGCTATACGTTTTTGTTTGATCTGCGCCAATTGCCGCGCCTCGGTTTCGGCCTGTTCCAATTCCACCTCCAGCGGCAGACGCGAGCCGCCTTTCTTTTCGCCGGTTTGTTTGGCGTCCAGGTACTCATCCGCCATTCTCATTTTCAACGCGGAAAGTTCCTCCTGGCTGATAAGCCCCGTGCGTTCGATGCTTTTCAGGGCAAGGAAATCGATGCCGCCGGGGGAAAGCGCGCTCGATTGATCCATTCGACGCTTTGCATTGCTCCGTAAGCGGAAGATGATCACAACGAGCACAAGCACGAGCGCGGCGATGATCGCAGTAGCCAGAGTGTATTGTGAATTTCGGAAGAGCGTCTGAATGGATTCGATCAGGTTCATTGCGGTGCCGTAGCGGGGCATATGGGACTCATGCGCCGCTGTCCCCGAATTGTGCGATGATGCGATCCACCAAGTCTTCGGACGGCGGCTGCCCGCTGGATGTGCAGATAGCCATGGTTTGATTGAAGGCGCCTTTGAGTTCGCGGACGTTGTTTTCCAGCGCGCCCGCGATTTTTTCAAACACCCATTTATCGATGGCGACTCCGGGAAAACTCATCGCGGATTTTTGGAGGATCGCAATGCGCGTTTCAAGATCGGGCGTTTGAATATCCACGATCACGCCGGCGCCGAAGCGCGTCTTCAGCCTTTTTTCCAGGTGCTCGATGTCTTTTGGCGGCCGGTCGCAGGTGACGACGATCTGCTTCTTGGCCTGGAAGAGCATATTGAAGATATAGAAAAACTCCTCCTGCGCCTTTTGCTTCCCGGCGAGGAAATGCACATCGTCCACCAGCAGCACGTCGATTTGCTTGTAGTAGTTGCGCACCAGCGTAAGGCTGTTGTGGCTGATCGCATCCACGAGCTGTCCGGTGAAGTCCTCCGCGTTCGTGTAATGTATACGGAGGGATGGATTCTGCTCCTGGATGAAGTTCGCGATGGCGTTGATCAAATGAGTTTTGCCCAATCCCACGTCGCTCCAGAGAAACACCGGATTATAATGTTTCGCCGGAGCCTTGGCCACGGCCTCGCACGTGCTCTTGGCGAAATTGTTGTTATCGCTGATGATGAAATTTTTAAATGTGTATTCCGGGACGACAGGCATCGACTCGAAGGCCTGTTCGAGGTTATATTCGGAGCCGGCGGAAGGCGTGCGTTCCCGGCGAATGCCGGCCAGCGGAGTAATCGGCTTCCCGGCGTCCTTGGTCTCGCCGGAGATGCGCATGAACTCCTCCAGCGCCTCCTTCTCGCGTCCGGTTTTGGCGTATGTCTCGGCCTTGAGTTGACGCGCTTCGATGTTCTGCGCATCGAGCCTGAGCATTTCATTCAGCACGCGCAGCAGATCGTCGTGTTTGTCCGCTGCGTTGTATTGGTCTGCAAGTTTCCAGAGTTGCTCCAGCGCTTCCTGTTTGCGCTCTAATTGCAGCAGAACCTTCACCATTTGCCGGCGCGCCTCTTCATGCTCGGAATGAAGTTCGAGCGCTCGACGGAAATTTTCCAGAGCGGATTCCGGCTGCTGTTGCCGCAGCTGTTCCTGCGCCAGATCGATGTATTCATTGACTTGCTGATCGGCCACCTGTTGCTCTTTGGAGAGGCCGATGATCTTCTCCCGCGCGGCGGTGTTTGCCGGATCGAGAGCGACAATGCGCCGCAAGACATCGACCGCAGCCTCCGGTTTGCCGTGCGCGCGGCAGGTTTCCGCCAGACGCGATAGATTGGCGATGCGCTCCTCCGGCCCGGCGTTTTTCGCGAGGATGGCGTCGAATCGCTCCATGGCTTCTTCATTCTCCGGATCGAGCTCCAAAATGGCCTTCAAAGATTGAGCAGCGTCGTTGAGGTTGCCCCGATCGGCGTATTGCGATGCCAGTTCCAACTGCTGGAGCTGTTCATCGTCCTTGCGGTTGAGCGAGCGATAGACTTCGATGAGTTTTAACCGGTAATCGGCGTTGGCCGGCTCGGATGCCGTCAGTTGTTCGTAGACCTCCGCCAGTTCCACCAGCATATTGCGCCGTTCATAACACGCCGCCAGCTGCATGCACTGCCGTTTCCATTCCTGCATCATGCCTTTGCTTGCGTAGAGATCGCAGAGTTTGCTCTGCAATTCGATGTTGTCCGCGTCGTTTTCCAGCACAGACTGCACAGCCTGGACGGCGCCGGCGGCATGCGGAGTTTGAGCGAAGCGCCCGATCAATTGTTCGGCGGCCTTGGCGGCTTCTTCCACCCGATGCGTGTCAACCAGAGCCTGCACAAGCCGTTTATTCAGCGGCATGGCGTCAGGCTGGATCTCCAGCGCCTTGCGATACAGCGCGATTTCTTTGTCGAACTGCTCATGTCCATGGTAAATGTCGCCCAGCCGCAGACGCATCTCGTTGGCGCTGTCGATCTTGTCCGTCGCCTCGAAGATTTGGATCAGCTGGAGGATCGCCTCTTCGTCCTCGGGCGATTGGTCCAGCGCTTCGGTGATGCATTCCACCGCGCGCGGATAGGCTTCGCGCCGGGCGAATTCCTCGGCCAATTGTCGCAGAGCGGAACAGAGTTTGCCGATCTCGCCCATGGAGCGGTACAGCTCGACGTACAATTCGAGATACTGGGCGGCGTCCTTTTCGCATTGCTTGATGCGCTCCAGCGTCTCCATCGCGCGGGGATGCTCCTGCCGTTCGATCAGCGTCGCGGCCAGCGAGCGCAGGGCTTCCAGCGCCTTCTGGGGCTGCTCGGCGCTAAGGTAAACGTCCGCCGCAAGGGACAATGCTTCGATGTGCCTGGGCTGCCATCGCAGCACGGCGTCCACGGCTTGATGCGCCGTGCTGAGCGAGCCGTTTTCCAGGAAGCCTTCCGCGGCCTTTAAATAATGCTCGATGGCTTCGTCTTTCTGGTCAAGGTCGTCGAGCACGCAGGCGAATTTATAGTGCCATTCGAAACGGGAGTCGTCGAGGCTGAGTCCCTGGCGCAAAGCATCGGCCAACGGCACCCAGTCGCGGGCGGTCTCATAGCAGGCGACGAGGCGCTCGCTATATTTCATCGCGGATTGTTTTTCATTGATTTCAAGAAAAGCCTGCATGGCGCCGATGATGAACTCCGGACGTTCTGGCGCCATCTGGATCAGCTGATCATAGACCGTCGCCACTTGTTTAATATCCTGCTTGCGGCGCAGCACGTCGATTTGAAACAACAAGATCCGCATCGCAAGGCGATGTTCGCCGATCTTGGCCGCGGTGGCGGCCATTTGCGACAGCGCCGCCTCCGGCGCGGAAACATCGGACTTCACAACATAATTGAAGGCGTCGCGGATGAGCCGCGCCGCTTTGAGCGTACGGTTTGAATTCACATAGATATTCGCAAGTTCCGCTGTGCGCAGATTCGCCTGGTCGTCCTGCCCGGTCTGCCGCAGCATGCGGATTTCCATGCGCAGCACGTTCGGCTCGTCCGGCAGGCGGTTTTTCAGACTGTTGACGATCTCCTCGGCCGCGGCCGGACTCTCCTTATCCAGGTAGTGCTTCGCCATCATCAGGCAATCCTGAAGCCGCGATTCATTCAATCCCGCCTCAAGCGCCGTCCGGAGCATCTCGTCGCGCAGCGCGCTGCGAGAGCCGTCGATCTCCAGAGCCTGCCGGTAGCAATCCAGGGCGATGGAATAATTCTTCGCGCGAAGGGCGTCGGCGGCCATGTTGCGCGCCTCTTCGACGGCCGCTGTCGTGTCTCCCTGGCTGGCCAGGGCATTTACGAGATGCGGCTCCACGTCCACCGCGGCGTAATTCACGGATTTCAAGCGCTCATAGATCTTCACCGCCCGTTCATATTCGCCTTTCGTTTCGAACATGTCGGCGAGTTCCATCAATTCGTTCGTGGCTTCTTCGTAACGGCCGACTCGAATCAGGCATTCCGCCATCTGGTGGCGCGTGTCAAAATCATTGGGCTGATGGTCGAGCAGCTCGTGCGCCATATGCAGCGCTTTGTCCACTGCATCCTTCTCGTCGCCTTGCTTCATGTAATGAGCGAGCGTGCTGCGCAAGATCTCGCTCAGCCGGGTTGTCTCTCCGCGTTCGCGATGGATTTCAAGCATGCCTTCAAGCGCGCGGATGTTGTCAGGCTCAATGGCGAGGACTTTCTTGTATTCCTGCTCGGACTCCTCAAGCACGGATAACTCGAGCAGATTCTCCGCCACTTCAAGCGTGGTCTCAATGTATTCCGCAGGCGGGGGAAGCGCCACGTCGATGCCGAATTCTTCCACGATCAGACGCAGGGCGTCGTCATAATCGACTTCTTTCGTGATCGCGACGAGCTGGATCAGGTCGCCGCCTTCCGCCGCGGGGCACAAGTTATACTTGCACAAAAAAGAGCCGTTTTCGATGCTGAGGGTGCGGAACACAGTCTCGCGATGCACCGGGCAAAACGCGCGCACAACGCCGCTGATCTCTTGAATCGTGTCCGTGCGGTAATCGATATATTCAAGCACTTTCACTGGCGTGAGGTGCTCAAGCACTTGATTCACAATCTCTTTGGGGTAAATGCTCATTATTGCTAATGACAGGCTCCCGAAAAAAAATAAAAAAATACCAATGGCTTAAAGCAGCCTAATCCGCTGCAGAATGATGCGCCACTTTTTCCTTTTTCATAAGGTTACTAGCATTCCGTTCGTCATTTCCATCGAATTCTGCATATCTTGTCGTCTGATTTCATTGACGCCTTAATTCATCGGGATAATTCCTGATAAATCTCCAGCGTGCGGCGCGCCGTGGACTGCCAGCTGAAACGCGCGAGGTTCTCCCGTCCGGCGGCGCGCAATCGTTCGCGAAGCGCATCATCGTCCACAACTTGCAGAATCGACGCCTCCATCGCGGCTTCATCGCGCGGATCGAAGAATACCGCGCCCTCCCCTGCCGCTTCAGGAATCGACGCCGCATTCGACGCGGCCACTGGGCAGCCGCAGGCTTGCGCTTCCAGCACGGGCAGCCCGAAGCCTTCATAGAGAGACGGAAAAATCAGAGCATGCGCCGATTGATACAGCATCGGCAGCTCTTCGTATGGAAGATGCGGCAGAAACCGCACGCTTTCCCCCGTCCCAAGTTCTTCCGCCAATCGCGGCAGGCGCGACTCCGCAGGTTTCGCCACGCCAGCTACGTACAACGGCAGATCCAGCCAGCCCTCCCGCCATAAGCGGGCCAGCGTTCGCAGCAGCCGCTCCATGTTTTTGTGCGGTTTATCGATGCCGACTGCAAGCAAAAACGCACCAGGCAGTTTGAGCTGATGGCGAAAGGCATCCAGCCGCGCCGCATCCTGAACCGGACGGAAACCAGCGCTCAGCGCATTCGGCGTCACTATGATCCGTTCCTCCGGCAGCCCCAACCGCTCGATTAAATCGCGGCGCGTCGCCTCCGAAACGGTCAGTATCCGATCCGCGCGGCGTTTCAGCAGCCGGAAAAATACTCCAGCATAGACCCGTTTCATCGCGGCCTGCGGCCCTTTGCCCGGCATCAGCAGATGGATCAAGTCATGCACCGTAACCACAAGCGAACCGCGCCTGAGCAGAGGCGCGTTGTAATGCGGAGTATGCAGCAAGCAGCCGGAAGCCTCGCTGAACGGAAAGCCAAACTGTTCGCGCATGGAATAGATCGGCGTATCAAACGGCGCAATCTCCCAATCCGCAAGCCACGGATATCGTTTCAGCTTTGCCGGATCGCCCAATAGCGTGAGCTGCGGCGCTTCGGACAGGTCCGCCATAGCCTCGAGCAATCCGCGGATATGCGTCCCGATCCCCGAATGCTCGATCATCCGCGCATCAAAAACAATCCGCCCCATCATCGCTCCCAGGATCGTCCGGCGTCTTGCCGCCGGATGGATGGATTGCGCCTTATCACCGCTGGTGCTTCAACACTGTTCGCATCGTCTGGAACACCTGCGCCATATTTAGTCATGAATCACTCGTGCTGCGGGAGATGGCGTACATTTCCCGGAGCGCATCACAACTCTTTGCGATAGCGCAAACATGCCCTAAAGAAAGTCATCCCGCAAATAAAAAAAACTTGTTGCAAAACGCCATCCCCCCCTTAAGATGCGCCTTACGTTCCGCCGAAAGCGCTTGCGCCCTCCAACGCTGAATGCGCAGCAGCCCGGCGCGTTAGTCCGGCTGCCGGAACGCGCAGACATCATTGTTTCTTCCGTAATAAGGAGAGGTGACCGAGTGGTCGAAGGTGCACGCCTGGAGAGCGTGTGTGCGCTCCGCGTACCGTGGGTTCGAATCCCACCCTCTCCGCCATTTCTTTTTAAAAAACATCATCCTATTTCAAACCGGCTCGCTGGAATAATTGAGATGCTCTAGCCCATGTTCCGCAGTTTGCCGTTAAAATCGTCCAAAATTCGACAAAATTGGTTCGTAGATCATTGCAATTCCTCACCACTCTT
>JAFGJS010000151.1 GCA_016928995.1 Candidatus Sumerlaeota bacterium | reverse complement strand
TGATGGCGCTGGAACTTGCCAGACGTAACAACGACTGGGAAAGAATCTGGGGAGAAATCGCTGCGTAGCTGAAGAGAGTTGCGCCCCGATTAGACGATTAGACGACCTCTTTGCATTTTGGTTGAATATTATTTTTGACTAATCCCGAATACAGCATTCCTGAAAAAAATGATTGCGTTTCCTGGCAAAGCACTTTAGAAAAGCGGATTCTGTATCGTTAAAGGCATACACGATACGCCATCTAGCAAAATAGGATCTCATTATCGCACGCAGATCATGAATACGCAGCGAAAAGGATGGAAATTATGGGAGACGCTTCTACATACAAGATTGAAACCCTGTGCCTGCACGCAGGTCAGGAAATCGACGCGAGCATGGCGCGCGCCGTGCCGCTGCACCGGACTTCTTCGTATCTCTTCCGGGATACGGAGCACGCGGCGAATCTTTTCGCCTTGAAGGAACTGGGCAACATCTACACGCGCTTGATGAACCCGACGCAGGACGTGCTGGAAAAACGCATGGCCGCGCTGGAGGGCGGCGCCGCGGCGCTGGCCGTTTCATCAGGCACGGCGGCGGTTCATTATGCGATCATCAACATCTGTCAGCAGGGCGACGAGATCGTATCGGCCAACGACCTGTACGGCGGCACATATACGATGTTCAACAACATCCACCCGCAGTTCGGCGTCAAGGTCAACTGGGTGGACGGACGCGATCCAGAAAATTACGCCAAGGCCATCACGCCCAAAACACGCGCGATCTTCTGCGAAACCGTGAGCAATCCGGCGCTCAACGTCACCGATATGGCGGCGGTGGCGGACATTGCCAAGGCGCATGGCGTGCCGCTCATCGTGGATTCGACCTTCACCACTCCGTACCTGCTGCGCCCCATCGAGCACGGCGCCAACATCGTCTGCCATTCGCTAACGAAATGGCTGAGCGGCCATGGCACGATGATCGGAGGCGTGTGTGTCGATGCGAACACCTTCGACTTCACCAAAGAGCCGGAAAAATTCCCGCTGTTCAATGAGCCCGAAGGAAGCTATCACGATCTGCGATTCGGTCCGGATATCGCCGCCCTTGGTCTGCCGCCGTTTATCATGCGCATGCGCCTCGTGCCGTTGCGCAACCTCGGCGCATGCATCTCGCCCGACAACGCCTGGATGGCGATGCAGGGCATCGAAACGCTCCCCTTGCGCGTGCAGCGACAATGCGACAATGCGATGGCCGTGGCGAAACACCTGAAAGACCGCAAGGGCGTTGAATGGGTGCGCTATCCAGGCCTGAAGGATGATCCTCAGCACGACATTGCACAAAAATATCTGAAGAACGGCTTTGGCGGCATGGTCGTTTTCGGCATCCAGGGCGGCAAGGCGGCGGGTGCGAAATTCATCGAGGCACTGAAACTCTTCTCGCACTTGGCGAACATCGGCGACGCAAAGAGCCTGGCGATCCATCCGGCCAGCACGACGCACTCGCAGCTCTCCGAGGAGGAGCAGTTGGCCGGCGGCATCAAACCCGAACTCATCCGCCTCTCCATCGGCATCGAAAACATCGACGACATTCTGTCCGATATCGATCAGGCGATCTCCGCAGCGATCAAATAATCCTCGAACCACAAATAAATACACCCGCAAGTCAGAACGCTTGCGGGTGTATTTATATAGCAGCAAACCACGTTAGAATTATGCACTTCAGTCATTTTGAACCGCGGCAAGGATCACGGCGGGGATGAGGAATTTCATGGAGGGTTCGGAGCGAGCCATGCTGCGCGCCAATGGCGAGGCGATATACGCACGGTCGCCGCTGCCATTTTTGCCTCGAATCAAGGCCATCGCCACGCCGTAATCGCGACCTTGCGCGTCGATCAGGCGATACACCGGCGTAAATCGCTCCGGCTCCTCCAGATCATCCGGCGCCACGATAGGACGAAACCGGGCGTCCTTCAAGACATCGAACGGGATGCGCCCGGGCAAGAGTTGCGCCCATGAATCATCGCAAATCTTCACAAAGGTCAGCATGTTTTCCGGCTTGGGCGGCAGGTCGAATGGTATCACTCCCGGTTGGCGAGCGGCGATATCGACAATCGATGTTTCCAATTGCACGTTAAACCGGTTTTCATCCAGCTCGCGCGCCCAAACGCCGCTTTTGCGGCTGAAGGCGTACTTGAAGGGCATGCCCAAACCGCATTGGATGAAACAGCCTCCGTTGTCGATGAACAGTTTCAGCGACTCCGTCACATCGTTCTCGATATAAAAGGTGCGATACAGGCTCCCGTTTTCATCCAGGTTGACCAGAATCGAAAATTTATCCACGTTGAACTGGGCGTCATTGACCAAATCCGCCGGACTGAGCCATTGAATCTCGAAGCCGTATTCCGCGGCGATTTTCTGCAACACAATGATGGGCTGCACACCGGCCAATAGCTCGCCCTTTTTCCGTTCACCGATCAGCGCGATGGTCTTGGGCTTCGTCCTGGGCCAGAAATGCTCAATGGCGCCGCTGAAATAGATATCCGGCTGGCGCAGAAAGACAATCTCCTGCACCTGACCGGTGTCGAAATAGCATGTCGCGCCGCTTTGCGGCGTCAGCGCCGTCTTGTTCGGATTCAACATTTCGAGCTGACCCGTCACGGAACTCCCGTTAATCAAGGTCAGCCGGCAGAGCAGCGGATTATTATCCATCAGATAATAACTGTCGTTGTCGGGATGGGCGTTGAGATAAATCCGTTTTAACGCGCTGAATGGCAGTGTGCTGACGCGGCCGAATTTCGGCTGCACCCGCAGACCGTTGTGGCCGCTCTCCAGCGTTTCGCCTTCGCTGAACTGGCCATCCAGCGGGATCACGCCATGCGCGCTCACTCCTTGCAATGGAGTCAATTCAACAGCCTGCATTGTGCGGAGCGCATTGCCGCTGGAATCCGCCACCCAATCTTTCACACCGTTGATTATCCGTGAAAACCGGCCGGACCAAACCGTGCTATCGTCCGTATAGAAGCATTCCGCCCATTCGACAAAATCACAATTGAAGGTCCAATCAGCCCCGGCGCCGCGCAAGAGAACTTCATCCTCACGGATTCTGAGCTGCTGAGCCTTGATCAAATCGCCGTTGAGCATGCGGGCTACAACGCCGTGTCGCGGCGGCAAGGGCTCCTCGCCCTGCGGCTGTTCGATATATTCAATCTTGAGCCGAAAAGCCAAGCCCGTGGCGTCCAGGTCCTCGGCGGGAGTATTGTAGGCGCGGATGGCCAGCAGGTTCTCGCCGCTCCGCAGCATCCCCGTGACGTCCCAGCGAACCGCCTCGCCGGTCAATGGACGCCGTTCGCGCAGGATCGGCTGTCCATTCAGATAGACTGCGTCAAGCCCCGCGTCGCAGGTCGCTTCCAACGTCGCGCGAAGCAGCCGTTCCTCCGCCGGATAAGTGCGAAAAACGCGGCGGAACAACGCCGCCTCATCAGCCGGTTCCTGCGCATCCACATCATCATCATGGGACCAGATCCATTTGGCGCCCGGAAGACAGATCCATTGATAATTCGGCGAAGCTTCATGTGCGCGTTGCCAAAGCGGATTATCCCGCACGTCTGATTCCCATCCGGGAGGCTCTGGCATCATTTCCTCACCCCCGCCCAGGTTGATACAACGGGTTTCCTCATCGGAATAAATCGTGCGCTCGCCGCAGGGATTGAACCGTAATCGTTCGATTTGACGCAAGGAGATGAACCACGGCTCGCCCCCCTTGTGGAAAAAAAGCCCCGGTTCCAATGGAACGGCGGCGTTCTTGGGCAGGTCCTTGCTCAGACGCCCGCCGTGCAATTGCACCAATTCAATCGCCTTTTGGCTGTGTGAAAGCAGCCAGGCGTCCACCGTGCGGGATGGCTTGCCTACCATGTAGGGAGCGGGAACAGGGGATTGTTGTTGAGGATTGGCTCGGACCGCCGTAACGGCCAATGGGAGCATGCCGATGAAAAAGAGCATCCGGATTGCGTAGCGTTTGGATGAGCTCAACGGGACAGCGTCTCCAACTCAGACAAGGTTTTCAGCCGTTCGCGCGCCGTAGACAGCGCAGCCGTGTCCTGAGTCATGTCAAAAACGCGTCCGTACTCCAAACGGGCCTGATTGAAATTATGCAGGCGGTGCATGACGATGTCCCCATACGCCAATTGCGCATTGACAGCCGCCGGAAGCCGGGGATTGTTCTTTCTGAAGAGTTCCAGTTCCCGCAGGACGGGATGGATCCAATCGGCGGAATGCACGGTCGGCTTCGGCTCCAGGGCCATGCGGCGCAGGGCTTCAATGGCGTTGGATGCAATCGCGTTCGTGGGATATTTCCGCAAGAGTTCCGTATAATTTTCGAAAGCGTCCTCATCCGAGGTTTGCTGCGCGGTGAGATACAACCGGAGCGGCTCAAAGCCAAATTCACGGTTCTCGTCAATACGCTGCAGGCGCGTTTGAATCATGGCCTGACGGTCGTCTGAAAAATGCTGCTTATAATCGCGCAGGCACGTCCAATACTCGCGGCATGCCGCTTCGAAATCGGTCAATTCAAACTGAATATTCCCCATGTTGAAATGGGATAAGGCCGCCAGCATCGTGCCCTGACGCCCATCCGCAATGCGCGCATACTTTTGCAGGGCTTCCTGCTGCCGTCCGGAAAGCAGGTCGTCTTCCGCACTGAAGTAAAGTTTCAACGCTTTGCGATCTTCCACTCCGACCTGCGCCTCGCACAAGCGGTTCTCCAGTTCCCGAATGGCCGTTTGATATTCCTGGAGTTCTCCGTTCTGACGCAAATCCCATTTCAACCGCAGCAAGCTCTGCAACGTCGCCTCGATGATATTCGCCTCGGTCCCGGACGAGGAGACGGCGATTGGTGAAGATTCACTCCCCTTGCCACGGAACAAGGCTTTATAATCGTATTCATCCAAAGCCTCTGAAAGCCGGTCAACCAGCGGCTCCAGCGCCTCCGCGCTGATCACATAATATCCGCTGGCGCGCTTCTGCGCCTCATTGGCAGGAGCGATTGCTCCGTATGGCTCGCCGACCCATGGCGGCGCGTCCGTGCTGAAGGGATCATACTCCGCGACCGGATTCATGGAGAGCAGCTCCGCGTTTCCCTGCTGCGCTTCCTCATACGACATGCTCTTGCCAACCAGCATTTTCGAGGAACCGTCGGAGACGCCATCGCGCAAGGCAAGCTCCGTATATTCGAACGATTCAATCTCTTCGGGGGTGGCGACCGGAAAATTCGTCCTGGATTGAGGGTTGTTGACGTCTTTGGCGCTGGCGATCGCAGGCACATAACGCACATCATGGGAGCCGCCATGCGCGCCCATCCTGGCGAATAGAAAGCCCGCGGTCAACGCCAGACACACTGCCGCCGCCGCTTGCCCGTACCGGCGCTTCAACGCCGCCGCGCCATGACGCGTGTTGAGGACAGCCTCCCGCAGCCATGCCAAGCGTGGCGCAGGCCGGCGAAGCGCCTCCAGTGTGCGGTTCGCCAACATTTGGTTCTGCAACGGATTCGCCGCAGGCGGCTCCACATACTCCATCAACAACGCCGCCAGCGCCTCATTGGCCTCATATTCCTGACGGCATTTCGGACAATGCGCCAAATGCTCTTCCAGGCGCAGCATCTGCTTGTCGCTCAGCTGCTCCTGGCGATACATATCATATAGTTCAAGCACGCGTTTGCAATTCATCTATCGACTTTCCCAAGCAAGACGCTTTTCGGGTCAATAAACGTCTACTGCCACATTACTTGACTTACGGTCTAGAAAATGGTTTAGGGCTTTTTTTAATTTTTGGCGGGCTTGGTGGATGTTGAACTTCACCGCTCCCTCAGATGTGCCCAAAACATCGGCAATCTCTCTAATCGACAAACCTTCCAACTGGAACAATGAAAAAGCGGCGCGCTGACGGGGGGGTAATTCTAAAATTGCATCGTCGATTTCACGGCGAATTTCACGACGGATCATGATTTGGCGGGGATTGTGCGAACGCGACGGAGCAAAAGCGGTCTGCTCCTCCGCGACCTCAATGTCTTCCTCGAAGGAGTAAAAGTTTGATGTGCGTGACTTTTTGCGCAGAAACGTAAAGCATTGGTTGAAGGTCATCCGCATCACCCAGGATGGGAATTTGCTCACGTCCTTGAGATTGTGCAGATGCCGCGACACGCGAATCAGCACTTCCTGAATAATTTCATCCGCTTCTTCAGGGTCGCGCACCTGATTATAGATCAGGCGCCGCAAGTCCGTGCTGATCGCCACAATCAAATCATTCAGCGCCTGAGGATCGCCTTCTCGACTACGCGCCACCAATTCAACAGGAATTTCCGCAAGCGCCATACCAATCCCCTTTCAGGAAATTGTTGGCTTATTATAAACACCGCTTTCCACTTTTGACAAGCTTTAATATGATCTCCGTTGAAAAAACCATTCGCAGCCGTTGAACGTCATATCATATTGAAAATCAATGCTTTTATCCTGAAAAAAAATCAAATGGCCGGATTCACCTATTCATCTTTTCACGATTCAAGCGATACTTCAGTCTACAGTCCACCGGTTGGTTCGGTTTTTTTTATTCAGCGATTCATTGTCAGTCGATTGAAGATAAACGGCAATCCCCCTAACATCGTTTACAATTAATCCGGCAAAAAATAATCACCATTTCAGTTAATTTTCCATTGAATTACCAGCAGCATGCTGGTATAATTCATCTCGCCAGAATACCCACATATCAGGTATGTATTGTTAATAATAAGTGATGCGACAAGCGTTTCCATGAACACCGGCAATCAAATATTCAACGCTAATGATCGTTTGCCTGTTTCTAATCAGTCATCCTGCGGCAATTTCCTGCGGCAATCCGCCGCGGGAGGCGCATTTATTTTCAACTCGATCGCCGAGGGAGTGCTGATCGTCGACGCGAAAACCGGCAATCCCCTCGATGTCAATCGCGCCATGCTGGAGATGTATGGCCTGAGTTCCTCGAAGGCTCGCAGCTGGAGCTTTTTCCGGCAGCGCGGCGGAAAACCGCCCTATACGAAACGCGAAGCTCAGCAGTATTTCGACCGCGCCTGCAAAGGAGAACGAGTTGTTTTCACCTGGTATTCGCGCAAAGCCGCCAGCGCGCCGCTATGGACCTATAACACCGCTCAATGCGTCAGCATCGACGGCCGGAATTGCGTCACGCTCATCAGCGCCGATCTGAGCGAACAGATCGAAGCGAATCATAAAATCCGCAACGGCGTGCGCCGCATCCAAAACATCATCCAATCCTCGCCGATGGGCACGCAGCAATACCGGCTGGAGCAGGATGGAACCTTGCGTTTGATCGCCGCCAATGATGCCGCGACGCGCATCTTGAAATCCGACTGCCAGCAAAAAATCGGGCTTCCCATTGAAGAGGCTTTTCCGGCGCTATTGGAGACGGATATCCCAAGCCAATGCCGCCGCATTGCGCGCGAAGGCGGCGTCTGGCAAAAAGAATTCTTTGTTTACGCCGATGATCAAGTCCATGGCGTTTATGATTTCCATGCCTTTCAAACCGAGCCAATGAATATGGCGGTGTTTTTTACTGATGTAACCGAGCGCCACGAAACCCATCGACTCGTGAAATCCATTTATGAAGGCACGGCGAAGGCCACAGGAGAAGATTTTTTCCACTGCCTGGTTCAACAGTTAGCCCGCTCGCTCGAAGTCCGTTACGCCATGATCGCTGAGATCATCGATGACGACACCGCCAAGATGCACGCCATCTGGAAAGGTGATGGATTCGGCCAAAACATCGAATACCGTCTCTCCTGCACTCCCTGCCATATGGCGCTGAACGACGAAATCTGCATTATACCGGAAGGCCTCCGTGATCGCTATCCCGGCTCCGTTGAACTGCGTGAAATGAAAGCTGAAAGTTACCTTGGCATCATGTTTCGCGACGTCGCCGGAAAGCCGCTCGGTTTGCTGTGCGTCATGGACATCAAACCGATGCGGGAAACCAACATCGCCTCGGATCTGCTCCGCATTTTCACCATCCGCGCAGGCTCGGAACTGGAGCGGCGCCGTGCGGAACAAAAACACCTGGAACTGGAGCGCCAATTCCAGCACTCGCAGAAAATGGATGCAGTCGGCCAACTTGCCGGAGGCATCGCGCATGATTTCAACAACCTCTTGCAGGCCATCCAGGGGTACTCTGAACTTGCGATCAATGAGATCTGCACACAGCAGCCGATCCGCGAATTCCTGGATGAGATCATCAACGCCTCAATGCGCGCCAGCGCCCTGGTGCGCAAGCTCCTGGCCATGGGCCGCCGCGAGCATCTCAACTGGGATTGCCTGAACATCAATGACGAAGTGAACGAATTGAAAGATATTTTGAAGCGCCTGATCGGCGCAAAAATCCGGATCGAGTTTGATCCCGGCGACAAACTGCCGCTGGTCTACGCCGATTCTGGGCATGTGGAGCAAATCCTGTTGAACCTGTGCGTGAATGCGCGCGACGCCATGCCCAAGGAAGGCGTCATCCGCATCTCGACCAGCCAGGTTCGCTTCACGGAAGAGGCCTGTGAAACGCTCCAATGGGCCAGAACCGGCGATTACATTCAGATCCGTGTTTGCGATAATGGGAAAGGCATTGAACCGCGAATCATGGAGCGAATCTTCGAGCCTTTTTTCACCACCAAGCCATTCGGACACGGCGCCGGGCTGGGACTCGCCACTGTCTACAGCATCGTTCAGCAACATGACGGACTGATCAACGTGGAAAGCGAGCCAGGATCTGGCGCTTGTTTTGAGATCTATCTGCCAGTGGCCACCAAGGCGCAAATCAAACGCGCTCATGACCTGCGCCAGCGCCCCGCCAAAGGCAAAAACATCCAAAAAACCGTGCTGCTGGCGGAAGATGAACGTCTCGTGCGCAATCTGCTCCAACGGACATTGGAACGCGAAAGTTATCATGTGCTGGCCGCCGGCAACGGTGAAGAAGCGCGCCAAATCTACCATGACCAAAGTTCCAGTATTAACTTTGCGTTATTGGATATCGTCATGCCGCGCATGAATGGGAACGAACTGGCCTCGGAGTTGCGCAAAAACAACCCCGCCCTGCCGATTTTATTCATGAGCGGCTATGGTCTGGACGCACTTGACGGCGAATTTGAAAATGATCCCCAAACATCATGGATGCAAAAACCCGTGCGAACCGCCGATGTCTGCCAAAAAGTCCATGAAATGCTCAACGACGCCGATTCCCGCGACGCCAAGTCCTCAAACCGCAAGGATATAGATTCTTCCCCGCAATCCCCTTGACACATCCATCCTGCGCAAGTAAAAACCAGACAATTTAACCGGAGCGGCGCGTTAATGCGTCGCCGCCAATTGAATAGAATCCAGCAATACAAAGGCTGAATCCTTGTCTGCTCAAAATTCAGATCATCAAGCATTGCTCGTGCTGGAGGACGGCACGGTTTTCCCCGGACGCAATTTCGGCGCGGAGGGAAAAATCTGCGGCGAAGTCGTGTTCAACACCGCCATGACCGGCTACCAGGAAATCGCCACCGATCCGTCCTACTACGGACAGATGGTCACGATGACCTATCCCCTGATCGGCAATTATGGCATCAACACCGCCGACGTGGAATCACGCAAACCCTATATCTCCGCCATGATCGTTCGCGAAATCGCCCGTCGCCATAGCAACTTCCGCTCCGAAGAGTCGATCCAGAACTATTTCGAGCGACACGATATCATCGGCATCGAGGAAGTGGACACCCGCGCGCTGGTGCTGCATATTCGCAATAAAGGAGCGATGCGCGGGATCATTTCAACCGAGGACTCCGATATCAATTCCCTGCTGTCCAAGGTGCGAAGCTCTCCAGAAATGAGCGGACGTGATTGCGTCCAGTATGTCACGATCGACAAGAGCTACAGTTTCCCAAACGATTCCGTGCCGTTGGATCCTGCTCCGCCCGAGCCGGACTTTCATGTAGTGGTTTATGATTTCGGCGTTAAATTCAATATTTTGCGTCAATTAGCATATACCGGCATCCGCACGACCGTCGTCCCCTCCACGACTCCGGCCGCTGAAGTGCGTGCGCTGAAACCTGACGGCCTGTTCCTCTCCAACGGCCCTGGCGATCCGGACGCGCTCCCTTCGATTGTCGCGGAATTACGCCAGCTCGTTCCGGAATACCCCACTTTCGGCATCTGCCTCGGCTGCCAGTTGATGGGGTTGACTCTCGGCGGCAAAACAGCCAAGCTCAAATTCGGTCATCGCGGCGCCAACCATCCGGTGAAGGATCTGGAGACCGGACGCATTGAAATCACATCGCAAAACCACGGCTTTTATGTGGTGATGGAAAGCCTGCCGCAAGACGATCTGGAAGTGACACATATCAATCTCAATGACAATACTGTTGAGGGCCTGCGCCACAAGACGCTCCCCATGTTCAGCGTGCAGTATCATCCTGAAGCCTCGCCAGGCCCCCATGATTCGCATTACTTGTTTCGGCGGTTCTACGACATGATCAAGGCTAGCAAATCCTGAATACAAAATCGCCCCGAAGAAAGGATGATGAATGATGAGACGGAAGGGAATGAATGTGCGATGGCTGAATTTGATGGCGACGTGGGCGCTTGCATGCGCAAGCATGACTGCGTCCGCCGGCGTCTGGATGGAGGATTTCGACGCCGCCGTGGCAAAATCCAAGGAGGAAAACAAGCAAGTGCTGCTTGTTTTCAGCGGTATGGACGGAGACCAGTGGAGCGACAAGCTCGACGCTGAAGTCCTGGATCAGGATGAATTCACCTCGAAAGCCGCTCAGGATTTCATTCTCGTGCGCATCAAACTACCGCTCCAGCCGAAAAAAAGGGAAGAGGCTTCCGAGGAGGAACGTAAACGATACGAACTGGCCGGCGACTTCCTGCTGACCAAATTACCCTGCATCTATCTCTGCACTCCCGATGGACAGCCCTATAACGCGACCGATTATCAGGAAGGCGGCATCGAAGGAAACCTCAAGAAGATCGAAGACATGCGAAAGAGTCATGACGACGCGATGCAATTGATCGAAAACTCCGAAGGTCCGGAACGCGCCAAGCTGATCGAGGAATGGCTCCAAACCATCCCGGCGCCGATTCATCCCCTGTTCGAGGATGAAATGAATATGATCATCGCATCCGATCCAAACAATGAAACCGGGCTCTGGCATAAATATAAAATGCAGATGCTCCTGCCGAAGGCCTATAAAGCCAGAGCCAGCGGACAGCTCGATGAGGCGGAAGCAATCTACATGCAACTCCTCAACGAGGTGAAGCCCGAAGGCGAGGAATTGCAGAAAGTCTATTATGAACTCGGCGACGTGTACTATCAGCGCCGGGATTACGAGAAACTGCTCCGCAACTGTAGATTGGCCATTGAAGCGGCGCCGGAAGGCAATCTGGTCTCCATCTTGAATGAAATGACCGAAGTATTCACAAAGCAATATGAAGAACAAAAACAAGGCCATAGTATAGACGACGGCACAAGCGAGACGCAAAAGAATGTGGTTTCTGAAGTCGAAGTCTATGAAACTGAAGTGGAACCCGAAGTCGTTACACCTGATGTGAAATCCGATGTTTATATTACGACGCCAACCAGCCATATGGTTGAATAGGCCGGTTCAGAAGCCAAGAAAACGAGTACGAACGCCAGGGCAACCTGCTCTGGCGTTCAAATTGTGTGCAAAGTTGCTCCAGCATCGCGAAATCGGCCAGTCTCCTTCTTCCCCGCCGATTTCAGCGATGGAGCGCGAAAAATGATGATAATTGCCCTTGCGATTACCGGCCGGTCGTTTATAAATGCCTGTCAACGCGCCGGCGTGGATCATCGGCGGTAAATCTCGCGTCACGCCGATGCGTTGGCATGCCTGAGCAAATCAAAACACGGCTTTGCTCCATGTCAAGCTCTCCGCATTGAACTGCTTAAACGTCAAGGAGTCAGCATGCCCAGACGAGACGACCTAAAAAAAATCATGATCATCGGTTCAGGCCCGATCGTGATCGGCCAGGCCTGTGAATTCGACTATTCCGGCACACAGGGCTGCAAGGCCTTGCGCGAGGACGGCTACGAGGTGGTGCTGGTCAACTCCAATCCGGCCACCATCATGACCGATCCCGAATTCGGCGACCGGACATACATCGAGCCGCTGACCGTGGAGTGCGTCGCCCCGATCATTGAAAAAGAACGGCCCGACGCGCTGCTGCCCACCTTGGGCGGCCAGACGGGTCTGAATCTGTCCATGGATCTTTGGAAAGCGGGCGTGCTGCAAAAATTCAACGTGGAGATGATCGGCGCGGATCACGAAGCGATCCATCGCGCGGAAAGCCGCGAGGAATTCCGCCGGACCATGGAAAAAATCGGCGCGAAAGTCCCTCGAAGTCATATTGCGCGCAATTTCAATGAGGCGATGCATGCCGTCAATGAAATCGGCTACCCCGTCATCATCCGTCCGGCCTTCACCCTCGGCGGCACCGGCGGCGGCACGGCCTTCAATGAAGAAGAATACATCGAGATGGTCCGCCGCGGACTGCGCCTCTCACCCGTTTCCGAAGTCCTGATCGAACAGAGCGTGCTCGGTTGGAAGGAATTCGAGCTCGAAGTGATGCGCGACACCGCGGACAACGTCGTGATCATCTGCTCCATCGAAAACGTCGATGCGATGGGAATCCACACCGGCGACTCGATCACCGTGGCGCCGATCCAGACGCTGACCGACAGAGAATATCAGGCGATGCGCGACGAGGCGATCAAAATCATCCGCGCCATCGGAGTGGACACCGGCGGATCGAACATTCAGTTCGCCGTGAATCCCCAGAACGGCGAGCGCGTCGTGATCGAAATGAATCCTCGCGTGAGCCGCTCCTCGGCGTTGGCCTCCAAGGCCACAGGCTTCCCCATCGCCAAAATCGCCGCCAAACTCGCCGTCGGATACCGTCTTGACGAACTGCCCAACGACATCACGCAAAAAACACCGGCATGCTTCGAGCCGACCATCGACTACTGCGTGGTGAAGATCCCGCGTTTCGCCTTTGAGAAATTCCCCGGTAGCGATGAGCGGCTGGGCATACAGATGAAATCGGTCGGTGAAACCATGGCCATCGGCAAAACATTCAAGGAAGCCCTGCAAAAAGGGCTGCGTTCGCTCGAAGTCGGCCGCGCCGGGATCCTGTGGGATGGCAAGGACAAGGATTACACCCAGCGCAACGTGGCGAATCTCCTCAAATCGCCGATCCCCAGCCGTCTCTTTGCCGTCTGCCATGCGCTGACGCCGCAGAAATACGGCGGCGAAGGCATGACCGTCGAGCAAGTCAATGAATTCACCTTCATCGATCCCTGGTTCCTGGAAAATATCCGCGACATCATCGAATGCGCGATTGAGGCGAAGGAGCATCTGCATAAGCTGCTGGATCGGGAAATCGGCGATGTTTCGCAAGAGACGCGCGATCTGCTGCGCCGTCTTAAGCGCAACGGCTTCAGCGACATGCAGCTGGCGTATCTGCTCAAACCCACGGACCCCGACATCACAGACAAAGAGATCGCCGCATTGCGCAATCACCTTGACGTGCATCCCGTGTTCAACTGCGTGGACACCTGCGCCGGCGAGTTCGAGGCGTACACGCCGTATTACTATTCGACCTACGAAACGCGCAATGAAACCGGCACATCCGACCGCAAAAAAATCATGATCCTCGGCGGCGGTCCGAACCGCATCGGACAAGGCATCGAGTTCGACTATTGCTGCGTGCACAGCGTCTTCGCCCTGCGCGAGGATCATTATGAAACGATCATGGTCAACTCGAATCCGGAAACGGTCTCCACGGACTATGACACCTCGGACCGGCTGTACTTCGAACCCGTGACGGTCGAAGACGTGATGGAAATCGTGCGCAATGAAAAGCCCGACGGAATCATCGTGCAATTCGGCGGCCAGACGCCGCTCTCGATCGCGCTCCGGTTGGAGGAGGCGATCCGAACCGATCCCAGCATCGATGAAAAGATAACGAAAATCATCGGCACCTCGCCGGAAAACATCGATCTCGCCGAAGACCGTGATCGATTTGGCGTGATGATGGAAAAACTTAAAATCCCCATGCCGCCCAACGGAACGGGCATGACGTTCGAGCAAGTGAAAAGCAAGGTGGAGGTCATCGGCTATCCCGTGCTGATCCGCCCGTCCTACGTGCTGGGCGGACGCGCGATGGAGATCGTGTACGACGAAGCCTCGCTGGAGGAAATGGTCGGCCGCGCCTTCGACGTCTCGCCGGATCATCCTGTGTTGATCGATAAATTCCTCGAAGACGCCACGGAGGTCGATGTGGACGCCCTTGCCGACGGCGAAACCGTCGTGATCGCCGCGATCATGGAGCACATCGAGGAGGCGGGGATTCACTCCGGCGACAGCGCGTGCGTGATTCCGCCGCGCACCATCCCCGAACATCTGATGGACGTCATCCGCGATTATACGCGCAGAATCGGCCTGGCTCTCGACGTGCGCGGACTGATGAACATCCAGTTTGCCATCAAGGATGACATTGTCTACGTGCTCGAAGTCAATCCGCGCGCCAGCCGCACGGTGCCGTTTGTCAGCAAATCCATCGGCGTGCCGCTGGCCAAAATCGCCGCGCGCATCATGACTGGAAAGACGCTCAAGGAGATCGGCTTCACGAAGGAAATCCGGCCGTCCTATTACACGGTCAAGGAAGCCGTGCTGCCGTTCGCCAAATTTTATGGTTGCGATGTGATCCTCGGTCCGGAAATGCGCTCCACCGGCGAAGTGATGGGCATTGACCGGCATTACGGCATGGCCTTCGCCAAATCGCAAATCGCCGCCGGGACGCCGCTCCCCTCGGAAGGCACGGTGTTCTTCAGCCTGAACCGGCACGACCAGGAGAAATTCATTCCTATCGCCAAGGAGTTCCAGGCGCTGGGCTTCAACTTCGTCGCCACCGAGGGAACGGCGAAAAAGCTCAACGACAACGGCATTCCGGCGCGCAAGGTGTTCAAGGTCAACGAAGGCAGCCCGAATGTGGTGGATGAGATGATCAATCAGCAGATTCAGCTCGTGATCAACACCTTCACCGGCAAAACCTCGCGGTACGATCAGAATTCAATCCGCACCAACGCCATCGGCCGCAACGTGCCGTTGCTCACCACGCTGGCCGCTGCGCGCGCCGCCGTGGAAGGCATCAAGGCCATGCGCGAAGAAAGCATCAATGTCTGCGCTCTGCAGGATTATCACAAGGAAGTGCAGGCCGAAAACCAGCCCTAAACGAGCTCAACATAAAAAAAACGACGCCGCAAAGCGACCGGATCCTGGGCTTTGCGGCGTCTCGTTTTATTTACTCTGCTGATTTAATGCGCCTGCGCTGGAGCTATCGGCGCAGTCGATGGCGCATCTTCCGTTGCGCTCTCGATTTCCATCGCTTCAACAGCATGCTCATTGGGCTTGCGGTTCGGATCGAACACTTTGTCAGGCACATCATCCTCGTGATCCACGAGTTTGACGTACTCAGCATAATTGAAATGCGGATCGGCCGGATCGTGATGGCAAGCCACGCATACGGATTCCGGCACATCTTCGCTGACATCGCTATAGTCCTTCGGCTTTTGCGGCGCGCGCGCATTGGGATTATTCTTCAGCGTGAGCAGACGCAGCTGATACCGATAGTGGTCGTTGCCCGGACCGTGGCAATTCTCGCATTGCACTCCGCCCAAATACTCATGCGAGCGATAATCGCGGAAGCCATTGTCCTTCATATAACCCACCACATGGCAACTCAGGCATTCGGGCACATCATGCTTTTCCACTTCCTTCAGCGTGTTCAGAGCATGCGCATGCGGAGTCTGTTTCCAGGACTTGAAAATCTCCTCATGGCACATCTTGCACGCTTCGGCCCCGATATAACTGATCTTTATCGGTTCGTTCTTTACCGGCATTTCATCTTTCGCAGCCTTGTAGTATTCATCCACGATCTTGGTGATTTCCGGCTTGCGCTCGCCATCGGGCGGAATCTCCACGCGAAAGGCGCGCATCTTCGTCGCGCCGTCCTTTAAGTTTCCTTCCAGCCATAGCTTGCAGATATACCGACCGAGATAACCAATCTGCACCACACGGGCGCCATCCGTCTTTTTCGGACGCGCCGGTCCGAGCAAGCCGCTGTTCGGAGGCGAGCAGTTGATCACCAGATCCAACCCCTCCACTTGCTCCGCAATCATGACAGCCATCGTGTCCGGCATTGAAGCCAACGCAATG
The DNA here is from genome assembly GCA_016928995.1 of Candidatus Sumerlaeota bacterium. Lineage (GTDB taxonomy): Bacteria > Sumerlaeota > Sumerlaeia > JAFGJS01 > JAFGJS01 > JAFGJS01. The sequence goes on along the minus strand of JAFGJS010000151.1, from coordinate 82,490 downwards.
ATCAAATCGGTTTCGGGCGCCAGTTTCTTCACCTGTTCACGCGCGATATTCACCGGATCGGTGGCGTTCGGCTCAAAATATTCCGGACGCGCTTTCTCATGGATGCTTTCGATCTGCCGCGTCAAGCCCGTCTTCTCATCAGCTGTTTGGGTCAAACCAATGATGCCGATCCGCATCTTCTGATCCGAACCCGGCGACAGCGGCCATTCAATGATTTTTGATTGCTGATAAAGAGGCTCATTGGAATCCGGATCGAACAAGTTGCTGGAGATAAACGGAGCCTCCGGATGCTCCTTGGCGCCTTGAGCGAGCAACTCTCGCGCCACGCGGACATCGTCGCGGTTGAGGTTGATCGCATGAAAATTCATCTGAAGCAAAGCCTTCAGCATATATTCGGACTTCACTTTCGCCATCTCATAAGACCGCGCTTTGAGCAAACTGCCTGCATCCAGCAGCAAATACTCCCCTTCCCGTTCGACGTAGTCATCAAGGAGCCACGCCTCGCGATCGATGCCGCCGAGCTGATTGGATGAGCAGCTGCATGGCTCAAGTTCGCTTTCGCGTGAACCGCTGCATAGAATCTGCAATTTAAAGAGCTGCTGGCCTTCGGTTGAACCGGTGACATCGCTTTGTTGCGCATTTATCGCGCAAGAGGAGATGAACAATGCAAACAAAATCCATACATGCCTTTTTCTAAACATAGACGCGCCAACCTTTCTTCTAAAATGCAGTCCAACATTAGCCATTTGCAAAAAGTCATGTCAAATTCTAATACCAGAAATTTCAACCGGCGTTCTCGTCGCGCTCTCGCTTGAAGCAAATAAACGCCTTAGCACGCGGGTGTAACTCAAGTTTGTCAGGATTTTGAGCTTCTTGCTCTTGCTCTTGCTCTTGCTCGCAATCTGATTTCGGCATCCGGATTCGGAATTTGGATTCAAATATCGAACTCTGCGTTAAAGAAAAATTTCTGGCTGCGAAGCGGTTTATCAGAGCAAGAGAAAGAAAAGACACGGGAAAAGTCAAGATGTGCTCTCAGCGCGCCGTTGAGATAAAATCAACTTGCCACTCATCATATCCAACCGATAAGATGAGTCTTACCCCTGCGATCATTCTTACAAAGCGAGGTTTTCTACTGTGAATGACAATGCCATCCGTGTGGATGGACGCGCGGCGGACGCATTGCGTCCGGTGCGCATCACTCCGCATTTTCTGAAAAACGCCGAAGGATCCGCGCTGATTGAACTGGGCGACACGAAAGTCGTTTGCGCCGCGACGCTCGAGCAGCGCGTGCCCAGCCATGCCAAGGAGGCCAACACAGGATGGCTGACGGCGGAATACGATATGCTGCCGCGCTCAGCGCAACAGCGCATCCCGCGCGATCGCAATAGAGGCCACATCAACGGCCGGGCGAGCGAAATTCAGCGGCTGATCGGACGTTCGCTCCGTTCCATTGTCCGTTTGGACAAGCTGGTGGATCGCACGCTGATCCTCGATTGCGACGTGATGCAGGCGGACGGTGGCACGCGCAGCGCGGCCATCACCGGCTCCTATGTGGCGCTGGCGCTGGCGCTCAAGCAACTGGAAAAAGACGGCAAAGTGACAAAAGAAATCCTCCTCGATTCCGTGGCCTCGGTCAGCGTCGGCATCGTTGAAGGCCGGCCTGCGCTCGATCTGTGCTATCTGGAAGACGCCCAGGCGGACGTGGACATGAACGTGGTCATGAGCGGCGATGGAAAATTTATTGAAATCCAGGGCACAGCGGAATCCGCCCCCTTTGACGACGCGGAGTTGGAAGCCATGCTGAGCCTGGCGCGCAAAGGCATCGCTCAATTGCGCGAGGCGCAGCTGGCTGTTATTGAAGCCGCCTCCTGAGCCGCGTCGCAGGTCAAAAAAAAACATAACAAAAAGGCCGCGCTTCTCATGCGCGGCCTTTCTCGTCGTCTATCTTTTTGAGCTCGCACTTATGATTCTTCATCAGAGCCGTTTGAGCCGGGCAGGATCACACTGACCATGGTCCAACCGTCCCGCTGTTTCATTTCGATCATCCCCCGATGCGATTTGACGATCTCGCTGACCACCAGCAAGGCCAGCATGTGCGGATCGTCCAACTCGCGCATCGTGCCGAAGGGATCCATCATCAAGTTTTCCTCTTCACGCCGGAAAGGCCGGCCGTTATGCGAAATATCGATGATCGCCATCTGCTTCGCCCAGCGCAGATGAATCTTCAAATACGGATTCTCGGTTTGCTCCAGATTGATCAGGCACTGCCGCAGCAACGCCAGATAAGCCTGTTCGATCAACTCGCGATCCAGCTTTAATTCGGGCGCCTGGGAATCGAACTGGGCGTGAAACTCCACGCCATCCTCGTGCATTTTATATGCGAAAATTTCATGCACCGTGTTAAGCACGGCGCCCAATGAACATGATTCCAGTTTCAGATTCTGATGCCGCGCCATGCCGATCAGCGAATCAAGCACCTTCTGCACTTCTTCGGCGGCGTTTTCGATTTTGCCGATCTTGCCGATCACTTCATCGCTGAGTTCGGGATGACGGGAACGCAAGATCTGCGCATACCCTACGATGGGCACGAGGCGGTTGTTGAAATGATGGGCCAGGCTGGTGATGATCACGCTTAAATTTGCCATCTTGCCCGCTTCCACAAGCGATTGGTGCATGGCTTCCAGACGGCGCAACGCCTGATCGAGCTGTTCCGTCTTCAGTTGATACGCCGCGAGCAATGCGCGTTTTTCCAGCGCCATGCCGCAGATCCGCGAATACATGCGGATCATGTAAATCAAATTCTCGTACGGCAGGTCTTGCAGCGCAGCCAGCGAGAAGAGCATCATGCGGCGAACGCCGTTCATCTCCGGCAGCGGAGCCGTCAGCACGTCGTCTTCCGGAAACAATTTAACCATCGCCTGGGGCCACTGCTCGCGCGGCAGCGACTCTGGCATAATAAGCGGTTCCTGATCATCCGGCAGGGATAGCGTTAATTCCATTCCGCGTTCCAGCATGTCCAAAGCTTCAACACGCACTCCGGAATAGGATTCCAGCACCCACTGCCCATCGCCCTCTTTTCGCAGCAGGATCGACAACGCGCTCCCCAGCGAATTGGAAATCTGACCCAGAATCAAAGGATAGACCACATCATCCTTATCTGCCGCCAGAATCTTTTCCGTGACGATGTTCAGCGTGGCCAGCAGATTGTATTCACGCAAAATGGATTGATTGAGATTCTTGAAGGCTTGCAGTTCCGTGGAATCGTTTTGCTCCACGACCTTGAATAGATCAAGGAGCTTGACTCGCTCTAGCACTTTCTGGATTTCGCGGCTGACGCTGGTCAAAACCAATTCGCCGCCGGCGGAGGTGATGATTTTATGCAGATTGATGAAGGAGCCGATTCCGCTGCTGGAAATGAAACTGGTCGCGGTTAGATCGAACTCAAAATTCACACAGCCCCGTTCCAGTGATTTTGAAACCAGGTCATGATAGTATTGATGTGATGAACCGTCGATTTCCTTGCCAAAATAAATGACTAAATTCTGCGAATTAAGATTTTTGCCAAAACGGCCCGCTTCCATCAGCATGTTCCCTTGAGACATTACGCCCTACCTTATGATCCACAGATACAGTATTGGGCGCATCGTCAAAATATCGTGAAATCTTTAACGAAATCCAGCAAAAAAGCACTTAGAGCGCAGACAATCTGGCTGTTGATAAGAACTCAGCCGGTTTTATTTGAAATGCTTCAAGCGATAATCAACGTTAGGAAATGGAGTGAAACGCGTACACATCTCTCCCAGCCGCGACACAATCCGGCCAAGTTCCCGGTATTGATCGGCCAATTCATCCAGCTGCAAATTGCTCGTCACGATGATTGGCTTGCTCAGTTCATAACGGCGATTGACGATGGCGTATAGCCGCTCCATCGCCACTCCGCGTGGCGCTTCGGCGCCGAGATCATCGAACACCAGCAGCTGCGCATTGTTGCAGCGCTGTTGTAAGTATTCCAATTGCTCCGGACCGGCGTTGCGTGAGATCACGTCTCGAATCTGTGTCATCAGCTCGGGCATGTTGCACCAAAAGCCGCTATGACCCGCGGCAATGATTTCTTTCAGAATCGCGGAGGCAATATGCGACTTGCCGCAACCCGCGCAGCCATAGATGAACAGGCCCTTCTGCGATTCTCCGGCGATGAAGGTCTTGATGTAATTCTCCGCATACGCCTTCACGGCGCGCAAATCTTTATTGCCTGCCGTGAAATTCTCCAGCGTCTTGTTCATGTAGCGCGGCGGAATGCCGGATTCGCGCAGGCGCATTTGCGTCAGCATCTCACCGGATACATCATGCTCCAGCCATTGCCGCTCGCCCGGACCACCGGCCGTTACGGCGCCTTCGCCCGCTTCCGTCAATAAATCCGCTGGTTTATTTTTATGCTGTTGTTTGGTCACGGTCAGTCTTCGTCCTTGCTTTATTCGATGTCCTTCGTCTGCGCTTGTTCGCTTTGCCGTTTCTTCTCGCGGCGATACAACTCCTTGGCAACCCATTTGAGGCTGCGCAATTCCGTCCGCCGGGCAAGTTCAAACACACGCTCAATCTCTCCAACCGCGAATCTTGTCGAGAGCAGGCGCAATTCGTCAAGGATGAAGGTGTTCACCTTGAGCTGAATGTTGTCGAAATACAGGTCCACGACGCGCTGCAGCTGCTCTTCAGCGGCGGCGGAATCCTCCGCTTCCAAATAGCGAAACTCCCATGGCCCCGCCAAACCGGCCTCGCGCATGCGTTGCTTGATCGCTGGCCGTTTCAGCGGCGTCTTGAGCGGCACGGCGACCTTAAACAGCAGTTCCTCGTCCGGATGTTCGGGGATGAAGCACTGCCCGACTTTCAGTTTACGGAAACCTTCGAGCGATTTCACCACGTCTTCCGCGCTTTGCCCCACGCGCATCGCCAGTTGCGACAGGGGCAACTCCACCATCCCCGGCATGGCATTGCGCTCGCAATCCAGACGCACGAGCCGTTCAAACAACGGCCACGCCCCAAGACCGAGTTTTTCGTTCAGTTTCTGCGGCAGGCCGGAAAATTCCAGCCATTCGGGCGCATTGCGAATCATGCTTGAGACGTCCTGTTTTCCAGCGGCGGAGTGTTGCGGCCGGCCAATTCGCCGCCGCGCATGCGCGGCTTGGCCCAACGGCAGGCGTTGGCAATCACCCGATGCACCGTTTCATTGTAGTAAACCGGATACTCCTCATGTCCGGGCCGGAAGTAAAAAATCCGGCCGTTGCCCCGCTCCCAACAGCAGCCGCTGCGGAACACCTCGCCGCCTTCAAACCAAGAAATGAAAACTGTTTTTTCTGGAGCGGGGATGTCGAAACGCTCGCCGTACATTTCGGTCTGCGGCAATTCAAAGTACTCGCCGATCCCCTCCGCGATTGGATGCCCCGGCTCCACGACCCACAATCGTTCCTTCTCGCCCGACTCGCGCCAACGAATGGCGCAGGACGTGCCCAGCAGGCGCATGAGGATCTTTGAACGGTGCGCGGAGTGCAGCGCAACCAGTCCCAGCCCCTGCAAGCAGTGCCGCTGAACCCGTTCCACCACGGCGTCATCCACCTCATGATGCGCGCAATGGCCCCACCAGACCAGCACGTCGGTCTGAGCCAGACGCTCCTCCGTCAGGCCGTGTTCGGGTTCCTGCAACGTCGCCGTCTCCGCTTTGATTCCCGGAACCTGGTTCAACGCTCCGGCGATCACGCTGTGCATGCCGTCGGGATATAACTGGCGCACGGCCTCGTCTTTTTGCTCATGCACATTTTCATTCCATACTATAACGCGGATCGTTTCACTCATCCGATGGGCTCCTCGGCTGGAAAGATTCAATTCAAACTACAAACAGCAAACTGGAAGACATAGAGCATAATCGCGCGGAGCATCATGCGCAACGATTCCGTGAAAAAAAAGGCAGTCTCCTTTGCGGGAGACTGCCAGGCAAGGATTCCGATTAAAAATCGGAATGGTGGAAGGAAATGGGTTATCGAAACGGTTTAAATGCTCTCATCCGTTGTCATTTCGTTAAAACGCGACGCTCATTGACAAACCGTAATACCACTCGTCGTCATAGCCCATCGCATCGCGGATCTCGCCGTCCAACAGGCGCGACCATGTGACAGAGGGACCGAACGAGAAATGCTCGCCCACGCCGACGGAAACGCCTGCGGTGAGATTCAAGTTCGTGAAGCCGCTGCCCGCGCCGTAGTAGCCCATGTTATGGTCGTCATCGCCATAGCCCACTTGTGAGCCAAGGTCCAAACTGACAGACATGCTGTCTTCATCAACGATGGGAACCGAATGGGAAAGGTCGAAAGTCAGGTAAATCCCTTCAATTTCATCAAGATCGTAATACCCCGTCAAGGTTGGCGCCAGCGGGACATCCAGGCCAATCGCCGTGTATACTTCCCAGGTGCTGTCATATTCCGTGTTGGGGAAATCGTAAAAAATCAGTCCATGCGAGATATTAATCTTCTCCGCGACGGTGTAAGAGAAATCCAACGAATAGTCCACCTCATTGAATTCCTTGTCGTTGTCATTGACATCAGTCAGATCCATATTGCCCCATACGCCTAATGAAACGCTCCCGACCCCGACATCCAACGAACCACTGGCGCCAGGTTGCCAGACCCAGTCGTCCGTCAGATTAATGCCGCGCCAGACGTATTTGCTGTAGATATCGGACGTGATTTCGAATGAGAGCGGCGACTCCTCATCCTGAGCCGGGGCAAGCGTCGCTCCAATTGTCAATAGCGCCAGGATCGTGATGACCGGCCGGATTAGTGGAACTTTTTTGAACATAACATCTCTCCTTTAGGAATGAGTAATATTTTAAAGTGTCACATTTTATACAGGATGATCTTTTATTTCTGGCGCAACGCAGAATGTTTCTGTTTTTTCCTTGATTGAGCTGCTATTTTTCGTTTTTTTTATCTTTCTTTCGCTATATCATTCGTTTTGCTTCTCCTATCAGCAAGTTGCGTGCAATTTCACAATCGATGCGCAAAAAATGCTTCACGCTTGAGCGCAGAAGGGCATTCCGATATGATTTCAGCCTTACTGGTCTGAAATTCTTATGGACGGTACGGCATTGAATATCGAGCTGACGGAAAAGGATGACTGAAAATGGACGAGCTGACCCTCAAAGGCGCGCAGAAAATTGTGGAAGAGTGGATCCAGACCATTGGAGTGCGTTATTTTTCCGAGCTGACCAATCTGGCGGTGTTGATGGAGGAAGTCGGCGAACTCGCCCGGCTGTTCGCCCGGCGCTTCGGCGATCAATGCGGAAAAGCCAGCGAGCCGGATGCCACGCTGGACGAGGAACTGGCGGATGTTCTATTTGTCTTGATTTGCCTGGCGAATCAGACGGGAGTGGATCTGGAAGCGGCGCTGCGGCGATCGCTGGATAAGAAAACGCACCGTGACAGCGAGCGTCACCGCGATAATCCAAAATTACGATCATAGCGAGACGTCGGAGTTCGAGGGCGGCGCGTTCAACCCGTCTCGGCCTCCGCTTTCGCACCGAATTTCCGCCTCATCACTTCTTCAAATTGATTGAATGATTGGCAAACGGAAATTCGCTCGAATCCTCCGGGCTCTTTGTTCGCAAACTGAAACCACGGAGCGTAGATGATGAACCGGGAGGATGGCGAAGTGCATTGCAGTTCGCCGCACATGGCGGCGACGGCGTTCATATCCGGATTATCGCCAGGGCAAAACACCCAGCATTGCACGCCGCGCTTTTGCGCTTCCTGCGCGAATTCCAGGAATTGATTCATCGCCGCACAGCAATTATATGTGATCCATTTATTGTTGCGCAAATAGCAATCCACCAGAGTGTTGGCGATGGCGTAGCGATCAACAGCATAAATAGCGGCGCTGTTTTCCGGCAAATCCGTGTAATGCGCGTATTCCGCTTCGACATGATGACAGAGCCGATCCAAACGAGTGGTAATCACCTGGCCCCATAATGTGTTGAGATTATCCTTCAGCGCAGATACAGCCAACCGCTCAATAAAGCTCAACGATCCTTTGATTTCCTTGCTTTGGCGCGAAATCTCACGGGCGAATCGCTGCTCGTTATAGGATGTGTTGCCGCAGACCTGATTCAGCACATTCGTGAAGAGCTCCGATTCATCGACATGGCAGGATTTCAGAAAATTGGCGGAGTCAATCGCGCTGTCGTGAATATTCAGCATGCTCCCCAGCGACGCCAGGTTGAGCGCCTTGCGCACAAACGTGTTTGGCGGGATCGCCAGAGACATCACGCCGCCCATGTTATTGATCAGCTTGCGGAAAAGGAGCAGCACTCCGATTCCCGAGCTGTCGATTCCTTCCAGAGTGTTGCAATCGATACAAACGCGGATATTGGCTTGATCACGCAGGCGTTCCAATTCACGGCCGATTTCCTGAGATTTGGTTCCCATGGAAAGAAAACCAATCAGCCGGACGATTACACATTTGCCGCTGCTCATGATTTTAAAATCAAGCGTACGCGTCATTACGGCCATCCTCTGCTGAATAGAATTAATCGTTCGAACGCTTTATGTATATAATGTGCTCATAAGGATATATCGGCGAACGATGCGCCGGGCTTAAACGGCAAAACCAAACAAAACGATCACTATATAGATAGTTTCATTTTTAATCATGGTCGAATAAGCCTTTCGTTTTGCATTTCCGCTATGGGCGCCGCGAAAATCAGCCGTATATTGCCGGCGCTCGCATACGTCAGCATCCGTTGGATGTCGTCAATTGATCCGTTGCGATGTGAAAAATAAAGCCGCCATACCGGCATATGGCTCAACGATTCGGGATGGAAAAATAAACGCCGGTCCGCCTATTGTTTTTACCAACAACCGGTTATAAAAATCAAACGTTTTTTTGTCTTGAATCGCGCCTCAATACGAGAGACGAACCATGCGCGGACGGATTGAAAAAGGAGAAGATCTTGCGGGCTTCCTTATTCCGGCGCTCCATTGGGTTCCTGGACGAATTTTCGTTTGAGTTCCGCGATGGTCGGCAGATCGCTGAGTGAAAACAATCCGAAGGCCTTAAGAAAGGTCCGCGTGGTGCCGTAGAGTTGCGGCCGTCCGGCCACTTCCTTGTGTCCGACGACCTTGATCAGATCGATCTCCTGTAGCTGGCGGCAAAGGCTCGATGAATCGACGCCGCGGATGGCGTCCACTTCCGCGCGCGTGACAGGCTGCTTGTAGGCCACAATCGCGAGCGTTTCGAGCGCGGCGGGAGACAACGTGGGGCGCTTGCCTTTTTTATGCAGCTGCAAAATCCAGTCGTTGATCGAAGGGCGCGTGGCCATTTGATAGCCGCCGGCGACCTCGGCGATCTGCATCCCGCAGCCGCGCTGGTCATATTCGGATTGCAGCTGGACCAGCAAGGCGCTGATCTCTTGTCCGCTCATCGGCGGCATTAATTTGCTCAGCCGCCGGATGGAAAGCGGTTCGTTGCTGGTGAACAGCAAGCCTTCAAGCACTGAGCAGGCGAGCTGTGGATTTTCAATCGGCGGCACGGCGTCCGATTCATCTTTTTTCCGCCGTCCGCCGCGTCCCTCTAGTTTTTCAATGACCAGTTCATCTTCATCTTCAGCAGCATCATCGGCTTCATCCGGCTCATCGGATTCAGTTTCATCCTCGGATTCCGATGTGTCCGTTGCTTCATCGCCGCCGGTTTCATCCGCGAGGCCTTCCTCTTCTGCGACGACGGCCTCCTCCGCAGATTCATCCTCCCCTGCTGCTTCAGCGGATTCCTCGACTTCAGCGTCCTCAGCGCCATCGGTTGCAGTTGCTTCATCCGATGCGGATTCCTCGGCCAACGTCTCTACAATTGCAGATTCTTCCTGGCGCTCGCTTTCCATCTCGGATTGCTCCTCGGGAGCCGCCGCCGGATCGGTCGCCGGTACATCGCCATCCGCGCCGTTCAGGGCTTCGGTGTCGCTCTGTTCCGCCTCATCCAGCGTGGCTTCATTCTTCGGATGCTTGGGGTCCGACATAGTCCAACTGCTCCTCGCGCTTATAGACTTCAATTCGATCGAAATTGGCGCTCTGGCGAATGCCGATCCGCCGCCGTTTGCAGAGTTCGAGCACGGCCAGAAACACCGTGATCAACTCGATTTTATGAATGCAATTCATGAAAAGCCGCGTCACGTCAAGTGTTTCCGACTCCCGCAGCCGCTCCAGCACATCCTGCATCTTCTCCTCGACGGTCCATGTCTCGCGCACGATTTTATGCATGCGCTGCGTGTCGAGGACTTTGATCACGCGGCTCAGGGCCTTGAGCAGCAAGGCCAGATCGCCGCTGATTTCCTCCTGGCTGCCAACGTCGGAGTCCGCCAGCGGTCCGATCTTGGAGCGGAAATGCACCTGCGCCTGACGCTCTTCCAGTTCCGACAGCGGAACGGAGAGTTCCTTGTATTTGCGGTATTCGACGAGTTGCTCAATCAGTTCCTTGGCGCTCTGCAGTTCGCTGACTTCCTCTTCCAACTCCTCGTCCTCTTCCTTGTCGTAGGGCGATTGCGGCAGCAGCGTGCGCGATTTAAGCCGTACGAGCGTGGCGGCCATATCCAGAAATTCACCCGCCAACTCCAGATCGCAGAGTTGCATTAACTCGATATACGCCAGATATTGATCCACGACCTCGGCGATGCGGACGTCGTATATGTCCATCTCGTTCGCCTTGATCAGGCTGAGCAACAGATCGAACGGGCCGGTGAAAAACGGCAATTGAATTTTATACTCGCTCATTCAGGCCATCCCGGTGCGAACGGTCGCGAAACGTCATCTCGCGCCGCCACGAAAAGAGCGGTGTTTCTATCAACCGGCAAGTAGCTTGTCAAACGATATTGATGGGGTAATGCATCGATGAAATACAACACTTACTGATCAGCGGCTTGAGTAGATTGTTGTCTTGACTTAATGTTGACGATTTCTATTATCAATTAAGTGTTTAGCGTAGTGCTGTATACCGGACCATTTGATAAACATATAATATTGATGGGATCATGAGCGAAACGCGGAAGGAATAATTTGATGAGTAAAAATTACCATCCTGCAAAAAGTGAAGATATACGCATGATTCCGGCGCGAATCGAATACTTAAGGGTACAAAATTACCGGGCACTTCGAGATGTCGAGTTTAAGAATATCACGCCCTTAATGGTTTTACTCGGACCTAATGGCAGCGGCAAATCGACGGTATTTGATGTATTCAATTTTCTATCCGAATGCTTTATGCATGGATTGCGACATGCCTGGGATCGCCGCGGAAGAGCGCGTGAGATAAAAACACGTGGCCAGAATGGCCCCGTCGTCATCGAGATAAAATATCGAGAGTTTCCACGACAGCCATTGATCACTTATCATCTGGCGATCGACGAAGGTGCGAAAGGCCCTTACGTTGCCGAAGAATGGCTGCAATGGAAGCGGGGTAGTCATGGAAGGCCATTCCACTTTTTAGAGTATAGAAATGGCCAAGGGCGAGCAGTAAGTGGCGAGATGCCGGATGAAGACGATACTCGTTCTGAAATTCCGTTGCGATCGCCGGATTTGATTGCGGTGAATACGTTGGGACAATTTGCCGAGCATCCAAGAGTCGCTGCATTACGTGAGTTCATCACGGACTGGTATGTTTCATACCTGTCGATTGAGGATACTCGCAGTCGTCCAGAGGCTGGTCCTCAAGAACGCCTAAGTAAAACTGGCGGTAATTTACCAAATGTAATCCAGTATTTGAAGGAGCAGCATCCAAATCGCCTTGAAAGAATCTTTGCAACATTACGCCGTCGGGTACCACGACTAGAGCGGGTTGAAGCCGAAGCGATGCAAGATGGACATTTATTACTCCAGATTAAAGACGCCCCGTTTGATACGCCAGTGCAGGCGCGATTCGCATCGGATGGAACATTGAAAATGCTCTCATATCTTGTTGTTCTCATGGATCCAGAGCCGCCACAATTTATTGGTATCGAGGAACCGGAAAATTTCCTGCATCCACGATTACTGCCGGAATTAGCCGAAGAATGCCGGGCTGCGTCAGATCATTCGCAACTTCTAGCGACTACCCATTCACCATTTTTTCTGGATGCGACTAAACCAGAGGAGGTAAGGATAATCTTCCGCGACGAAAAAGGCTACAGCCAAGCTACTTGTGCAAACGAAATTAAAGGCATAAAAGAATTTATTGATGCTGGGGCGTCCATGGGGCATCTGTGGTTGGAAGGACATTTCGGGTTGGGCGATCCGTTGGTTAATTCTGGCGCTCCTACTAAAAAGGGGAAGCACTGATGGCTGTGTCGCATGTAGAAGTTCTTGTTGAAGAGCCGTCAATGGAAGCCGCATTGCGTGAATTGCTGCCACGTTTGCTTGGTGACATTACCTTCGAAATCTATCGATTCCAATGTAAAGATGACTTGCTTAAAAATTTATCTGATCGCTTACGAGCTTATCAGCATTGGCTACCGAGTGATTGGAGGATTATTGTCGTGATAGATCGCGATGATGATGATTGTCACGAACTCAAACAGCGACTAGAAAAATCCGCATTAAAAGCGAGACTCCGAACACGAACATCTAAAAAGGGGCGCAATTATCAACTTGTCAATCGACTGGCTATTGAAGAACTTGAGGCGTGGTATTTTGGTGATTGGAAGGCGGTTCGTACTGCTTATCCAAGAGTGCCATCGAGTATTCCCGAAAAGGCTAAATATCGTAATCCGGATACCATTAGCGGCGGCACATGGGAAGCTTTTGAACATCTTATGCAACGTGTTGGTTACTTTCGCGGTGGATTACGAAAAATTGAAGCCGCTCGTACAATAGCTCAACATTGGAAACCTGAAGTAAATACCTCACGCAGTTTCCAAGCATTGCGTAATGTTCTTATTGAGATTGCGACTTAATGAATTCAAGCCCTAACAGCCCGTTGAAAAAGTCGTTGCCATGAATAAAATCAATGCTTTGCATTTCACAAAATGCCAGCGGGACGCTGGCGCTACCCCTTTTCAACGGGCTGCTAACTCAACATACTTAATAATAGCAAAATTTACTATTTTTTGATGCGCGTGAGGGGCAGGAAGAGATTGATGATATTCGTCTCGCCGGATTTGTCGATTTCCAGCACGCCTTTGTTGTAGCGGACGATGTCCTTCAAACTGTTGATGGAATAGAGGTATTCGGCGGCGTCGGATGTGAGGCCGCTCATGTTGAGTTCAAGGTGTCCGGTGGTTTCCAGGATGAAGTGCAGGGCCGGACCAGGCTCCACGCCGTGAATGTTGGCGAAATCGGCGGACATCTCGGCTTCCAGGGCGCAGATGCGCAGCATGCCGCCGTCCATCATCGCGTCGCGCACGATCAGAATCAGCCGAATCAGGATCTGCTCGAAAATCACCACGTCAAACTCGATCAGCGGCAATTTGTCGGGGATATCGGCCTCCAGCCAGATATTGTCGCCGAGGATGCCTTGTGTGAGGATCATCACCTCGGCCAGCAGCTGCGTAGGCAGGAAACGCGCAATATGGATCTTGCCCCGGCGGGTGTATGTCAGCAAGGTCTGGCAATGCGCCAGCGCCGCTTCGGTTTCCCGCGCAGCCTCGGCCAGCCGCTTGTTCAGCTGACCCTCCCGGCTGCCCCGCGCGCCTTGCAGTTTTTCATTGATGCGCTTCAATGCATGTTCCAGCGTTAGAACATTCGATTGGGCGATGGTGTTGAGCTGGCTGACGCGCTCACGGTCGATCAGCTCGCGGCGGGAAAGGTCCTGCCGGTCAAAAGAAACGGCGATATTCTTCACCCTCTCCTGCATGCCGCAAATGGCCTGTTGATTATAAAGTCCAGCGGCGGCGTGGGCGCCGAGGCCGCAAAGCAGCTCAAGGTCCATGGCCTTGGCGCGCACCTTGCCGTCGTTGCCGATCACCAGCACGCCGCGGCATTCGTTTTGCGTGCAAAGCGGCGCGCAAAGCACCTGCATGCCCTGCGTGGAGCCGGTTCTTTCCGCGGATAGTTCGGCGATCACGCCCACGCCGTCGCGCTGAACGATCTTGGCGTAGTAACGGATGCCTTTTTGGATGCTGTGTTTGCGGCTCGAATCCGGCACGTGCGAGGCCAGAGGAATCAGCTGATTGGTGGTCAGATCCATCCAGTGCAACTCGCCAAATTCCACCTCGGCGAAAATCTCCATCACGCGTTGCAAAACAGTCTCAGCCTGCTTTTGCATGATCTTCTCGGGATCCAGCCCCATGTTGTCCGTGAACCGGTTGAAGATCGGCGCGGCTTCCGCGAGCAAGGCGAAGGCTTCAGCAATGCGCTCCGGGCCTTCGATGATCTGCTTGCCGACATCGGAATTTTCCAGCCAGTCGCTGTCCACGCCGAAATGGCTGGCGTAAATCACGCGAACGGCTTCATCGCCTTGCTGTCCGGGGATCGGCCCGGTGTCCGCCGGCGGCTGAACCAGTTCGCCCATCCTGACCACGAGCAGACGGCTATTCCCCACGATGATCAGGTCGTTCTCGTGCAACTGCCGCTGCTCCACAGGCATGCCGTTGATGAAGGTGCCGTTCGTGCTTTTCAGGTCGTGAATCAGCCACGATTTACGCTGGCGCACGATGGAGCAATGATATCTTGAAATATCCTTGTCCTTAATGGCAATGTCGTTACCGGCGACGCGGCCGATCTTGACTTCGTCCTTATCGAACGTTTTCAATTCTTCCGTGCCGTCCGGAGCGGCGATTTTCAGCTGAATGGCATTCATGAACAGTTCCTGCTCTCCGCGGTGATAACAACCGAAAGGCGCCTTGTGCGAATCGTGCAAATATGAAAACACGCATTCTCGGCGGCAAGCATCGCAACACGATCCTTCATACCACGGACAACCCCGCCGTCCGTCCGACGCTGGGGCGTGTCCGTGAAAATCTGTTCAACATCATCCAGTCCAGCGTCCCTCGTTGCCATTTTTTGGACCTTTACGCCGGCTTTGGCGCCGTCGGACTGGAAGCCTTGAGCCGTGGAGCGGAGCGCTGCTTTTTCGTCGAAGCGCATCCACCCTGCCATCAAACTATCGGCAAAAACATCGTCAAACTTCAAGCAGAAAAACAAACCGAGCTGCTTAAAATGCCCGTGCGTCAAGCTTTAACGCTGCTCGAACGCCGCGGAGAGAGGTTTGATATCATCTTCGCCGATCCGCCCTACGGCAAAAATGAAGCGCAGATTCTGCTCGATTCGCCGGAGTGTCCCCAGCTGCTGGAGTCTGACGGCATGCTCATCCTGCAAACGGAAAGCGCCGCGAATCTGCCGGAAGAACACGCCCCCTGGCGCCTCTCCCGCAGCAAATGCTACGGCCAAACCGCGCTATGGTTTTTTGAGTTTGGATAGAATTTTAGGAATCACGAAATGTAGTATAGTATATAAGTAGCAGATCCACACCAAAAGGGGAAGAACCGGATTTTCTGACAGTTGTGTCTTGTGAGGTATTTCAGGGATACACGATTTCAGCTTTCAGGACTTATCGCGGTGATTTCTTCGGGCGTGCGCAGGAGGATGAAAAAGACGAACAGCGCGCCAGGCAACAGCTGCATAAATAATCGGTCGTTCGAGGTGCGCAAATGCCAATCGAGATCGTGTGGGCTGACTAGATAAGCCGCGAAGTATCCGGCGAGCGTCAGTGCCAGGGCGATGAGGGAGATGCAGCCGCTCTTTTTCGATGACTGGCGCCATGAAAATCCCAGCATTAACCCGGCGAGGGGGAAAATAAGGATTGCGCCTTGCGCGATCTTAAGCAGCGTGATGAGAAATGATTTCGCAATCGCCAGGTATCTGGATGCGTCGAGTATTCGTTCGAGATAAATGGCCGGCAGCTGCCCGGCCGTCATGTGATTGGGGAAGGGAAAGCGCAGTTTGAATGCGGCGAGCACAATCAGGACAGGGGCGAGTCCGGCGATCAGGGCGAGCAACTCCCTCGGATAAGCCCTCCAGCCCCGGTTGATGGCCGCTCCAGCGAAGTGCGCGAGCATCATCGCGACGATAAACACCACGCCTTCGTTTTTGGTCCATACGGAGCATCCGGCCATTGCGCCCGCCAGAAAAAGATAGCGCGATTTTTGATCCGGCTCTTGATCCGCGAGATGGAGCGGCACAAGCGTCGCGAGATAATAAAAACCCAAGGGAATATCCGCGCATTGTCCGGCGCCGTACCGGATGAACGATGCGAAACACATCAGCGTCAGTCCGGCCAGCAAGCCCTGGTTGCGGCTGCGCAGCGATGCAACGGACCCAGCCAGCAGCGCCAGCGTGCCGAAGGTGAAGAGGAAGGCGATGGCGATCGGCGCGCTCACGCTGTCGCGGCCCAGGTAGGCCCAGATTCGCGCCACATTGTCCGGGATCAGCAGGGGATAATCCGGATGCGACCATCGCAGCGTGCCGGAAAAGGCGCCGGTCCAATCTTCGCCGCCGCGAAAGATGAAGCGCGCCCGCATGTTCCAGATACCCCATGCGTCCCAATCGCCATGCGGTTGATTGAATGCGATCAATCCATAGGCGGAGATGGATAAGACAAACATGACGCCGAAGGCGAATAATAGCGCTGGGAAGCATTGTTGATCGCATACCGGATCAATGGGTTGATGCGTTTCTTGGGGAGTTTTCCTTCTTTGCCAATATAGGCTTGCGACGAGCATCGTGATGAAAATAGATGCATCCGTAACGATCAGGGCCGTTTCGCTTGGCCCGAATATAAACAGCGCAATGAAGTATAGACATGATGCGGCTCCCAACGCCAATCCAGTGGCGAGGCAGGCTTTGATCAACAGCGTGCGCGCGGCTCGCCTTCCCGGGCATAAGCCGCTAACGACGAGGAAGCCGGCCAGCAATGGGAGAGCCAACGCGAAAATAAGCATTTTAATTGTTAGTCTTTCTGAGCAGGAAGATCTGATCGCTGGTTTTTCTCAACACAACAAGTCCATGCTTCGCGTGAAGTTGCGTAAGGCTTTCGGGATCGTGCAGGTCTGCCACAATCAATTCCGGTTCGATGCTGTCGACAACAAAGACGGGTGATAAGGCGTACTGGGCTAAAAAGAAGGATTTCAGGTCGTCTTTTTGATCCGTGAAATAGCCGACAGTCCCGTGTCCGGGCAGCGACTCCTTGAGCGCAGCATAGTTCGACTCGTATTCAGCGACTTCGTTTTTTTGATCGGATCGCGCCTGCTTCAGTTCCCGGATGCATAGGGTGATATTCGCCTGGAGCGCGATCAACGCGATGACGCCGATCCCGATTTGTATTTGCGCGAGTTTGGAAAGCTGCATGTCAGGTTGCGCCTTGCGGTTTATTTGAAGCGATGCTATTGGCTGGTCTCCACTTTGGCGTGCGTGACGCCCTTGCTGGCCTGGTATTTGCCCTTTTTATCCGCGTATGAGATTTCGCAGTCCTCGTCGCTCTCGAGAAATACGACCTGCGCGAGCCCTTCGTTGGCATAGATGCGCGCGGGAACCGGCGCGGTGTTGCTGACGGAGATCGTGACGTGGCCCTCCCATTCCGGCTCGAAAGGCGTGATGTTGACTACGACGCCGCAGCGCGCGTAGGTCGATTTGCCCTGCGTGATCGTGATCACGTTGCGCGGGATGCGGAAGTATTCGACGCTACGGCAAATCACGATGCCGTTCGGCGGGATGTCGTAATGCGGCGCGTGCAGCGTGGTGAAGAAATCCTCACGCATATTTTTCGGATCCAGCAGATCGCATTGCCCGGGATTGAGCGCGTGGAATTCGTCGCTGATGCGCATGTCGTAGCCGTATGCGCTCAAGCCGTAAGAGATCACGCCTTCGCGCACCTGGCGGTCGGCGAAAGGCTCGATCATGCCATGCTCCAGCGCCATGCGGTGAATCCAACTATCGGGTTTCGGGGCCATTATATCGCTCCTGTCGTCATCTCAGTGCCTGTCGTGGTTTCGGTTTCTGTTGTGACTTCAGCTTCGGATATGGTTTCGGTTTCAGTTGTGGCTTCGGTTTTTGTCGTCGTTTCAGTTTCTGTCGTAGCAGTAGTAGTAGTTTCGATAGTGGCTGTCGTTGCAGTTTCGGTGGTGGCTTGCACATCGAAAGCTACGGCGGTTTCGGTTGTGGGTGATACTTCTGGAACAACCAATGGCGTTTTCTCCGTTGCCTTTTCGGATGCCGTTGTCGTTTTGAACGCCGGGTTGAATCGCGGCTGCAGGACGATGCTGACCATGCGGCGTCCGCGATGCTCGAACGTTTTTGCTGTGAAGCACGGCGGATGATACAACATATCATAGTGCGAGGGCAGCATGCCTTCGCGGTGCTGGATGATCCAGCCGTCCGGCTCATTAAATCCGCGAAAACGCAGGCGCTCCGGGATCGTGCGGAAGATGTCGCGCCGGTGCTCCAGTCCGGTCGCTTCCTGGGCCACAGGCTCCAGATTGCGGATGTCCGGCGGCAATTCCTCGCGCAACCAGCGTTCGACTTCCTCATCAACCGCGTCGCACCAGTAGGTCGTTTCAAAACCGGTGCGATTAAAAGGCATCGTTCGAATGGAGCTAAATCCATCGAGGGTGTGATACGGCAAGCGCTGTTCGCTGTCCTGCGCCGCTACGATGACATTGTAATAGGAGAGGAATCGCGGCCAGGCCAGCGCGATGCTGCATGCGCCGGAGATGATGATCAGCGCGCCGAAGAGACACGTCGCCAGGTCGCGCTTCGACCAGCGCGAGCCTTCGCTCAACGGCATCAGGCTGACCTGCCGCAGCAGCCAGGCGCAGAACGCGCCGCCCAGCAGCGCCATCCAGGGATAGGCCGGCAGGAAAAGCCGCACGCCGTCGTATTTCGCCGCGCTCGGGCGCATGAACATCGCCAGATTCACCGCGATCATGAGCAGGAAGAGCGCCGAATGCGGTTCGCGCCAGGATCGTAATACGCCGCGCAGCAGCCCGAACGCCAGCAGCGTGAGCGTGAGCAACGGCGTGGTGGCGGCGATCATCACCGGCGCGTAATGCCACGGCGCTTGCGGGAATTGCTGGCCCCACACTTGGCCCAGGTAAAAAGTGCGCGTGGGGGAGTGTTGCAGGAAATACCGCACGTAATCCATGATTATTTCCGGCGTGTCGAACCAGAGCCAAGGCCAGAGCGCGATCCAGACGGCCGGCGCAAGCAGCAGCATGGCGTAGAGGTTGTTCACGCTTTGTTTGCGGCGGAAGATCAACGCCCAGGGCAGCAGCGCGGCAGGCAGCAAAACGGCGTGAATGCGCGTGAGCAGCGCCAATCCCAGCGCCACGCCGAACGCCACGGCCCAACGCCATGAAGCCAGTCCGCGCAGAAAGCAATAGACGCAAAGCAGCATGATGAACGCAGTGGCGGTGTCCGTGACGGCGAAGTGCGCATGTCCGAGCACACGCGGGAGCGTCAGATATAAAAGGGCGGCGAAAACCGCGGCCGAACGGCTGAAATAAGCCTCGGCCAGCAAGACAATCAGATAGAGCGTCAGGGCGAACATTACGGCCGACGGCAGGCGCGGAATCCACAGCGGCAGCGGTTCTCGATGCAGCTGCCGCAGGCTTAATCCCTCCAGGTACTTGGTCAGGGGCGGCGCCTCCGGCGTATTGTCAACCAGTTCGCCGGGGAATCCCTGGCCGTTCCAGAACTTCTGCAAATCCTGCCGCCGGACAGGATGCCGGTCGATATCTTCGTTCGTCACCTGATCGAGCCGCTTATTCACGTCCGGCTTTACGCTGACGATTTGCCGGACGGCGTACTTCGCCGCCGGGAGATAGGTGGATTGCTTGCCGGGATCCACATGATTGCCGAAATAAAACAACGCCGCCTCGCGGATTGAGGCGCCCCGGAAATCGCCGCGCAACAGACGCGTCCAGAATTCAACCGCATTTTGCGACGGCTTCAGATAATACGCCTCATCCCAGGTCCAGCCCTGGCCGCGATATGTGCTCAGCACCATGCCCAGGGCCAGCAAGGCGAACAGCAGAGCCGTGAGGTGCGCCGTGAAGGGCAGCTGCAACGCGGGTTTTGCGCCTTGCGGCGGGAGATCGTATGATTCGTCAAGACGCGGTTGTGACGGCGCAAAGGGAGCGCCGGTTTGTCCGCGCAACGCATCGTTTTTTGACTGCGGCGCGCTGTCCTGATCGCGATCCAGTTCCAATTCCGCCGCGGAAGACGATTGACTCATTGCGGCGGGATCGGGCTGCGGCGATGGTTGCTGCTGGTTCTGTTCAGAATGGGTCATGCCAGCGACTCGATTGGGATTCACATTTCTTTGGATGGAATGTTGACGCGAGTCTCACTTTGAAGCAAGCAAAAATCGTTGCAGCCGACGAGTCACAATAACGAAAGGCTTTTGCTATGGTTCATTCACGGTTTTAAGGCGGATGCCGAGGATCGTGATGTCGTCGAGTTGCGGATTGGGAGCGACGTACTCCTGAAGGGCGCCGCGCAGACTCATCACCGCTTTCCGGATCGGCTGGTTTTTCGTTTGATTCAACAGGCGGCGCACACCTTCGGCGCCGAGGATGTTTCCTTCCGCGTCTGCGATTTCGTCCACGCCGTCAGTGTAGACAAACAGTTGATCTCCGGGTTTGAATTCAATGGTTTTTTGCTCGAAAACCGCGCTCTCATCCACTCCGATCGGCAGTCCTTCGCAGTATCCCAATGACCGGGCGCCTTCGCTGTCGACGATCACGGGATGCGGATGTCCCGTGCGCGTATAGGTCAAGGCATGCTGGCGCGTGTCGATGATGCCGTAAATCATCGTGAAAAAAACGCCGGTGTGGCCCAGTTTTTCAAACTGGCAGTTCAACTCATCCGCCACGTTTCTCGGCTCCACGATTTCATAGCCCGGCTCAGATTCGACGCGGCGCTTCAGGAGTCCCGCGCGATGAGGCATGGGATCGAGCAGATGGCTGAGCGAGACGGAGAGCAGCGCGGCTTGGACGCCGTGCCCCGCCACATCCAACACGTAAAAACCAACGTGACTTTCATCCAAGGGGAAGATATTCAGCATGTCGCCGGCGACCGCGTCGCAGGAATCGAAGACCCAGCTGAACTCGTAGCGTCCTGCGGATGGCGCTTCTTGCGGCAGAAGGGCTTGCTGAATGCGGCGTGCGGCTTCCAGATCGTTGCGGATGTGATTGTTTTTTTCGCGCAACTCCTCCAATTGACGCATGGTTCGATCTTCCAATTCCACCATTCGCTTGGCCACACGCACGTGCGCTTCGAGTTCCGCGGCGTCGAAAGGCTTATTCAAGAAGGTGTCCGCTCCGGCGTTCAACCCGTCCAGCAAATCCTGATGCGAACTTTTGGCGGTCAGCATGATGATATGCAGATATTTTTCACGTTCCTGGGAGCGCGCCTTTTTCACCAGCGTCAATCCGTCCATCTCGGGCATCATCCAATCCGTGATGAGCAGTTGAATTTCCGGATCGTTTTCCAGCGCGCGCCATGCCTGAGCGCCGTCCTGGGTTTCAACCGCCTCCAGCGCCCATTTTTTCAGCAAGCGCGACAGCAGCTGCCCTGAAACAATGTCATCTTCCGCTATCAGCACTTTCATCGTTTTGCATCCTCGATTTTACGCGGTTTGTGACGTTGGCTCCGATTGATATCCACATTGCTTTAAGTGTTCATCCAGCGCCGAATAATTCGCGATGAGTTTTTCGAATGACGCCTTGATCTTCCGCGGATCGCCGCCATCAGCGGCCAGCGTGCTCAATTCATGCGCCGCATGCTGCATGGCGTCCGCGTCGATACTGCCTGCTGAACCCTCGATTTGATGCGCCAGTGCATACATCTTGTGATGATCGCCTTGATCATAGGCGTCGTGCAAGGATTCGATCAAGCGCGGCGACTCTTTGAGGAATAACTGCACGATTTCGCGGACCAACTCTTCATCGTCAAGCAACCGCTTGCGCAGTTTGTCTTTTTGAAAAACCACCGCGTTTTCATGCAGCGCTTGCGTGCGCTCGGAATCGGAGGAGTCGCGTACAGCCGCCGATGATCGGATGCACTGCAATTTCTCAAGCAGAGTATCCGGTTTAAATGGCTTGGAGATGTAGTCGTTCATTCCTGCGGCAAGGCATCGATGACGGTCGTCGGACATGGCGCTGGCCGTCATGGCGATAACGGGGATTTGCGGATTGCGCACGCCGGTTTCCGGATCACGGATTCGTTGAGTGGCTTCCAGGCCATTAAGCCGCGGCATTTGCAGGTCCATCAGCACAGCGTCATAATCGCGTCGTTTGAGCGCTTCAATCGCTTCCAGACCGTCGTTGGCCACATCGACGCTGCATCCGAGTTTTTCCAGCACTTTAACCGCCACGCGTTGGTTCACCAGGTTGTCTTCCGCCAGGAGGACATGGAATCGTTTGTCGAACTTCTCACGCAGCGAGTGCCGCGTAATGAGCTGTTCACGAGGCTTGCCGGTTTGATCATGCTTTTCGCTAAGCACCTCGTGCAAACATTCCCGCAGATGCGATGGTTTCACGGGCTTGGTTAAGTAGGCGGAGAATCCGATTTTTTCCAGCCGCTTGGCGTCGCCGCGTTTGCCGAAAGAGGTTAGTGAAATCAGACGCGTGCCGCAGATCGCGGGATCCTGCTTGATCTGTTCGCCCAGTTCATCGCCGGACATATCCGGCAGTTGCATGGCGAGAAGCGCGATGGCATACGGCCGCCCGTCCGCGACGGCCTGGCGGATTTTGTCAAGCGCAGCGGATGGATTGCTGACATCATCAACCTGGCATTGGTATTCGGTCAAATACAACCGCAACATGCGGCGGCTCGTTTCGCTGGTCTCCACCAATAGAACGCGAACGTCATTTAACGAGATTGCCGCGGCCGAGTTTTGCTGGAGTTCCTGCACACGCTTAGCGCTCAATTTGCGCAAACGGGCCGTAAACCAGAATGTGGCGCCGCCGGCTGCGTTGTTGCGCGCGCCAATTTCGCCTTCCATCTTCTCCGCCAATTGACGGCAGATGGCCAATCCCAGGCCTGTTCCGCCGTATTTGCGTGTCGTCGATGAGTCTGCCTGGGTGAAGGCTTGGAAGAGTTTCCGGCTTTGATCTTCCTGGATGCCAATGCCGGTGTCATGCACTTCAAAGAGGAGTTCTGTTTTATCATCGCTTTCTTCGCGCACCGCCACGTTCAACGTCACATCGCCTTGATGGGTGAATTTGATCGCATTGCCGATCAGGTTGGTGATTATTTGCCGCAAGCGTCCAGGATCTCCCTGTAGATAGGATGGCGTCTTTGTGTCGATCACGCACACCAGTTCAAGATTTTTCTCGTGCGCACGAAACGCCAGCGCATCCGACATTTCTTCGATTGTTTTCCGCAGATCGAATTCAATATACTCAAGATCCAGCTTGCCCGCCTCGATTTTGGAAAAGTCGAGAATGTCATTGATCAACCGCAGCAGGGATTCGGCGCTGCTCACGATCGTTTTCGCGAAATCGAATTGCTCGCTGTTGAGTTCCGTGTCCAGCAGTAAATTCGACATGCCGATGATGCCGTTCATCGGCGTGCGGATTTCATGGCTCATATTGGCCAGAAACTCGCTTTTCGCGCAGTTCGCCGCTTCCGCTTCAAATGCCAGTTGGTTCGCTCGCGCAATCGCCTGTTCCAGATCGCGATTGAGAAACTCAGCCTCTTCCTTCGTATTTCGCAGTTGCGTTTCATATTCCTCGCGCTCCGTCACGTCGCGGAAAATACCCAGCAGACAGCGCTGTTTGCGCACCCATAGCCGGGCGATGGAAAGTTCGACCGTCAGCAGCCGTCCGGAGGAATGAATGCTTCGCAGCCGTGAGCACTCTCCAGGAGTCATCTTTACATCGTCCGATAAGTATGAAAGAAAGCAGAGCTGAAAAGCTTCATATTCCTGCGGCGGGACGATCAAAGACTGGAGCGTTTCGCCGACGGCCTCCTGCTCTGGCGGTCCGAAAATGCGTTCCGCCGCCGGGCTCCAGAAGGTCACAATTCCCTGCGAATCGGTCATGATGATGGCGTCCTGCGCAGACGCAGTGATCTGCCGGAGCATCCCCTCGTTTTCCTCGAGAGCTTGGTTTGCCTTGGAGAGTTTCTCCACTTGCCGCCGCAGCACTTGATTCAATTCATTGCGTTCGAGCTGCGCGTGTTCGGCCATGACATTCAAAGCCATCGCCAATTGCCCGAGCTCGTCGCTTGTCTTGCATTCAAAACGACGGTTTGATTCTCCGCGAGTCAGCGCCTCGGCTCCATCGCAGAGTTGGATGATTGGGCGCGCCAAAAAGCGTCCCATCAGCATACCGCAGATGATCGCGGCGAGCACGGCGATCGAGTAAAGCGCGATCACGATCAGATAATAATGGCGTTGGTACGCGATGACATCGTTCACCTGCATATCGATGCCGAGAATCCCGTCGCGCTTTCCGTCCGGGGTGTAAAGCGGCGCATAGGCGGATATCACCGTGCCCCATTCATCCGTGGTGAACGCTTTTTCCGCCACATACGGTTCTGTCGTCGTGAATGCCTCGAGCATCTCGGACGAGGGATCTTCGTAACGTTCACCCCAATGGGCGATCTCGACTCGATTGTCGGCCGGCACATCCGCATCGACCACGAAATATGGAATGCCCTCCTGATCCTGGCGCATGGTGTACAGATAAATCAGCTTGGTGTTGCTATCATGTATTTTTTCCAAATAGGATTGAATGGATTCATACGCCGCGCTCTCTTCCTGTTCAGGGCTCGTGAGCGTGGCGTGGAGCTCCACGTTGAGATTTGCAGTCGCCAATCTGACGGCGTCGGACAGGCGGTCCATCATATCCTGGCGCAATTTGATTTCCAGCGAATACAACAACGCAAGCATGAAGAGTCCGCCAATGATAATGGCCAGCGCCGCGAAACTGGCGCCCAGCCGGAATTCCAGCATGTTGAAGAACTTGCTGCGCACGATTGGAAGTCTCTCCATGATACGTTTATGCTCGTCGTATGAAGACGGTGGCGGATGCTTTTTCTTTCCTAACGGCAAAAAATGCGTTGTTCTTTAATCAAATCAACTGATAAATAAAGAGAAATGAGAAGGCCGAGATTTGATGTCGTAGATCGCTGATCGAAGACGCTGATGCTTTGAAACCGGAACATTCCATTGCGATCTTCCAGAATCAGTTGACGCCGTTCATCGTGGTATGCGAAGGTTTTGCATGCCCCTCTGACCAGGAGATTGCTTCCGTGACTGACGCCGTCGATCAACATTCCGCGCCGCAAGCCAATCCGAAACGTAAGCTGAACATTGAAGTGGATGGGCGGAATTGGGTGCGCATACCGGTTAAGACTCATTTAATCACTTGCGACGACGACATCGCCGAGGTCATTCAACGCTACGCCGCTTCCGTGCAGCAGCCGGGCGATTGGATTAGCGTCAGCGAAAAGGTTGTCGCGGTCACACAAGGCCGCGCGATCCGGGAAAGCGAGATGAAGATCGGGCTGCTCGCCCGCATCCTTTGGCGCTTTGTCGCCAAGGTGCCCTACGGCACTGGTCTGCGGCGTCCCTCCTCAATGCAATGCGCGATTAATGAATGCGGCTCGTTGCGCATTCTGTTCGCCGCCGCCGTTGGCGCATTCGGCAAACTCATCGGGCGTAAAGGGGATTTTTATCGTATCGCCGGCATGCAAGCCGCCACGATCGACGCCGCCGGCACGAGTCCGCTTCAGCCGGATTGCGTGATCATGGGGCCGAAGGATCCGGCGCAGGTCGCGGAACGGGTCAAGGCCGCCAGCGGACTTGAGGCGGCAGTGATGGATATCAATGACATCGGCGGCTCCTGGTGTTTGGGCGCCACGCCCGGCATCGATAAAGAGCTGATCCAGAAAATCATGAAGGACAATCCTTGCGGCCAGACCGACGAGCAAACCCCTTTCGCTCTGATTCGCCAGGCGCCGGATGAACCAGACGCCTGAAGAACGAAGCCTGTATATTTTTGGATGTCCCTATGCAATAAAACGGAGCTCAAGGCATGAGCGGCGTTCAGTAAAGCTCGGCAGGGGAAGCCGGCGACCGGTCTTTACTGGCGGGATGGATGAATTTGGTCATGCGCAGCCGTGTGCCGCGCGGGTGAGGATAATTCAGGCTGACCTCATCCATGCATTTTTTAATGATGAAAATGCCCAGGCCATGAGGGCGGTTGACGCCCGACGAATCTTCCGTATCCGTTTGACCATAAAGCGACAGCGACGCTTCATCAAAGCCCAGATGCGGTCCGAGTCTGTCGCCGCGCCCGCTGTCGGAAACCTCGATGTCGATCCGGTCATGCAACAGCCGCATGGCGATGCGAATGGAGCAGGGCGCCGATTCCTTGCGGTCGATCTCCTCCGCGTATGCATGCAAAACGACATTGGTGCACGCTTCGTCCACGCTCAGTTCAATTTTATGCATATCATCTTCGCACACGCTGGAACCCACGCCATGCAACACGCACCGCACACAGTCCCGGATGATGCTCAGAGCCTTGGCATCAGCGGGCCATTGGAATTCAATCTCCCAGTTGTCCGGTTGCTCAGGGGCGCCGCCCGTGTGATTTAATTGAAGCACTTTCATAAGCTCTCTCACTCAACCGTGGATTCGTTTAACGCGTCCATCGCCTCGTCCTGCGTCTGGACGATTCGGAAAATATGCGTAAAACCCAGCATTTCAAAGATGTTGAACACCTTCTCGCTGGGACGCAACAGAATCAGTTCGCCGTTTTGACGGCGTAGTTTTTGCGTCAAGCCCATCAGTGCGCCGATGCCTGCGCTGGAGATATAGTACAGGTCTCCCAGGTCCACGACCAGTTGCTTGACTTGCGATTGATCCACCGCTTGATTCAGGCTCTCCTCGAACTGAATCACCGTATGAGCGTCCAGATATCCTTTTACCTGGCAGCTCAGGAAACTCTGCTTTTCATTCAACTCCTCAATGGTCATTTCAAACGGTTTCACTGACATCTCCCTCCGCATGACAAATCCTCTTGGGATTGAATCCAGACTCCTCTATGGGAATAGCCTAGTCGAGGCCGTCCGTAAAAATCAATTAGAAAATCGAGCCGGATCTATTCCATTCATCGGCTTACACGACGCCAATCTTAAAAAAAATCAGTAAAAGGTATTGTCATTCCAACAGCGGAGGTCAGTACTGTGATAAAATGATTGAAAAAAGTAAACAGTTGCTTCATTCTTACTTTAATAATTTTATAGGACAATGAGCATTGTGATGTTAGATCTCTCGTGCATTGAGATTTGCGCAGGAGCCGGGGGGCAAGCTTTAGGACTGGAACAAGCGGGATTCCAGCCAGAGGCGCTTGTTGAGATTGAAAAGCCATGTTGCGACACATTGCGCTATAACCGGCCGAAGTGGCATGTGATTGAGGATGATATCCGTCAATTCAGCGCGGAGCGTTATCGTGGGATCGATTTGCTAGCGGGGGGAGTGCCATGTCCTCCATTTTCCGTGGCCGGTAAACAACTTGGGCGAGCGGATGATCGTGATTTATTTCCCGAAGCGCTTCGGTTAGTGGATGAATGCAGACCGCGCGCGGTGATGCTGGAAAATGTTCGTGGCTTTTTGGATGCTGTTTTTGAGGATTATCGTGCCAATCTCAAGCGGCAGTTAGAGAAGTTGGGTTATCGTACGGATTGGCGGTTGCTCAACGCTTCAGATTTTGGAGTATCTCAATTGCGGCCACGAGTTGTTGTCGTTGCAATTAGAAAAGATATATCTGAATATTTTTCATGGCCATCCATCGCAAACCAGAATCCTTTATGTGTTGGAGAGTTGTTATATGACTTGATGGCAGCGCGAAATTGGAAAATGGCCGATCAATGGCGGAAACAAGCGGATGATATTGCGCCCACGATTGTGGGCGGTTCAAAAAAACATGGCGGACCCGATTTGGGACCGACGCGCGCAAAAAGAGCTTGGGCTTCGTTAGGCGTGGATGGCATGGGGATCGCTGATCTTCCTCCCGACAAGAATTTCAAAGGCATGCCCCGTTTAACCGTGCGAATGGTGGCGAGAATCCAAGGTTTTCCGGACCAATGGATATTTGCAGGAAAGAAAACGCCAGCATACCGGCAGGTGGGTAATGCATTTCCTCCACCTGTGGCGTATGCTGCCGCTCACGCGATCAAGGAATGTCTGGCTCATCCAAAGATTATTTCCATCGCTGGTTAGAGGATAGATTGATGGCTAAGAATAAAAGCGCTCGTACAAAGCTTCGTGAGCACTTTTTGAGTAACATTGGCAGAGTGATGAACTCTGATGAACTGCATGAAGTCAGCGGTGGCAGAGTGGAATGGGCCAGACGGATACGAGAGTTGAGGAACGAAGAAGGTTACCAGATTCTCACAAACAATGACCGGAGTGATTTAAAACCGGGTCAGTATTTGCTTCTTGATCCCAAGCCACAACCCGCATTTGCACGAGCTATATCAAAGGAGACACGCGCGTTTGTTTTGGATCGCAACGGCTTCACCTGCCAGATGTGCGGCGCTGTTGCAGGCGAACCTCATCCGTATGACAGAACGCGTAAAACGCGGCTGCATATTGGTCATATCGTGGATAAATCACAGGGCGGAACCGATGATCCGTCTAATCTGCGTGCGATTTGTTCAGTGTGTAATGAAGGAGCCTCGAACTTAACATTAGAACGGCCTTCTGCGTTGAAATTATTGGCGCAAGTGCGCCGGGCCAAAGGAGCCGATCAAGTCCAGGTGCTCAAATGGCTCGTTCAAAAGTTTCCGCAACAAACTTGCCAATTTATGAATCATGGACAAAATCAGTCCGAAAAGACGTAGTGAGAATATGCGGCAAATCCGATCTAAGGATACAAAGCCGGAGATGGTTGTGCGCCGTTTGATTTTTAGCATGGGATTCCGGTACCGGCTTCATCGCAAAAATTTACCTGGCAAGCCTGATCTTGTTTTTGCTGGAAAGAAAAAAGTGATTTTTGTGCATGGATGTTTTTGGCATCAGCATCATTTGAAAACATGCTTGGATTCGAGAATGCCAAAATCCAATCAGGAATACTGGAAACCGAAACTCATGCGGAACGTTGAACGTGACAAAGCAAACAGAAAGGCGCTAAAGAAGATAGGGTGGAGTGTGTTAGTCGTCTGGGAATGCGAGATAAAAAAATGTGATAAATTACGTGCGAGATTATATTCTTTTCTAGCTAATTGATACGCCTGTAAGTGGGATCACGATGACGCACCTTCGACACTTTGCCGCTTTGCAGCCGCGCGACCGGTATGCGGCGCTGGCGCTGGATTATGTTCCGCATTTGACGCAGCTTTGCGATAAAAATCCATACAGCCCGTCTTACGGTTGCTTTGACCGGGAATACTGGCATTACCGCACGCTCGATTTTCCTTGCGGCATGAGCCAGGAATTCGTGCTGCCTTTCGCGCAGCTATTTGTGCGCAACTATCCGGGTAACAAGTATTGCCAATGGGAGCGGATGCGGGAACTGGCCGTCGCAGGGATGCATTTTGCCATGCGCGGCTCGCACAAGGATGGTTCGTGCGACGATTATTTCCCGTGGGAGCAAGCGCTTGGGGCGCTGGCGTTCTCCACGTACGCGATCACCGAAGCGTATCAACTGCTGCAACTGGACGATCCGGAGTTGGCGGAGTTTTTCCAGCGGCGCGGCGAGCTGTTCATCCGTTATCAGGAAACCGGACAACTCTCCAATCATCAGGCCTTTGTGGCTTTGGCTGCGTATAATATCTATCTCATCACGGGCGATGAGAAATACCGGCAGTGCGCTGAGGACCGGGCGGCGTTGACGCTCTCCTGGCAGCATCCGGAAGAGGGCTGGTTCCAGGAATACGAAGGCGCGGATCCGGGATACCATACCTGCACGATCGACTTTCTGGCCAAACTGCACCGGAAGAGCGAGGCGCAAGGCGAGCCATACGATGAGTTGCTCGATCCGCTGAAACGGGCGGTCGATTTCGCCTGGCATTTCATGCATCCGGACGGCTCCTATGGCGGCGAGTACGGCAGCCGCAACACGTATCATTTTTATCCGCACGGCTTCGAGCTGATTGCGCGGCATTCGGAAAAAGCCGGGCAGATCGCGGATCAGTTTCTACGCTCGTTGGCGGCGGACAAGCGCTATCACAACGACGACGACCGGATGCTATGCCATTGCGTGTATAACTGGCTTCAGGCGTGGGATGATTATTATGAGCCGTCCCAGCCTGCGAACGGCGAGCAGCGTTTTCCGCCGATCAACACGCGCGAGAATTTCCTCAAATGGCATCCCGACGCGGGGCTGGCGGTCTGCAAGACGGACGCGTATTACGCCGTGGCGAACCTGAACAAGGGCGGCGTAATCAAGGTGTTCGGACGCTCGCCCGGAAAGATCGACGCGGCGTCGTATACGAACCGTTTCGACGCGAAGACGCTCTACGATCAATACGAGAAGGAAGCGCGTCAGGCGGAAATTTTCAAGGAATCGGACGCCATCGAAGTCAGCGGCGAGGAGATGGTTCGCCTGCTGTGCGAAAATCGTGATCTGATGTTCGCTGACCTGAATGAATTCGACGACGAACTCGATCCCGGCGTGGCGGAGCGCTTGCCTGCGGATCTCGCGGAGCATTATTGCTGTCTGCCGATTTGCATGATGGAAGAAGGCGAACTCCTGACGGCGGTGGCCGATCCGTTGAATGCGCAACTGCGCATGGAATTGGAGCGCCAGACTGGCGTTCCAGTCAAATTGGTCGTGGCCTTGGAGGCGCAGATCCGGGAATGGATGCCGCGCGTTTATCCCGACGGTTCTACGCCGGAAGAAAGTACAGAGTTGTCGCCGGAAAGTTTTCAATGCCTCGCGAGCGACACCGGACTGATCGGCGAGTTGGACAACGGAAAAGTGATTGTTTCGCACTTGATGGATGAACTTCACGAAGTGAAGGCTCGGAATTTGGAAGTCTCGCCCGCGTCGAATCATGATCCCAACGCCGCGCCGGCTTTCAGTTGCGACGGCGAATTCAGTTATCGCCAGCAAAAACTCAACAGCCCCCTGCGCATGGTCGTGTTTCGGTTGCTCAACATAACCGCCGGGCGATTTTTTCCGAATTTGCTGCGCTCCACGATCCAGAAGATTCTGATCACCGGCAAACGCCGCGCGGATGGCCGGTTTCGCCGAACGATCCGCTTTTTTCCGGATCATGTCGAAGTGGCGGACGAACTGCCCGATCCGATTCCGCTCAAGCGGTTGAGCGCGGGAAGCGACGCCACGAGCATCTATGTGGCGAACAGCAACGTGTATCAGGACAGCGTCTTGCGCGTGCCTTGGGCGCATGCGCCGCAGAGCGTGGTGGACGCCGCACGTCATGGTTCGGCGCGCTGGGAACGGAAGATTGCCGCCCGGGGATTGAAGTCCTGACGGCTGTCTCGCGGTGTCGATGATGCTAAAACCTGCTTGAATCATCGCCGGTTCGAATGCTATTTTTTAACATTTCACAGACGGCGATCCCGTTCGTTTTCAGTTTATTATCAAAGTCTTCGATTCCAGCGATCTATCGAACTGCGAAATTTTTCGTATCATCTTTCGTTGGCTTCAAACTTTCGCTGAAGCGGACTGGTCGTATGAATGAATCGGAGTTAGTCTCAGATCCCAAAAGAATGATATCAATTGTAAGCCGGATAAAAGCGCAAGGACTCAACCGACTATGGCGAATGGGAGCAGCGGCTTGATACGATTTTTGCTGACGGTGATGTTTGGCGCAGTAGTCATTTGGGGCGGATCAGCGTGGGCGACTCCGCTGGAACCGTCCATGACTCCGGATGCGCCCACGACACAATCGATAGAAAATTCGCAACTCAATGCCGCGCCGCGTGTCTGGATTTTCATGGGAGCGCCGGGCGACGAGGAGCGCGAGGCGTTTTATCGCGGGCTGCTGGAGGATTATGTCAAGGCGCTGACCGCGTACTATGAGATCGAGGCGCAGGACATCACTGTGCGCTACGATCAGGGGCAGCGCGAAGGCTGGGGCGCTTGCGACGCGGACGGCTTGCGCGAGGAAACCGCGCGAATGGCGGAACTCTCGCACGACGGGGCGCCGGTCTGGGCGATCTTCCTCGGCCATTGCAATCAGTCGCGCGGCCGGGTGATGTATAATCTGCCGGGACCGGACATCTCCGAGAAGGATCTAGCCGAGATGCTGGCTGAAGTGAAGCCGGCAGGAGGATTGGCGGTGATCTTGACCATGACCTTGAGCGGCAAGATGATCGAGGAACTCGCCGCTGAGGGCCGTATATTCATCACTGCCAGCAACGAAGAGGAAAAGGCGAACGAAACCGAGTTCGCGCGAGTGCTGGCCGTGGTGCTGGAGACTCCGTCCAGCGATCTGGATGGCGACAAACTGCTCAGCGCGGATGAGATCTTTCTGGAGTGCAAGCGGCGAGTGGAGGAGATTTACACTGAGGGGAATCTCTTCCAAACGGAGCATTGCCTGCTGGACGGCAATGGCGATGGCAAGGCGACTTCGCGGCCGTCGCATCGCGATGCGCGCGGCGCGCGATTGATGGCGCTCAAACGCCGCCCCGTGGCCGAGGTGATCCAAACCACGGACGAAGTCCCGATATACCCGGACGTCGACTGAATCAACGCTCGATGTATATGGAGATATGGGGATGAAGGGGATTTGGGGGATAAATGGCATATCAGCATGCTGAACTGACGGAGGCGATTATTGACGCAGTGATTCGAGTGCATTCGCGCTTAGGCCCTGGATTTTTGGAAAGCATATATCGCAATGCGCTAACCATCGAACTGAGCCAACGTAAAATTTATTTTGAGGCGGAAAAAGAATATCCAGTGATGTATGAAGGTCGCTTAGTGGGAAAACATCGGTTGGATTTATTGGTAGAGGATACGGTGATAGTTGAATTAAAGACGGTAGAAGAATTTCATAAAGCGCATTATGCGCAGTTGAGATCATACTTGAAAGCGGCAAAAAAAGAAGTGGGATTGCTGGTCAATTTCGCCAAAATGCGGGCGGATTTCAGAAGAGTCGAACTTGATTCATCTCCAGCATCCCCATATCTCCTGATAAAAAAAAGGCATAGAGTAAATTGTGCAATATGAAAGGACGGCAATGACTGAGAGAACGGACGCCACATTGGAGCAAGCGACAACGAACGATCTGAAATTGGTCGAGCGGCTGGTCGAGGCGCATGACAAATTGATGAACGAAATCAGCAAGGCGGTGTACGGCCAGCGCGAGCCGCTGGAGCTGATGATGATCAGTCTGCTGTGCCGGGGGCATTGCCTGCTGCTCGGTCTGCCGGGGCTGGGCAAGACCCTGATGGCCAGCACCATGTCGCGGGCGATGGACCTGGAGTTTCAGCGCATCCAGTTCACGCCGGACCTAATGCCCTCGGACATCACGGGAACCGATGTGATCGAGGAAGACCCGGACACCGGGCGGCGTCATCATAAATTTTTGCCGGGGCCGATTTTCGCCAACCTGGTGCTGGCGGACGAGGTGAACCGCACTCCACCCAAGACGCAGGCCGCCTTGCTGCAGGCGATGCAGGAGCGGCAAGTCTCGGCCGGCCGCGAGACGTACCAGCTCAATCCGCCGTTCATGGTGCTGGCGACGCAAAACCCGATCGAACTCGAAGGCACGTATGTGCTGCCCGAGGCGCAGCTCGACCGCTTCATGTTCTGCATCAAGGTGCATTACACCTCGCCGCAGGATGAGGTGGACATCGTGAAGGGAACGACGAGCAACTTCGAGCCGGACGTGCATAAGATAATGCGCGCGGACGAGGTTGTGCAGTTGCAGACCATCGTGCGCGGCGTGCCGGTTTCGGATGACGTGGTCTCCTACGCCGTGCGGCTCACCGGCGCTACGCGACCGGGCGTGAACGGCAATCGTCTGGAGTCGGTGGGGAAGTACGTGCAATATGGCGCGAGTCCGCGAGCATCGCAGAATCTGATCCTCGGCGGCAAGGCGCGGGCGCTGGTCAACGGTCGCTATCATGTCGATTTCGCCGACGTCAAGGCGCTGGCCAAGCCGATCCTGCGGCACCGTCTGGTGCTTAACTTCCGCAGCCGCGCGGACAATGTGGATGCGGATCAGATCGTGGATGAAATTCTGGAAAGCGTGAAAGAGGAAGCCTGATGCCTGTCGCGGCCCGCAAGCAACTGCAGATTGACGATCCCGATCTCTTCATGGATATGGAGGATCTGGAGTTGGCTGCGCATGGGATCGTGGAAGGGACGCTGCACGGTTTGCATCGCAGTCCGTATTTGGGCTTCAGCGTGGAATTCGATTCGCACCGGGAGTATCAGCGTGGCGACGATCTGCGCTATGTGAATTGGAATCTATGGGCGCGCACGGAGCGGCTTTACATCAAGCAGTTCAAGTCGGATACGAATCTGAACTTGTATCTGCTGCTGGACACGACAGGCTCGATGTTCACGGCGCATGGCCGGTCGCAGAAGTGGCGTTACGGCGCGCGCGCGGCCGCGGCGCTGGCGTTTCTGGCGCTGCTGGGCCGCGACGCCACGGGCGCGTACATGCTCGGAAACACTGTGCAGGATATTGTTCCTCCTCGTGTTAGGCCTGGCCAGTTCCACGAGATTCTAGCGTTGTTGCAAGGCGTTCAATCTGCGGGCCAGGGCGATATCGGCGCCGCGCTGGAGGACGTGCGTGAGACGTGCAAGCGGCGCGGAATCATTGTGCTGATCAGCGATCTGTTCGACAAGGAAGCGGAAATCCTGCACGGGCTGTCCGACCTGAGGTACATGGGCCACGAAGTGCTGGTGTTGCACGTGCTCGACCCCTGGGAGATCGAGCTGCCCACAACGGGGCAATACGAGTTCGAGGATTTGGAGTCGGGCGAGAAGTTGCGCGTGCACGCCCCGCAGCTGCGTGAATCGTACAACAGGATCGTGGCGGATTGGCGCGAGGGACTGAAGCGCAGTTGCGAGGAGCGGGGTATCGACTGGCTGGCTTGCGGCACGCATGAACCGATCCGCAACCTGCTGATCGAATACCTGCTCCGCCGCGCAAGATATTAACTACAAAACGCAAAGGCGCAAAGACGCAAAGAATAGAAAAGAAAATTTTAACAGGATGGATAAGATTGACAGGATTTTTTTGAGGCTTTTTCCTTTTATAATTGCCTCTCGTTAAAAATGCTTAAGTCAGTTTAGATCCTGTTCATCCCGTTGATCCTGTCAAAAAAAATCGGTTCTCAGCGACTCTGCGTCTCCGCGTTAAAAAAAATCAGGTTATGCCGCATGGGATTTATTAACGGCGCAATATTGTTCGGGCTTTCGGCGCTGGCGGCGCCGGTGATCATTCATTTGATCCGCAGCCGCCGGTTCCGTCAGGAAACCATCGGCACGCTGCGTTTCCTGAAACAAGCCGTGCAGGAGACGAAATCCTGGCGCCGTTTGCAGCGCTTGCTGCTGCTGACCGCGCGGCTGTTGATCGTCGCGCTGCTGACGTTCCTTTTCGCGCGGCCGTTCTTTGAAAAACCGGACGAAGAGAGCTCCGCACAACTGGACGCGCTGCTGTTGATTGATGCCTCGGGCAGCATGAACGGCGAGGCGCTGGGCGTGAGCAATTTCACGCTGGCGCGCGATGCGGCGCTGAAGACGCTGAAGGAACTGCCGAATGGCGCGAAGGCCACGGTCGCCGTGTTCAGCGACGCTGTGGAAGAAGTGGAAGACTTGGAGCACGCTGATTTGCGTCCGGCCGGCGCGACTGATTACACGGCGATGTCGGCATGGGCGCGCGACCGGCTGAAGCTGTCCGCGGCCAAGGAACGCAAAGTCTACCTGTTCACCGACATGCAGCGCAAGGGTTTGCCCGGCGATCCGCTGGGCGATTGGCCGCTCGACGTGGACGTGGAACTCATGCCCGCGATAAAACCTGGCGATTGGAACTGCGCCGTGGCGGACGTGCGCAATTTATCGCCGTATCTGGGCGGTGATGGCGAAGTGGAGGTGCAGCTGGCGTGTTTCGGCGCCACGCCCGAAGCGCAGGAGGTCACAGTGTCGCTGCAGCTCGGCGGCGTGGAAGTTGAAAAGACCGCGCTCTTGCGCAATGGCGCCGTGCGGATGAATTGGACGCCGGTTCAGCCGGGCGAATATACCGGCGTGGCGCGAGTGGACGCGGAGGACGCCTGGGCCGCGGATAACGAACGGCATTTTGTGTTCAATGTGCGCGAGCCGCTTCCCGTGCTGCTGGTGAACGGGTCGCCGGGCAGCACGATGTTTCAGGATGAGACGTACTACATTGAGATGGCGCTGAAAATCAGCAAACGACGCGACGGGCAATCGGAACTGAAGTGCGAAGTGCGGCGCGAGATCGAGGATTTGACGCCCTACCGCGTCGTGGCGCTATGCAACGTGGGCGCGCTGGGCAAGGATGAGGTTGCGGAATTGAAGCGCTATCTCGCGAACGGCGGCAAGGCTGTCTGGTTTCTCGGCAACCGCACGTCGGAGCGGATGTTCAACGAGTTTTACGACGCAGGCGTGTTTCCCGCCGCGTTGCGTGAACTCGACGTGCCCGTGCCGCGTACCATCACGGAGTGGGACAAGGAGCATCCTGCGTTGCAGCTGTTCACCGGGCGTGAGAGCGGCGATCTTTCGCGCATTGTGTTTCGCGACGTGTTTCGCCTTGAACCGGATGAAGACGCGCATGTGCTGGCGCGCTTGAGCAACGGCGCTCCCGCGATTATCGAACAGGCCGTCGGCCGGGGGAGCGTGATCGCGTTTGCCAATCCTGCCGACCGCGATTGGAGCGATTGGCCCAAGGAGCGTATCTTTGTGCCGGTAATCCGCGAGACGTTTAGTTATCTCGCGGACATTCAGAACGTGACGGACCAGGCGCGCGTTGAGGCGTTGCGGATGAACGGCGAGCGCGACGCCGGAGCCTATAAGGACAATGATGGCTGGTTTGTCGTGGCGCCCGACGCGCGCGAATCGGATATTGTCATGGCGGATGAAGCGGAGTTTCGCCGGTCGCTCGGTTTTGCCGAACTGGCCGATGCGCCCGAGGAAGAGCAGGAAGTCAAAGATGTCGCTCCGCTCAAGAGCGAGCGTGAAAATGAGTTTTGGGTTTTTCTGGCCATCGGTTTGCTGGGGCTGATGGTCGCGGAGAATTACCTGGCGGATAGGAGCCGGGCATGAAACGCAACGACGCGATCAATATTAAAGTCCGCGATCATATTTCGTGGCGGCGGCGTTTTTTCGCCGGAGAAGGCGGATCGCTGACCGGGATCGCATGCCTTGGTCTGGCGGGCGTAGCGGCAGTGGCGGATGCGTTGGTCGGACTGCCCACTGGGTGGCGCTGGTTGATTCTGGGCGGTCTCACGGCGGCGGGTTTGGCGCTGCTTTCAAGGCGTTATCTGCGACCTGCGCGGAAATTCGGCGAGCACGAGGCGGTCAGTGAAATCGAACGCGGATATCCTGAACTGGGCCAGATGCTGCGCACGGCGTCGGAGCTGAGCGATCCGCAAGAGGCCGAACAGGCCGGGCTTTCTTCCACGTTGACGCAGGCCTTGCTTGAACGTGCGCGGCAACGCATCGCGAGGCTGGATACGGTCCGGTTGATCCCGTGGCGCAATCTGAAAATCAAACTGGCTTATCTCGGTTGTCTGGCGATTGTGTTGCTATCCACGTTGGCGGCTTGGCAGGATTTCCGCACGGCGGCGTTGCGCGTCGCGGCGCCGATGGCTGGCTTCACCTTCACGCGCGTGTCCGCCGAGAGCGACCGGGAGACCTTCCGCAAGGGCGATCCGATCCGAATCACGGCGACGATTTCCGGCCGGCCGGCGGATGCAGTGCGCATGTATGTGCGTGACGCCGGTATGGAGCCGGAAGAAGACTGGCGCGAATTGGACATGTCCGATACACCGGACGGGACGTTCGTCCGGACGCTGAAAAACCGCATGCGCTCCATCGAATATTACGTGGCGGCGGGCGACGGCAAAACCAAACCCGCGACAGTGCGTTTTGTGGAGCCGCCGCGCATCGAAGAGATTCAAGTAACCTTGAACTACCCGGACTACACGCGGCTGGAGCCGCAGGAGCAAAGCGAAGGCAACATCCGGGCTGTCGAAGGCACAAAGGCGAAGATTCGCTTCCGGTTGAATCATCCCCTGGCGCAAGCCAAACTGCGCATGGGAGACGATTCCGCAGCCCCGGTGATGATCGAGGAAAACTGGGTTTCCACTGAACGCACAGTGAAGGCCGGCGAGGAGATCTACTGGCTGGAGGGTCAAAACGCCGACGAACTGCAACTGGACAAGACCGTGTTCAAGATCAAGGGCTTGCAGGACGAGCCGCCGAAAGTAGAGATCGTCGATCCGCAAGACACGGTCGAAGCCACCTCCCTGACGGAAGTCGCGGTTCGCGCGCGCGCCTCGGACGATTTCGGGCTGAAAGAGTTTGGTGTGATGCTGAAGATCGG
This sequence comes from Candidatus Sumerlaeota bacterium, assembly GCA_016928995.1. GTDB lineage: Bacteria > Sumerlaeota > Sumerlaeia > JAFGJS01 > JAFGJS01 > JAFGJS01. The sequence continues at coordinate 43,986 of JAFGJS010000151.1, read as the reverse complement.
CGATCAGCCCGAGGAAGTGTTATTGACCAAGGAGTTCGATCCGGACGGAGAAGTGGAACTCAGCGTCCGGGAAATCGCCAAGGCGATGCTGGAGAAGCACAACCTGACGATCAACGACAACGTGCGGCTATACTCCTTTGCAACGGATTATAAGCCGGATACGGAGCGCCGCGGCGTCAGCGATCTGCTCCCCATCGACATCATTCCCTTCCGCATCAAGTACGAAATAGAGGAAATGCAGAGCGAAGAGGGCATGCTGCCGGAGCAGATGCAACAGGCGATGGAGGATTTGTTCGAAATCGAGCAGGCGATTGAACGCCAGCGCGAGGTGGTTTCGGATGCCTTCCGTTATCAGCAGGAGAAGCGTGACGCGCCCAAAGCGCTCGAAGACATGGCGCAGGAGGAGACGGATCTTTCGGATAATGTGGAGGAACTCCACGGCCGTCTGAGCGCCGAGGAAGGTATGGATGAGCAGGTTTTGAGCGATCTGCAGGACGCATACAGTTTGATGGACCTTGCCGCGGTGGAATTCGACCGTTTGGACGTGGACGCAGGCTGGGATCAAAGCGATCCGGCGCTGGCCAGTCTGCTGCGCGTGCGGCGCAATTTAATCCGCCGTCTGCTGAAGCAGCAACAGCAGCAGCAGATGCAGGGCCAGATGGATACGGTTGAGCAGCCCAGCGCCGCGAATCTGGCGCAGGAAGCCGAACGGCTATCGGGCGAAGAGCAGCAGGTGGGGGAGAAACTCGACAAATATCAAGCCGCGCAGGAGCCGGATCCGCGAAGCCTGAATCGCACGAAGACTCAGCAGGAATTTGCGACCGAGGACGAGGGCGAGTTGCTTGAGGATTTGCGCAACCATGAACTTCTCGGCACGCCGCTGGTGATGGAGCGCATCGAGGAAATCGACCGCCTCATGCGCCGGGCTGACCGTGAATTGGCTGATGATCAACTGGCCGATGCGCGGCCGCGAGTGGGCGACGCGGAGGATCGTCTGCAGCAATTGGCGGAGCACCTGCGCGGATTGGAAGAGCAGAACCTTGCGCAGACGTTAAACCAGACCTCGAATATGGCCGATCAGGCCGCCGAGGAATTGGAACGCGAACAACAAGAACAGGAACAACAGCAAAACTCTCAGCAGCAGAGCCAATCCCAATCACAGTCGCAGAGCCAATCGCAGTCGCAAAGTCAGTCGCAATCACAGAGTCAGTCTCAGTCGCAGAGTTCGTCGCAACAACAAAGCAGCGCATCACAGCAAAGCGGCAACCAGCTGCAAAGCAGCAGTCCGTCGCAGCAAAACAGCAACCAACAACAGCAAGCCGGCGAAGAAAACGAAGGCGATGAAAATCAGCAGGACGCTGGCGAACAGGAAAGCGGAGAGAACGCCGGAGAACAGGGCGAGAATCAAAGCGCAGAGTCGAATGAAGGTGATCAAGGCGAAACCGGCCTGCAAACTGAAGGGCAGGAACCGCAAAACGGCGCGAACGGCGAAGAACAGCAGGAACAAGGCGCGAGTGGCGCTGAAAATCAGCAACAACCCGGCGCAGGCGGGGATTCGGAACAAGAGCGCGCGGAAGAAGATTCCAGCGGCGATCAAGGCCAGGAAGGACAAGGCGCCAACGGCGAACAGGAACAGCCGCGTGAACAGGGCGCTGGCAACGACCAACGTGAACAGGGCGCAGGCGGCGATGAAGAGCAGGAGCAGAATCGCGGCGCCGGACGGAGTCCGAACCGTGAGCGCCTCGCGGACAACGCCGACACGATGGCGGACTGGCTGCGTTACGCCGAGGAGCGCTTGGGCGGCGAAAATCAGGAAGTCGGCCGGCGGCTTGGCGAGTTGAACGATGAGATCGACCTGGAAGGCTTGGGTGAGGCGCTACGTCAGGCGGAGCGTCGTCGTCGGCTGGGTTTAAGCGATCAAGCCGCGCAGCTTGATCAGGATGCGGCGATGCGCTTCCGGCGTTTGGCGGAGCGCGCCGCGCTCGAACGCGACCGCTTGATCCAGGGCCGGCTGGAGCGCATGGCTGAGGCGCAGGCCGAAGCACAGCAGCTCAGCCAAGCGATGGAAAATAACGGCCAGGCGCAGTCTGAAGAGGGCGAGCAGGAATCCGAACAGCAAACTGAAAACGGCGAAGGCCAAAACGCAGAGGCTCAGGACGGACAAGCAGAGAATGAATCGGCGGAGTCGTCCGCTCAAACTGAAGCAGAGGCTCAGGGGCAATCCGGAGAAGAGGGCAATGGACAAGGCGAATCGGAGTCGGAATCGGATTCCGAATCCGATGCTGAGTCTGCGGAATCGAACGCAGAGAGCGCAGCGGAAGCCCAAGGTCGCCAGGGACAACAAGGCCAAGGTGAAAATCCATCCGAAGAACAAAGCGAATCGGAATCCCAAGGCCAGAGCGAGGGACAATCGGATGCGGAGAGCGAAGCGCTGGCGCAAAACGGCGGCTCGAATGAACGCAGCGAAGCGGAAGAATCGCGCGACGGCGGATGGGGCAATCGCCCGCCACAGTTGGACAATTCCGGCATTGTCGGGCGCAATGCCGGAATTCCGACGGAATTGCTCGAACGGCTGGAGGATTTCGCGGTCGATCTGCGGAGCTTCAATGACGAGGAATTAAGCGAAATGGCCGACCGTCTGGATCGTGCGCTGGAGAATCTTGAGCGCGATGCGGCGGGCAGTCCGCACTGGCCGGTCTCCCGGGATCTGGCGGAAGAGACGCTCCGCCCGGCCAAAGAGCGATTGGAGCAGCTCATCGCCGAAGTGATCCAACGCGAGCTCCTGGCGCAAAAGGACGACAATGTGCCCGACAAGTATATCCGGCTGGTCGAGCGATATTTCCGTGAACTCTCGGACGACTTGCGCGACGACGAGGAATAACCAAGGGAAAAAACAATCCGTATGATTTGGAATCTGACGCTTCATCCCTACATCTATGCCGCTCTCGTATTGCTCTGCATCGCCTTGCTGGGATGGTTCACCTTGCGCAGCACGTCGCTTCAATCGCCATTCATGCGCGCGTGGATTTTCCTGCTGCGGCTGGCCGCGCTGATTGTGGTGCTGGTGATTTTGGCCGATCCGGTGCGCAAAGAGGAAGGTGAGCTGCCCGAAAAGCGGGACAAGCAGATTGTGCTGGTGGACACTTCGCTGAGCATGGGGCTGGAGACGCCTCAGTCGCGTCTGGAGATGGCGCGGGAACGAGTCGCCCCTGCGCTGAACGACAACGATCTTTCCGCACGGATTCATCTCTTCCGTTTTGACGACGATCTTTTTTTCCCGGACCAGGATCCGGTGGATCAGCCATTTGACTGGACCAAGGCGGAGGGTAGTTCGACGAAGCTGGCGTATGTGTTGCAGCGCCTGCTGAACGCCGCCAGCGACATGGGCGTGGCGAACGTGCTGGTGTTCAGCGACGGACGCACGCAGGACAAGGAGCAGCTTGGCGAAGCGGTGCGTTTGGCGCGCGCCAAGGCGATACCGATTTCCACCTGCCTGACCGGCTCGGACAAGCCGTTGCCCAATGCGGCGATTGTGAACTGCTTCGCGCAGCGCCAGGCGCCGCTGGGCACTCGCGTGCCGGTGCGCGTGCAGGTGCGTTGCGATGGCGTCAGCACGGGCACGATCACGCTGACGTTGCGCAAGAAAGGGGCGAGGCGATCCCTGGAAACCGCGGATCTGCAGGTCAATGACAGCCCGCAAGAGGTTGGATTTGAAGTGCTGATCGACACCAATTTCCAAGACTACCAGTTGGAACTCAGCAGCGTGCCGGACGAAATGACGCTGGTTGACAATTCATTCGGCTTCAACGTGGAAGCCAGCGATCCCAAGATGCGCGTGTTATACATGGAAGGCTCGAACCACCTCGATCCCATTTGGCAGCGCGAGGAATATGAATTCATCGAGTTGCCGCTGTTGGAGACTGAAGAGATCGAAGTGGATGTTTACCGGTTGCAAAATCAATATGATGTCGGCGGCAAATTAGAGCATGTGCACGATGTGAGCCGAGTATTTCCTCCGACGCGCGAAGAGATTTTCCGCTACGACGTTGTGATCTGTTCGGACATCGGCCGTTTCGTCTTCACAACCGAGCAGCTGGAGGCGATTCGCGATCTGGTGGCGGAGCGCGGCGGAGGTTTCTGCATGATCGGCGGACATACGAGCTTTGGCTCCGGGCAATGGGACCGCACGATCTGGGAGAAGATGATTCCCGTGGCGATGGACGTCCACATGGGCGGATTTCTGCGCGAAAGAACGACCTATGTCGAGATTCCGCAATCCGTGCGCAATCATCCGATCTGGCGCATGGATCCGGATCCGGCAGAGAATGACATAATTCTCGACAAGCATCCGTTATTTCGCGGCACGAACATCGTGCGCCGCGCCAAACCCGCGGCCACGGTGCTGATGACCATGTCCGACCGCTCATCTCCCACGCAAGGCAGATTCTCTGAGCAGTCGCCTGAACTGGCGTCGCAGCAAGTGAATGATGTGGAGCAGGATATGCCGTTGATTTGCGTGCAGCCGTACGGCAAGGGACGCTCCATGGCGTTCATGTCCGACGCGGCGGGCGGCTGGGGCGTGAATTACCAGACCGAATGGGGCGAGGGCGGCCCGGCCGATCATAAGGAAGGCAACAAGTATTATCGCCAGTTTTGGGTCAACACCGTGCGCTGGCTGGCGGAAAACAGCATGGCGCGGCGAGGATCGCCGGTGATCGGCAACACGGAAGCGATCACGTACAAACCGGGCGAAGCGATTCGCGTGCGTGCGCAACTCATTTTGCCCGGCGGAGAAGACAGCGGCGCCGGACGGGTGACCGCCCGTTTCGATGGCGAAGGCGCGCATGAACAGGAAACGGAATTGGAGTTCGATCCGGAAAATGCCGAGCACGCCGGATTCGTGAAGGTTCCTGAGGCTTTCGACTGGGAAGAGGCGAAGGTCGTCTTTACGGCCTACAGCGCGCGGGGCGATCAGATCGGCGAGGACGAACTGCCAGTGCGGATTCTGCAACTCAGCAAGGAATACGAGAATCCGCTGCCCGATGAAGAGACGATGAAACAATTGGCGCAGCTGACCGGCGGCGAGACGCTCAGCGGCGCGCAGGAGATTCGCGAATTGCTGCGCCGCAAGATTGAAGAGCAAAAACTGGAGACGCGGCAGTACAACGTGCCGCTCTGGGATTCTCCGTGGCTTTGGGGGCTGCTGATTTTGCTGTTCGGCGTTGAATGGCTCACGCGCAAACTAGTCACGCTTTGATCAATCGATTGATAAAGAACCGCGGCAGCGCCTGAATGGCGCTGCCGCTTTGTTTGTACAACTCTACGCTCATGAATATCCGGATTAGATTTTCTCTTTGAGCGTCGGGGAAGCCTTGAAGGAGACTCCCTTGGAGGCTTTGATTTTGATCTCTTCGCCGGTCTGCGGGTTGCGACCCTTGCGGGCTTTGCGGTTGGTGACCTTGAAGGTGCCAAACTGCGGAACAGAAAAACGTTTTTCCTTTTTCAGCACTTTGGCGATTGTCACAAAAGTGCTGTCGATCGCGTTTTGAGCCGCGGCCTTGGAAATGTTCGCACCTGCCGCCACTGCATCAACCAGTTCTGCTTTTGTCATCACACACTCTCCTTTGAATTTTGTTGTGAGAACTTTCCTTATTATGATTGCTGCCTAATCTTCGGAAATCGCAGCCGGCGCCGGGGGCGCCTCTCGCCCCGCATACGCAAGTCGCTTGTTTGTTTCCTGTCGCGAATAGAAGCACATGCTTATCTCCGCGTCAATAGTGGATTTCAGGAAATTGCTTTTTTTTCTGCGCCGCCAGCGCAGGATGACGGGAGCTTGCTGCGGATTTCGCGGATCGAATGCATGAACACGTTTTTTGGCGCGCCGCGTGATGTCAGACGCTAGAGAAGGAAAATCGGAATTATGACGTCGTTTTTTTTTGCGACCGCGGAGGATCAAAGGATTTCGACGGTGACTTCGTGATTGGTGTAGACACAAATGTCGGCGGCCACGCGCATGGCTTCGCGCGCGATACCTTCGGCGTCGAGCGTGGAATGCGCCATCAATGCGCGAGCCGCGGCCAGCGCATAAGCTCCGCCCGAGCCAATCGCCGCCACGTCCTCGTCCGGCTCGATCACATCGCCGTTGCCGGAAAGCACGAGCAGCTGGTCCTTGCTGGCGGCGATGAGCATCGCTTCCAGGCGGCGCAGGTAGCGGTCGGTGCGCCAGTCCTTGGCCAGTTCCACGCATGCGCGAAGCAGGTTTCCGCTATGCTCGTTGAGTTTGCCTTCAAGCCGCTCGAACAGCGTGAAGGCGTCCGCCGTGGCGCCGGCAAAGCCGCAGATGATCTGGTCGTTGTGCATCCGGCGGACCTTGCGCGCCTTGCGTTTCATCACGGTCTGCTGCAGGCTCACCTGCCCGTCGCCGGCGACGACGGTCTTGCCGTCCTTGCGCAGCGCCAGGATGGTCGTGCCGCGGAATGCCATGGACTCGCTCATGCTTCTTCGCCGCCTTCCTCGTCGTGAGCATGACTGCTGTGCTCTTTCAGGAAATCATCCAGCGGTACATAATAGTCGCATTTCGGGCAGTGCACGAAGCCCTTGCCGCCCTTGCGTCCCTGGAGCAGATGGGGATTCTTGCATCCGGGGCATTCGAAGGGCATCGGTTTTTCCCAGGATACGAATTCGCACTTGGGATAATTCGTGCAGGAGTAGAAGACCTTGCCGCGCTTGGATGTGCGTTCAACCAGATCGCCGTCGCATCCGTCTTCGGGGCACTTGACCATCGTCTTGAGCGGCTCAATGGTTTTGCAATCGGGATAGCGCGAGCATGCGGCGAAGCGCCCCCATTTTCCGGTTTTGATGTACATCTTCGCGCCGCATTCGCCGCAGAGCTGCTTGGCGAATTTAAGCTCTTGCGGCTTTTCGCCGTCTTCCAGATACGGGCGGGTGTTGCGGCATTTCGGATATTGATCGCAGGCCAGGAAGCGTCCATTGCGGCCCCAGCGGATGACCATGGTTCCCTCGCCGCATTTGTCGCACTTCTCGTCGGTCTTCTCCACTTCGCGCTTGAGATTGCGCATGTTGGCTTGCGCCGCTTCGAGCGTCACCTTAAACTCCCGCCAGAAGTTTTCGACGAGAGTGGACCAGTTCACCTTGCCCGTTTCAACGTCGTCGAGCTGCTCTTCCATTAAAGCCGTGAATTTCACATCGAGAATTTTCGAGAAATGCGCCGTCAGCATTTCCGTGATGATTTTCCCCAGCGGCGTGGGGGAGAAGCGCTTTTGCTGATCGCGATTGACGAATTTGCGGTCCTGGATCACCGAGATAATCGACGCATAGGTGGACGGCCGGCCGATGCCCTGGCTTTCCAGCTCCTTGACCAGCGTCGCTTCGGTAAACTGCGGCGGCGGCTTGGTGAAGTGCTGATTGGCCATCAGGTCGCTTTCTTTTTGCGTCAGGGCGCCGCCTTTCGCCAGATCCATCGGCAGGTTTTCCGCGTCCGGATCAGCGTCTTCGGGGCTTTGCGCCTCGTCGATGCCTTCCTCGTATACCGCGAGGAAGCCGGGGAATTTGAGCGTCTGTCCGGATGCGCGGAAAAGCAGACGTTTGCCGGCCATCGCCTCAATACGCTTGGAGTCAAACGTTGCGTCGGCCATTTGACTGGCCACGAAGCGGTTCCAGATCAGCACATAGAGTTTGTAGAGTTTTTTATCGATCGCCTCCAGCGTCTCGCGCACGGATTCCGGCTCGCGCTCCATGGAGGTGGGCCGGATCGCCTCGTGAGCGTCCTGGGCGCCTTTTTTGGTTTTATAGACTCGCGTTTTGGCCGGGGCGTATTCCTTGCCATATTTTTCGGAGATATATTTCCGCGCGGCCTTAGTGGCTTCGTCGGCGACGCGCGTCGAGTCGGTGCGCATATAAGTGATGAAACCCACCGATTCGCCTTCGCTTTCGTCGATTTCGATGCCTTCATAAAGACGCTGCGCCAGCATCATGGTCTGTTTGGCGGAGAAATGCAGCTTGCGCGCGGCCTCTTGTTGCAATGTGCTGGTGATAAAGGGCGCGGCGGGCGAGCGCTTGGTTTCGCGCTCGACGATTTTGCTGATAATCCAATCGGCCTTGAGCGCCTCCTCGCGGATTTTAGCCGCTTCCTTTTCATCGCCGATCTCGGCTTTTTTGCCGTCGATCTGCGCCAGGCGCATTTTAAAGTAATGCGGTTTTTTGGCTTTAGCCTCTTCGGTCCGGCAAACGAGCGCGTCAATGGTCCAATACTCTACCGGCTCGAAGGCTTTGATTTCCGCTTCGCGCTCCACAATCATACGCACGGCGACGGATTGCACGCGTCCGGCGCTGAGTCCGCGTTGGATTTTATTCCACAGCAACGGGCTGATTTTATAGCCCACGAGGCGGTCGAGCACGCGCCGCGCCTGTTGCGCTTCGAATAAATGCTTGTTCAGCCGGCCCGGATTTTCAATCGCCTGCCGCACGGCGTCGCGGGTGATTTCGTTGAACGTCGCGCGATAGACGATGTCTTGGTCTTTGATTACGCTGGCGATATGCCAGGCGATGGCCTCGCCTTCGCGGTCCGGGTCAGGCGCCAGGTAAACCGCCTTGGCCGTGCGAGCCGCTTTTTTGATCTTGTTGATGAACTTGTCCTTCTTCTCAATCACCACATACTCGGGCGTCATGTCCTTATCTGGATCCAGCCCCAGACTGCTGCGCGGCAGATCCATCACATGACCCATGGACGCTTCGACGATGAAATCCTTGCCGAGATATTTTTCGATGGTTTTGGCTTTGGCTGGCGATTCGACGATTACAAGGGACTTACGTGCAGTGGGACTCATGCAGAAAAAACCTCTTTTGCGATTTTCATGATGTCATTTCGTAACAAGGCGAGCATTTTGCGGCGGAAGGGCGCCGGTTTGTCAACTGCTTTTCGCCACAAGGCGCTCTGAACTTTAGCATCATCCGCATGGACGCCTGAATGAACGGAAGTTTTTAGCTATGACTCAAATTTTTAGATGACCTTATTTTTTTATTTATTCTTGCGTGGGTCGAATAGAATATCCTTGAGCTCTCCATCATAGCCGAGCTCCTGGAGCAAGCGCAGATGCGGCCCTAATTCGCCGATTTTATGGATTTGATGCGCGTCGCTGCCCAGCGTGATTTTTACGCCGGCGTCGATGCAGGCGCGGACATACTCCGACTGGGGAGCGATGTGATGGAAGTTGAGTTCCGTGGCGACATGATTGATCCGGAGCAACTCAAGCAACGCTCGCCAGACGCGCTCAGGGATGGGCAATCCGTTCACACTCAGCAGGCGGAACGGATGGGCCAGCACATCAATCCCGCAAGCGGTGAAACGCTCCATCTGCGCCAGAAAAAGATCGTACACTTTTTCCGGATCTTGATTGCGGATCTCGTGGATCGGCATGTAGTGCAGCGCGCCGAGCAACACGTCGAAGTCCTCGCGGTCGTTCGGCCGCATCACGGGATCGCCATGCGCGTCGCAATCGACTTCGAGGCCGATGCAGACATCATCCGCGCGAAGCTGGCGCGCCTGACGCAGATATTCGTCGCGGCGATTATGCTTGGAAGCGGCGCCTTTGATGCCGCGATGAATGTATTCAGCGCTCCAGAAGTCGTCTCGACTGAAATAGAGCTGTCCGGAATGTTCCGTGATGGCAACGCCGTCCAGGCCAATCTCGCGAGCGATCAGCGGAGTCAGGGCCAGTTCCATGTCCTGTGAGCAATAGGCGAACTCGGTATGGCTGTGCAAATCCATGAGCTGCAACGACGCGGGCCACTGGATTTGATGTTCGCGGATCTCGGTGCGTCCTGCATCGATCTCGATCTCATAATAACGGAAAGGCGCTTCGCATAGCGCTCCGGCGCAGAAATAGCGGATGCCGTCCTGCTCATGATCGAAGCCGTCATGCTCATGCCCGCCAAGGACCAGCTGAATATTGTTTCCTCGCATGATCTCAATCACATCCGCCGCATTGGTCAGGTTGAAGCGGCAAAGCTCTAATTCCGGCGGCGAGAGCGGAACGTGCTGCAAGGCGATGATCGTCCCATCGAAGCCTTTGCGCGCGAGCCGCATGCGGCGCAGATCGTCAGCGGACCGCACAGCGTTCCATTCCGGCGCCTCGGCGTCCAGAAAGGGAATAATACGGCAATCCTTGATGTCGAGCCAGGGATCGGGGAGTTGCGGCAAGATGCGATAGAACACATCGGGCGCGGGATCGTGATTGCCCGGCAGGACGATCAGGCCGCTGTCGAGCTTGCCTAGGTCGCGGGCGAGTTCAGTCAGCTGCGCCTCGGCCTGCGGCGAAGCGTCATCGTCGATCAAGTCGCCCAGCACGATGGTCAGGTCCGGTTGAATTTCCAGGTTGATCCGCAGGATGGCCTTGCGCAGCAGGATGCGGCCCATGTGCGCCTTGCGTTTGCCGGAATTGGAATCGATGATGTAATGGATATCGGTGAATAGAGCGAGTTTGAGCATATCTATATGATAAAGCGCCTCCGGTGGGCGTCCTTTCCCGCGACATATGCGGTTTCATCGCACATGCCGGGATCACATTGCAAGCGGCATTGTGGGCATTTACGCGTTGTGTTGAGAGGGGAAATCCCACTTAACTCCACTTATAACGAATCCAATTGTATGGGGAAGGACCGAATCAATCAAGCATGGAATCAAGATGAGTACTGTCATGCACACTCAGGCTTGATTTTTGGATTTGGGCAGCGATAATAGGGCCATTGAAACTGAATTCCGTGAAAGGTTGACGATGGCGCAGGAAGAGCAATCCGACAGTTATCCGCGTGATCCGAAGACGCTGGCGCAGGAGCTTTCGCTGGCGCTGGAACTGCGGAACATCAAGCGTCATCAGGCCCTGCATGAACGCTTAAGCGATCAGTGGTGGGAGCGGTTCCTGCTGCTGGCGCTGTTCGTCAGCACGATCGGCTTTTTGCTGACGGCGATCACATTGAAACTCGCGCCCCGCGCAAGCAGCCAGTTGCTGATGCAGTATATTCTATATGTCTTGTTTTTTTTCATGATGGTTTCGCTGGTCGCCGTGTTGGAGTATCTCTTGAGCAAGTTGCAAAACCTGCGGAAGCTGGTGTTCATTCTGGAGCAGGATCAGGATAAGATCCTGCGCATCATCAAGGAGCACGCCGAACGTTCCGGAGACGATGCTGCGGCCAGCCGGCCGGAAGCGCATCCGGACAGCGCCGAATAGCGGCCGCCCGGATAGATCGTCGACAGCAGCGCCGGCCTTTGACCACATGCCTCGAGTGTTGCATATCTATAAGGATTTTTATCCGCCCATCGTCGGCGGGATCGAAAAGCATCTCAACCTGCTTTGCCGCGGCATCAGCGACGAATACCAGGTGCGTGTGCTGGTGGCGAACCGCGAAAATCAGCTTTCAATCGAGCATTACGGCGCCGTGGAGATCGTGAAGGCCCCCTGCCGGCGCCGCCTGGCGTCCGCGCCTGTGGCGCCGATGTTTCCGCAGCTGATCCGTGATTGGCCGGCGGACATCGTGCATTTCCATATGCCGAATCCGACCGGAGAACTGGCCTGGATGGTCTCGCGAGCCAAGGGGCGCGTCGTGGCGACGTATCACAGCGACATCGTGCGCCAGAAATGGATGGGGAAACTCTACGCCCCGTTTCAGTATCTGTTCATGGCGGGGACGGATATGATCCTGCCGACATCGCCTCATTACCTTGAGAGTTCCAAGTGGCTGCGGCGCTTCAAGCACAAGTGCAACGTGATTCCGCTGGGGATCGACCTGAAGCCCTTTGCCGACAGTCCCGAGCGCATGCAGCGCGCCGGAGCGATCCGCTTACGTCACGGCGGTCCGCTGATTCTGTTTGTGGGCTGTCTGCGCTATTATAAAGGATTGGATTACCTGATCGAGGCTATGAGCGGTGTGGACGCCACCTGCCTGCTGATCGGCGAGGGGCCTGAGCGCGAAAAACTGGAAAGGCAGATCGCCACGCTGGGATTGCGGCGCAAAGTCCTGTTGCTGGGAGGATTGCCGGATCAGGCGGTCGCGGATCATCTGCAGGCGGCGGATGTTTTTTGTCTGCCGTCCCATTTGCGCAGCGAGGCGTACGGACTTTCGCAAATCGAGGCGATGGCCAGCGGAACTCCCGTGGTGAGCTGCCGTTTGGACACGGGCGTGCCGTTTGTGAATGTGGACGGCGTCACGGGGTTCACCTGTGAACCGGCCAATGCCCTGGCTTTGCGCGATTGCCTGAACCGTCTATTACAGAATGACGACTTGCGCCGTGAGATGGGCGAACAGGCCCGGGCGCGTGCAATGTCCCAATTCAGCGCGGAAAATATGATTATGCGCGTGAAGAAGGTCTACGAAAACGTATTAAGCCGCATTTAAAGCATCTATTGAAGGCGCAGCCTCCATCAATATCCTTAAGCGTAACGATCCCGAAACCGGCAAGTTTTTCCATTTTCAGCTCTTTTTGCCGCCTTGTCAAAATTACATCATATCCACATCAGCATGAATCTCGGATATTTAAGTCCAATAATCAGAGCGCCATGTATTGGATATTATGCGGTTTGATCCCAGTTTGGCATGGATTGGAACGGCGTTTGCGCTAGAGGGCCTTGCAAATTGCCAACGGCAAAAAATTTCAGGGATTCGCTACGGCAAGGTGAAATGCGGCATGTTGAGTGCAAAGTCCCAGCTCCAGCGAAACCCCCGGAACCAAATATCACAAGGAAGAGCGGAATAACCGAATCCAAGGAGGACTAGTACCATGGCTCTGGTGGTCAACACAAACATTGCGAGTTTGAACGCGCAACGAAATCTGTACGGTTCGACAGACGCTTTGAGCAAATCATTGGAGCGTCTATCATCCGGACTTCGCATCAACCGGGCTGGCGACGATGCAGCGGGACTTGCGATCAGCGAAAGTTTACGCAGTGAGATTCGCGGATTGCAGCAGGCTGTGCGAAACTCAAACGACGGCATTAGCCTGGTGGCTACGGCTGAAGGCGCCGTTGCGGAAGTGACGAACGACTTACAACGTATCCGCGAGCTGTCGATCCAGGCGGCGAATGACACGAACTCGCCGCAAAACCGCGCCTCGCTGAATCTGGAGGTGGAGCAACTGATCGAGGAGATTGAGCGCATCGCGAATCAATTTGAGTACAACGGTGCGAAGCTGCTGGACGGCACTTTTATCGGCAAAAAACTTCATGTGGGCGCGCAGGCGGATCAGACGATTGAGATCAACATCCGCGATATGCGCGGTTCGACGCTAGGGGCCACAGCCCAAGTGGACGGCGGCGCCGTGGACACGGCGAACGCGTTGGCGGATGGCGATATGATCATCAACGGCTTCGACGTCGGGATTTCCGCGGATGACGGCATCACGCCGGCGGCGGCGAATCCATCCACAAGCGCGATCGCCAAGGCGAACGCCATTAATGCGATTTACGCCGATACGGGCGTGGAAGCGCTAGTCAACGAGAACGTGATCACCGGCGATCTGGCCGCCGGTATTCAGGCGATCAATATCGACGGCACAGTGAACACCTTAACCATCAATGGCATTCCGATCATCGCTAACGTGGCGGCCGCCGATTCAGACGGCGCATTGCGGCAGGCGATCAACGCGGTGTCGAATACAACGGGCGTGGAAGCGACCGTGAACGCCAGCGGAGAGCTGATCCTGACGGCCAAGGATGGTCGTAATGTACGAGTCATCACAACGGGTTCAATCGCCGACGAACTGGGGTTGGCCGCGGCCAATGGCGATATAGACACGATTTATGGGGCGGGATTGACACTGATCGCCGATGAATCGTTCAGCCTGGCTGGCGCGAATCTGACTTACGCCGGCACGAGCCTGGTCGCAGGCGGCGTGGCGGTGGATCTGAACACGGCGATCAACTCGGTCACCGTGACGTCCCAAAGCAGCGCCAATACGGCGATCCGCATCGTGGATGCGGCTTTGCGCCAGGTGAACAGTTTCCGCGCGGAACTGGGCGCGATCACTAACCGCCTGGAGGCGACGGTGTCCAACCTGCAGACGGTAACGGAGAATCTGAGCGCTTCGGATTCGCGCATCCGCGACGCGGACTACGCCACGGAAACCGCGGAATTGACGCGCAATCAAATCCTGCAACAGGCCGGCACGGCGATTCTGGCGCAGGCCAATACGACGCCGCAGGCAGTGCTGACCTTGCTGCAAGGCTAAGAGAGCTTCATCAAAATTCCCCTCAAGCCGCAAGGATGATTGGCCCGTTTGAAGCAGCGTCAGTCATCCTTGCCATTTGTTGAGCGGGATCATCGGGCGCCACGGCGCCCCCATGTTCATTGACATACCAGGTGTCAAAACAGGTTGGTTGAGCTGCGTTGGTGAAAAAAAACCTCTTTACGGCTAAAGTTCGGCTTGGGTTTGCCGATAAAATCTATGAAAGCCCGATGTGGGCGGTCCATCGAGTAAAAAAGGAGTTCTGAAAGGAGGCCGTATACTCAAGACAGAACAGGCCGCCGGCACGAGCGGCGCGATGAGCGTCCGGCAGCATCAACATTATCGATCCCCGCGCTTGGGATCATAAGCGCCCTGGCAAGGATGCCAGGTTTTTCTACAACTATCACGGAGGATAGTAAAAATGTCACTTTACGTCAACACTAACGTTACGAGCTTGAATGCTCAACGTAACCTGAACAGCTCGACAAAACTCTTGTCGAAATCCCTTGAACGCCTCAGTTCCGGTCTTCGAATCAACCGTGCGGGAGATGACGCCGCAGGGTTGGCCATTTCCGAGAGCCTACGTTCGAACATCCGCGGTCTGGATCAGGCCGTGCGCAACGCTCAGGACGGCATCAGCTTGATTGGAACGGCTGAAGGCGCTGTGAACGAGACGGTGAATCTACTGCAACGCATGCGCGAACTGGCGGTGCAGGCCTCCTCGGACACGAACAGTTCCTCGAACCGCTCCTCGATCCAAGAGGAAGTGACCCAGCTGATCTCGGAAATGGATCGCATTGCCACGACGGTTCAGTTCAACGGCAGCACCCTGCTGAACGGCGCGTTCGCCGGTACGCTGCAGATCGGCGCATTTGCGGGTCAAACGGTGGACATTACCATCGGCGACTTCCGGGCCAGCGCGATCGGCGCCACGGCGTCCGTGACAAGCACGGCGATGACCGCCGCGCTTTCCTCGGGCGACTTGCTGATCAACGGCACGGATGTCGGGGGCACCACCTCAGACGGCGTGAGCACGGCGAATGCCACGTTTTCCGCGATCGCGGTCGCGAATGCGATCAACAGCGTGGAAGGCGAGACGGGCGTCACCGCCACGGTGAACGAAAACAGCGTGACGGGCGGTGCGATCGCCGGCGGCACACTGAACGGCACGAACAACATCACGATCAACGGCGTGACCTTTGGCTCCGGCTCCGATCCGATTGTTGTGGCGGCTGATGATTCAGACGGAGCGTTGCGCGATGCGATCAACGCCGTGTCGAACCAGACCGGCGTGACGGCTTCGCTGGACAGCTCCAATCAGCTCGTGCTGACCGCCGAGGACGGCCGGAACATTCAGATCACCGCGGCTGGCACCGGCGCCACGATCACAGGCGTTACGGCGGCAGTGACCACAGGCACCGTCACGCTGACCAGCGCCGACAGCATCGCCATCGGCGGCACCTCGCCGGCGGACGCCGGCTTAACCGCTGGCACAGTGGCCGTGGACACCAACTCCGCAGTCAACAGCGTGAGCGTCTTGACTCAGACCGACGCGTCCAGCGCCATCACCACGATCGACGCGGCGTTGAAACAGGTCAGCTCGCAACGCGGCAGCCTGGGCGCTCTGACGAACCGTCTGGAATCGACCATCGCCAACTTGCAGACGACCGCGGAGAACCTGTCCGCATCCGAGTCCCGGATTCGCGACACCGACTTTGCTTCAGAAACGGCGAAATTAACTCGCGCGCAGATTCTGCAGCAGGCCGGCACCTCGATCCTGGCTCAGGCGAATGTGACCAGCCAGGCCGCGCTGACGCTGCTTCAGTAATGAAGCCGTCAGCCGTATCCCCTGATAGGCGTTAATGCAATGAAACGTCTTAATGGGATAGGCCGAGGGAGGTGAGTCCGATGATCGAAATGACTGGAATAACACGGACACAACCGATGCGGACGCCGGTTCTACCGACCTCGCAGGCGTTGAGCCAAAATGGCGATGTAGCCATGCGCGACGTGGCGACGCAGCCTCAGGTTTCTTCTGCGATGGAAAGCGTCTCAAAGGCGATTACAGCGGCCAAGGAATCGGCCGCAGCAGTAACGGCGACTGAGACGGCGAGCTTCAACGAGGCCATTCAACAAGTGCGGGAGAACGTTCAAGCTGCGATCCAGGACCGAATGTCGAACAACCGCATTTCTTTTTCGGTGGACGCAGACAAAGGTATGATCATTGTCAAAGTGATCGACGCTGAAACCGAAGAAGTCGTGCGGCAGATACCGCCCGAAGAACTATTGCGGATAGCCGAGTCGTTGGATACGGCCAACTTATCACCGCAGAAGGGCGTGCTGTTCGACCAAGAGGGCTGATGCGCGTGGACACCTGGTAAAATACAGGAGGCCGGATTCCTGACCGGCATCCGGTCTCCTGTCGCTTTCTTCGCACGGTGTGTTTCGCATAAAAATCCGTAAACTCAGCATTGAGCGGGTTTTGAACGCGATTGCGCAATCGCGAACGGGAGCATTATTTGCCAAAAAACACTAAACAAAGCGTCCAAGAGTGACGATAAAAATATACGGATAAATGGATGATTTTCAGCGAAGTTGAGGGCGGGGACGCAAGAGGGAGCGATTCGAAATGGCAAGCATCTCATACACCGGGACAGTCAGTGCATCCACGGGATTGATTTCAGGCATCGACTATGACAGCCTGATCACCCAGCTGACTCAAGCCAGCTCGGGGCAGGTGGACATCCTCGAGAACAAGCAACTCACCTACGAGAGCCGCGTCAGCGCGCTTCAGACTTTGAATTTAAGACTGACATCATTGCAGAGCGCGATGAATGCGCTCAATGACATCGCGAGCAATATTGAGAAGACTGTCTCGAACACGGATGAAGACGCGTTCGGTGTCTCGGTTGCGGACAATGCGGAGGAAGGCACGCATACGATCAAAGTGATGCAACTGGCTCAGGGGAGCAAGGTCGGCGCGCAAGGCTTCGCCGACTTGGACGAAACCTCTGTGATCAGCGGCGACGGGACGTTCCAGTTCAGGATCGGATCGTCCGGCACGTTGCGCTCGATCAATGTTGAGGACGGCACGACCCTGGAAGAGCTTGCGGACCTGATCAACGACGCTGATTACGGCCTGAAGGCGAGCATCATCAACGACGGCAGTTCGACGAATCCCTATCGCCTGGTGCTGAGCACGACGGACACGGGTTTGGAAAACAGGCTGATCATCGAGAACAACGACACCGATCTGAATTTCAGCACGACGACCATTGAAGCTCCAGTGGCCAATGCGGAAAATACTTTTGACGGTTCGCTCGCTGCCGGCGGCTCATACACCGGCAGCGAGTCGGCCAACGTACTCGTGGAACTTACGAGCGGCGGCGCGATCGACGCGGCCACATTTCGTGTTTCCTTCGACGGCGGGCTGACTTTCGAGGACACGGAATACACGACGTCCACCGATCCTGTGGACATCGGCAACGGTTTAACCGTTAATTTCGCCGCGGGAACGACGGATTTCGCGAATGGAGACAGTTTCACTATCGACGTTTTCGTGCCCGAGCTGCAGCAGGCGAAAAACGCCATCCTGAGAGTGGACGGCGTGCAAGTGTCGCGCAGTTCCAACACAATCACCGACGTGCTGGAGGACGTGACGCTGAACCTGTTTGAGGTTTCGGAATCGACTGGAACGATCACCATCGACACAAGCACGGAAGACGTCACCGCCGCGATCCGATCGTTTGTGACTGCATACAACTCTCTGATCGCCGCCACTGATCAACTGACAGCATACGATGTCGAGTCGGACACGGCGGCGGCGCTGTTTGGCGACGCCACCACTCGCTCGGTCCAGAGCGCGCTGCAATCGATGATCTCCGGCGGCCTGGGAACTGACAACGAATCGGCATACAACAATTTAGGGCAGATCGGCATCACCCTCGGAAACGACGGCATGTTGACGATCAACGCGGCGGAGCTGAATGAAGCGCTCGAAGATAATTTTGACGATGTGGTCAAACTTTTTTCCGCGGCGCTGGAATCCCAATCGGAAAATATCTCGCTGAGCAAAGCCACGACGGCCGCGAAAGCCGGCGACTATACGATCCGGATCACGCAGGCCGCCCAGCAGGCCGAAGTGCTCAGCAACCAGGCGATCGACGCGGGCGGCATCACGCAATCGGAGACGCTGACCTTCACCTACGGCGATGAGGAATTCAGCATCATCTTTCAGGAAGGCATGACGCTGGACGAAGTCATCGACGCACTGAATGAGGAATTCGCCGATCAGAACGTGGCGATGACCGCCGAAGAAAGCGAAGACAACCCAGGCGTCCTGCGCATCTACACCACGAATTACGGCAGCGTGGAGGAATTCACCGTCAAATCCAACCGCGCCGGAGACACAAGTTCGCAGTTAGGCATCGGCACGGTGAAAATCACCGCGGAAGGCGAGGATGTGGCCGGAACGATCAACGGCGAAGCGGCCAGAGGCACGGGGCAGCTGTTGAAAGGCAACGAAGGGACGGACGCCGAGGGTTTGACGTTCACGATCACTTCGACAGAACCGGAAAATATCGGCACCATCACGGTGACGATGGGCATTGCGC
The DNA here is from genome assembly GCA_016928995.1 of Candidatus Sumerlaeota bacterium. GTDB lineage: Bacteria > Sumerlaeota > Sumerlaeia > JAFGJS01 > JAFGJS01 > JAFGJS01. The sequence continues at coordinate 25,137 of JAFGJS010000151.1, read as the reverse complement.
AGCAGTTCGTGAGTTTTCTGGAGGATTACACCGAGGCATCGGACGGGATTATCGCGAAGAAAATCGACGGGCTGAACACCTCGGTCGATAACATCAACGATCAGATCACGAAAGTCCAAGAGCGGCTGGACAATGAGGCGGAGCTGTTGCGCAGGCAATTCTCCAATCTGGAGCTGATGCTGGCGCAATATGAAACGCAGATGACGTATCTCCAGCAACAGTTCAGCTTGCTGACAACGAATAAAAACAAATGACAGCAATGAATCTCTCAAGATCTTCATGGATGAAGATCTCAATCAAATTTCAAGGATGAAAACAATGACTGGATATCAAACATACCATCGAACGAGCGTCCAAACGGCGGATCGCGTGTACGTGGTCGTGCTGCTCTATGAGAAGGCGATCAGCAACTTAAACCAGGCGACGATGCACCTGGATGGCGAGCTGGACGAATGCGACTGGAGCAAGCGCATGTCCAACACGCAAGACATCCTGAATTACCTTCACAGCGCTCTCGATTTCAAACAAGGCGGGGAGATCGCCGCCAATCTGGCGAAACTATACGACTATATCCGCGACATCGTGAATGATGGAACGATTCATCGCGACGCGGAGAAACTGCGCGAAGCGCGCGGCCTGCTGGCGGAATTGCTGGAAGGCTGGCGCGGCATCGCGAAAGATAATCCCGGCGCCACAGCGGCGGAGAACGCGGCTGGCGCGAGTCAGCGTTATGGCTCGATGAATGGGCGATCGCAGTCGATGGCCATGATGGCTTGATGCATGGAGGCGCAAATTGACGATGGAGGGTGACCAGCCGTGACGCACGATGCAGAAGAACGGCGCAATATGCCTTTAATCGTTAGCGTGGCCGTATCCTTTGCGCTGTTTCCGGCGGCGGCGGCTTTAGATGGCTGGGCTGCTTTTACCGCCTGTTTATTGGGAGCGCTGTCCGGGGCTGTCGCGGTGATGCTGTCGTGTCGTTGCCGCAAACGCCTTCGATCGATGAATAACGACTTGTGCGTCAAGAACGAAGAACTGAAGCAACAAAGTCAGGAACTCGAGGAAAAGCTGACGACCATCCAGGTTGAATCGCAACGAACGTGGCAAGAGCAGCAAGAGGCTTCGCAAAAGCGTCAGCATCGCATGGATTCGATCAACGAGATGTTGAAAGACATGTTGAATCACACGGACTTGGAGATGGAGTCCGTGGGCAAATTGCAGCAATCCCTGCTTCCCCGCAAATCGCCTCCATTCGAGGGCTATCATTTCTCCATGCTGTATCAGCCCAGCGGCTGGGCCAGCGGCGATTATTACGATTTCATTCCGGTTAATCCCTCCACGCTGGGCGTGGTTGTGGCGGATGTCAGCGGCCATGGCGGACGCGCTTCGGTGGTGATGGCGATCATCCGCGCATTGATGCAAACCTTCGCGAAATGCTCCATTTCGCCCGCGGGGATCATGAAACGCATCAACCTGATGATGCACAAGCTGGTGCCGACGGACGACTTCGTGACGGTGTTTTACGCCGTGCTGGATCGCGGAAACAACATGCTGAAGTATTCATCCGCCGGACAGCCCTACGCGCTTCATGTGCATGCGCAAGACGGCGAGATCACCGAACTCAAAGACGCGCTGGGCATTCCGGTCAAGGTCATGGATCTGAGCGATTACGAGTACGAGGAATGCGCCGTGGAATTGGCGCCTGGCGATCGCGTCATCCTCTTCACCGACGGAGTGATTGAAGCGATGAATCCTTCGCGCGAACTATACGGCATTCAGCGCCTGATTGAGCTGTGCCGTTCCACGCGTTTGTGGCCGATTGAAGATCAGATCAAGTGGATTCAGCACAACGTGGTTGAATTCGCGCAATTCAAGAATTTGAATGATGATTTCACGATTGTCGCCATTGAACGCTCTGATCCAGACTTCAAATACGACCTGGATTCCGTGAAGGAAATCTACGCCAACAACACCGAGATCGACATGGAACTCGATTACATGGACATCGCCGACATTCCGTCGATATAATCCACTTCACGCCTCACGCCGCACTCGCGGCTGGATGTGAATTCTATTCATATCTCCATCAATCCGCCGAATTTTGCTGGACATTCATGTTCGTGCAAAGCATATCAGGCAGACAGTCTGAGAGCATGCGGCGCATGATTTCGGGCGGCGCTTCACATAACGACTCCAACGATAGGATCAGCGGGTTATGAAATTAGAGCGATGCGGCATTGATGGACTCTACATCGTCATTCCAACGGTTTTTCGTGATCCGCGCGGCCTGTTTTTCGAAAGTTATAATCTGGACGAATTCACCCGGCTGGGCTTGAACACCGTCTGGCGCCAGGACAATCTCGCCGTTTCCTCGCGCAATGTGCTTCGCGGCTTGCATTTCCAGCGCGGCAAGGGCCAGGCCAAACTGGTTTCATGCGTGCATGGACGCATCTGGGACGTCGCGGTTGATTTGCGCACGGATTCGTCCAGCTTCGGCCAATGGCATGGGCTGGAACTCATCGCGGAAAACAATTTGATGTTTTACATCCCGGCGGGATTCGCGCATGGCTACGTCGTTTTGAGCGACACCGCCAAGGTGACGTACAAATGCAGCACGGTGTACGATCCGGAACTGGAAGACCAGATCAAATGGGATGATCCGGAGATCGGCGTCGAATGGCCGGCGGCCGATCCGATCATCTCTGAACGCGATCAGAAAGCCCAGAGTTTCCGGCTGTATCAAGACTCGATGGCTTCAAGATGAGCGAAGCCCGGCGAAAGAAAGGCTTGAATCATGGATAAAGGGATCATTCTGTCAGGAGGCGCGGGATCGCGGCTGTATCCCTTGACGCTCGTGGCCAGCAAGCAGATGCAGGCCGTGTATGACAAGCCGATGATCTATTATCCTTTGACCACGCTGATGCAATGCGGCATCCGCGAGATCTGCCTGATTTCCACTCCAGACGACACGCCGCGATTCCAGGCGCTGCTAGGCGACGGTGGACAGTGGGGCGTCTCGATCACGTACAAGGTGCAGCCGGAGCCTAAGGGGATCGCCCAGGCGTTTCTGATCGCGCGTGATTTTATCGGCGACGAACCCATCTGCATGATTCTGGGCGACAATTTATTTCACGGGCATCCTAATCTGCCGCAGGTCGTCGATCAGTTCCAATCGGGCGGTTTGATCTTCGCCTATCGCGTGAAGGATCCGGAGCGTTACGGCGTGGTGGAGTTCGACGACAGCGGCACGGCGATCAGCCTGGAGGAAAAGCCGAAGCATCCCAAGTCGCAATACGCCGTGCCGGGCCTGTACCTCTACGACAACAACGTGATCAGCATTTGCGAGAATTTGAAGCCGTCGGCGCGCGGCGAACTGGAAATCACCGACGTTAACCTGGAATATCTGCGGCGCGGCGAACTGAGAGTTTCCGTGATGGAGCGCGGCGTCGCCTGGCTGGACACCGGCACCAGTTCCAGCCTGCAAGAAGCGAGCAACTTCATCGCGATCATCGAGGACCGTCAGGGCACGAAGGTCGGCTGTCCGGAAGAGGCCGCCCGGCGCAAGAATTTCATCACCGATGCGCAATTTGTCGCCTTGATCGAATCCATGCCGAAATGCGAATATTCGGATTATCTGCGCGGCGTTGAGCATGACATGATCATTTCCAGAGACGGCCGGGAGCATCATGAGCGAGCATAGCATCCATTCCGTTTTGATCACCGGCGGCGCGGGTTTCATCGGCTCTAATTTCGTCCGGATGATGCTCGATGAGCGGCCCGGCGCGCGCATGGTGAATTACGACGCCCTGACCTATGCGGGCAACCTGGAGAGTATATCCGATCTTGAGCAGAATCCCAACTATACGTTCGTCAAGGGCGACATCTGCGACGGCGAGCTGCTGCGCCAGACGCTGCAGGCGCATGCCGTGGATACGATCATCCATTTCGCCGCCGAGTCGCACGTGGATCGCAGCATCCTTTCCGCCGCTGAGTTCGTGCGGACTAACGTCCTCGGCACACAATGCCTGCTGGAAGCGGCGATGCAATGCGGCGTCAAGCGCTTCGTGATGATCTCCACCGATGAGGTCTACGGCTCGCTCGGACCGGACGGCGCCTTCACCGAGGAGACGCCGCTCGCGCCAAACAGTCCGTATTCCGCATCGAAGGCCGGCGGCGATCTGCTCTGCCGCTCCTATTTCCACACCTACGGCTTTCCGGTGATCATCACGCGCTGCTCGAACAACTACGGTCCGTATCAATTCCCGGAAAAACTCATTCCGCTGATGATCATCAAGGCGATGAGCGGCGAAAAACTCCCGGTCTATGGCGACGGCATGAACGTGCGTGACTGGATTCACGTCAGCGACCACTGCCGTGCCGTGCTGGCCGCGACGGAACGCGGCCGCCCGGGCGAAACGTACAACATCGGCGGCCGCAACGAATGGCCGAACATCGGGATCGTCAAAGAGTTGCTGAAAATTTTAAGCCAGCCGGAAAGCCTAATTTCCTTCGTCAAGGACCGCCCCGGTCATGACCGGCGCTACGCTATCGATCCCTCCAAGGCGGAGCGCGAACTCGACTGGAAACCGCGGATCGATTTCGCCGAAGGCCTCGCGCAAACCGTCGCTTGGTACCAATCCCGCCAGCCCTGGTGGCAAAACGTCATGTCCGGCGAATACCAGCAATACTACGAAAAAAACTACGCCTCAAAGATGCAGTGATTGCTCCGCTTGATGAATCGGATGATTGCTAAGCTTCCAGGCCTTCATCGGAGAGGGTGGTGAGTTCGTCCATGTAGCGGGTGCCGGTGACGAGTTTGAATTTGCTCAGCCGGAAGTTATGTACCAATCCCTCCAGGATGAATTCCATCGCGCTGGCCAACTGACCGTCCTTCATGTCAGGGAAGGCTGATCCCGCGATATTCTGCAGCTTGGGGATCTGCGCGAGGGCGTCGATCAGCGCCTTGCGCGGCATGTTGTCGTCAAGGTCGAGGCGGCGTCCGGTTTCGAACCAGCTGACGATCTTCTCGAATTGCAGAAATTCATGGCGCGGATCGCGGCCGCGTTTGTAATTCGGCACGAACTGCTCGTTGAAGCGCTCCTTGATCGCCTTGCCCACGAGGTGTTCGGCCACCTGCGCGATGCCCTCCTGTTCGCCCTTGTAGATCAGCTCGATTTTGCCCGTGATCGCCGGCAGCGCGGCGTACAGGTCGCAAATGCGAGCCGTGACAGCGTCCTCGCCGTTGAGCGTGGCGCGGCGCTCCATGCTGCTGAGCACCGTCTCCAGCAGTGTGATCGGCATGCGCGCGCTTACGCCGCTGTTGTGGTCCGTGTAATCGCTGGTGCGCGCCTCGATGGCGATCTGCTCGATCAATTCGAGGAACAGCTCCGGCACTTGCAGGTCGATCTCGCCGTCGCGCGCGCTCCAGGATTCCTGCTTGACGATGGCCACGCCTTCCTCGCGGGTGCGCGGATAGTGCGTCAGGATTTGCGCCTCGATGCGGTCCTTCAGCGGCGTGATGATGTTGCCGCGATTCGTGTAGTCCTCAGGATTGGCGGTGAAGGCCATCAGCACGTCGATCTCCATGCGGATCGGGAAGCCGCGGATCTGGAAGTCCTGTTCCTCGAGGATGTTCAGCAGACCAACCTGAATGCGCGGCTGAAGGTCGGGGAGTTCGTTGATCGCGAAGATGCAGCGGTTGCTGCGCGGCGTCAAGCCGTAATGGATCACCTCTTCGTTGTCGAAGTCGATCTTCTTGCTCATCGCTTTGATCGGGTCGATGTCGCCGATCAGGTCGGCGATGGACACGTCGGGCGTGGCGAGTTTCTCGTTGTAGCGCTCCTTGCGCTCCACCCAGCGGATCGGCAGGTCGTCGCCGGCTTCGTGGGCGAGCCGCTTGCCGGTCGGCGTGATCGGGCGCAGCGGATCCTCGAAGATCGGCGCGCCGTCGATCACCGGGATTTCCGGATCGAGCAGGTTGATCAATCCGCGCAGCAGGCGGGTTTTGGCCTGTCCGCGCTGACCAAGCAGCAGGATGTCGTGCTTCGCCAGCACGGCGTTGACGAGCTGCGGGATCACCGTGTCGTCAAAGCCGACGATGCCGTCGAACACGCCGCGCTGCTCGCGCAACGCCTGGATCATATTTTTGCGCAATTCCTCGCGCACGGTCAGCGGCTGGTAGCCGCCGCGTTTCAATTCGCCGAGTGTTTTCGCTTGTGGCATGACGCCGATTCCTTTTTGAACAATATCAAGCGAACATTCTAGCGTCTGATGTGCGCGGCGTCAACTTGCTTTATGCCTCTTGATTTCGGCGGGGCGAATGCGGAAGATAGACCATCTCGTTCTGTTGAAAAGCTATGAGTATATTATCGCACTCGTACTTGTACGCGTACTCGTACTCGAAAATCCGTTTCAAACTGACGCAAAAGCGATTATATCGAGTACGAGTGCCGCTACGCTGAGTACGAGTACGAAAGAGGGTATCCAGCAAAGCAATAACACCTATAAAAATTGCGGTTCTTCCCCTTTTGGTGTGGATTTGCCACTTATATACTGATCCGCAAAATTTCGGGGGGCCTTTTCACGGATCAATCAGGCCATGATAACCGCCAAGAACCAGCGATCTTGATTCATGCCTGCATTCCTTTCATCGATTGAGCGCCAAACCAGGGGGGCGTATTAAATCCACACTAAAATGGGAAGAACCTGGAGAAGTATTTGCTTTGAATGATCTCGTATCGCGCATCTCTCAAAAGTTTATTCCACATCCCTGGAACGCGGCGCAGCCGCTATCGGCTGTGTGAGTTCAGTTTTGCGAATGCTGAATCGGATGTCCTCTATTCGATTCCACACGCCGGACATCCATTAATTGTTTCCTTCGACGATGGCGATTTCCTCGGGCGTCAGTTCATACAGCTCGTAAACCAGCCGGTCGATCTCGCGGTCTGTGGCGTCGATCTGACGTTGCAGGATACGTTGTTCGGATTCTCCATTTGTTTTCGCCAACTGCTTGTGCAGTGCTAGCATCGCCTTCACCAGTTCAATGATATGATCCTGTTGCTTGACTATTGCTGGGAAATTACGATCAATCTGCCTGATAAGCAATCGTTCAACATTGCTCTTCTTGACTTCAGCTAGAGCCTCTCCTTTTTCGGGATTAAGAGTTTGATAGTACCAATTCAATAATCTTGAGTTGATAATCCCAATCAAATAGAAAATCGAAGGAGCATTAACATAAGGTACAATGACATGCATATTATTCAGACATAGATACTGCTCTGTGTCTAGCGCTGCGACAAGTGAGTCTCCTGTCTGCCGCATAACAATTTTTTTTTCTGCATCGAAGTTTGCAGATGGCCGAGGTTCTGCTAACCAAGATCCATATTTAAGATAGCGTTCTTTGACAGGTTGAATGAGATATCGCTGTATATCAGATCCACGTAAGTAACACCGAAACGTTGGATCTAGCTTTTTATCACTATCGAACGGTCGATTTTGAACAGTATTTTTTGTTTGGGGGGGTACGCCCTTGCCCTTCTGATAAGGTTTGATGCCTACGGTAATTTTACACCAATTGGATAGAGGTTCAGAAATCTTGCGTATCCTAGCAGCAAGTGCCATCTCTTCCTTGCCAAGAAAAATATTTATCACATCGCCATTATTAGATCGCCACACATTTTGATCATGGATGATGCTATTCATCATAGGATTCTGCGTTTGTTCGCAAAACATGGGTTTTGTAAGTGCAATAATTGTTTTTGGATTCCAATCAGAGGGATTATGTTTTTCTAAAATAACAATCTGGCAATCTACTGTGACCTTTGGAAAAACTGGAAATTGAAAATGAACAATTTCCACAATTCGAGATTCATCTGCCACAAATTTTCGAGCATTCCTTTGCAGAATATTAGTAAGCCAAGGATTTGGCATAATGTAGCCAAGACGTCCGAAATCCTTCAGTAATGATCGTAATCCCTTTTCAATAAATAATAGGTAGGAGTCGAGTTGATAGTTTTGGGCGGAATAATTATTGAGAAGAAATTTTTTTTCATCATCATTAAACTGGGCACCATATGGCGGATTGCCGATGATGCAGTCGAAGCCGCCGGAGTTTATGGCGGCGGGAAATTCGTGCTGCCAGTCGAAGGGATTGATGCGTTTGAGTTCCTCGGCGTCGGGGAACATGTCGCCGGTGAAGTAATCGGGGCCGATCAGCGAATTGCCGCACTTGATATTCTGATCCAGGTTGGGCAATGCACGTTCGTGCGCTTCGATCCAGTCGATCTGGCTGCCGAGCGATTCGTCGTCCTCGCCTTCCAGCACTTTCAGTAGCAACGACAGTTTGGTGACTTCCACGGCTTGGGCGTCGATGTCCACGCCGAAGATGTGCGTGGTGAGGATGCGTTTCTTTTCCTGAATGGTCAGGCGCCATTCCTGCTCGCCGCCTACCTGTGCGGATTTCTTCTGCCATACGGCTTGCTTGTGCTTTTCCGGCGAGTTCTCGGTGTACCACTTGAGATAGTCATTGAGCAGGCATTGATAGGCGCCGAGGAGAAACGAGCCGGAGCCGCAGGCCATGTCGAGCACACGCAAGGGCTGCGCATTCTTGCCGCTCCCCTCGCCGCGCAGTTGCCGGGGACTTTTGCCTTCAATCTGTTTTCCCACGGTCTGCTGCACGATGTAATCGACGATATAGGCCGGGGTGTAATAGACGCCGCCCGCCTTGCGCACTTCGGGTTTTTCCTCGATTTTGGCGTGATGGCCCGCGGTGAGGCGGATCACCTTGCCGAGAAAGCGTTCGTAGACCGTGCCGAGTATCTCCACCGGCATCACGTCGAACATGTAAGGGGAATCGTGCTCGGGATAAATGCTTTGCAGGATCGGCTTGAGCACTTTATCGTCGATTTCCAAACTGTTGAAACGGCGGTCAGTCTTAAGATCGAACAGGCCGGAGTTATAGCGGTCGTCGGCGGGCTGGCACAGATCCTTGATGAAGCGCTTGTAGATGCCGGTTTTGCCGGCCAGATCGAGCAGGCTTCTTTCGCGCTCCAGTTTGCGGTCTTCGGCCATGCGCAGAAAGATGATGCGGTCGATGGTGAGTTGCACGGCGCGGTTCAGATCATCAATCGAAAGACCAGCGTTGCGCAGGGCGATGTTGCGCGCGAGCACGTCGCGCCATGTTTCAATTTCCTTGAGGAATTCGGCGTCCACTTCGGATGTGCCGCGCCGGCCGCGTTTGGTTTCGGTGAATTGGTCGAACGATCCCGACCAAACTGCTTCGCGGGAGAAGATTTTCCAGATTTCCCCCCAGCAATCGGGGTATTGTTCAAAGTTGTAATACTGGATGCGGCCTTTGCTCACTTTATCGCTGGGGTATGGGCGGCTGGTGCAGTCGTACACCGCCAGTTCCTCGAAATCCGTCAGGATCGAAAGCGGGAGTTTGCCATTCCAGGCGTAACGGCGGAGTTGGAAAGCAGGCGTTGGATCGCTCTTGATATTAACGCCGCACTTTTTCGCTTCGACGTAGAATTTTGGCGTGTGTCCGATGCGAAAGGCGTAATCCGGCGATTTGCGGTTGCCCTCGACTTCAAGCGATGGCTCGATCACCACTTCACGATTCTGCGGCGCAACGCGTTCCGGCCCTTCATTACGCACGTTCCAACCCAAGGCGATGAACAGCGGATCGATGAGCTGCGACCGGATTTCCGCCTCTTTAAATGATGCGGAGAGGAACGCCTTGTGATTTTTTTTGAAGAATTGAACCAGACTGGCTACTTCATCTTTGCTTTGCTCGAGAGTCTTAGCCATTTTCGCCTCGATGTCTGGAATCGCGCAGCTTATCTTACGTGCAGTTCATCTCTTCCGGCTAATGGGGCATTTAATTTTATGCCGGGCAAGACCGTATTTGTCAAGAGCAGTAGTGCTTCGATTCAATGGTATTATTGCTGGGAGAAACGTAATCAGCCCGGCGAAGGGGGTTTCGCCGGGCTGATTTGTTATTCCGAATGATGTGGTTTTGCTTATTTCTTGGCGGCGGCGCGGTCGCCGTAGCGTTTTTTGAATTTATCCACGCGGCCGGCGGAGTCGACGAATTTCTGCTTGCCGGTGAAGAAGGGATGGCAGGCTGAGCAGATTTCGACTTTGATTTCCTTCTTGGTCGAACGCGTTTCAAAGGTGTTGCCGCAGGCGCAACTCACTTTGCATGCGCCGTATGCGGGATGAAGGTTTCGCTTCATGATTTTGGGCCTCTTTTGCTTGATATCCCTTTGATTTCCGACCAAAGGGAGCGGTATTCGACGATTATTGGCTCATGGTGTCAAGGAATTCTTGATTGGTGTCGACTTTTTTCAGGCGATCCTGCAGGAACTCCATCGCCTCGACGACCGTCATCTCCTGTAACACCTTGCGCAGCAGGTACATGCGTTGCAAAGCGGTCTGATCCAGCAGGAGTTCCTCGCGGCGCGTCGAGGAGCGATTGATGTCGATAGCCGGGAAGGTGCGGCGCTCGACCAGCTTGCGGTCCAGGTTGATCTCGCTGTTGCCCGTGCCTTTGAATTCCTCGAAGATCACGTCGTCCATCTTGCTGCCGGTGTCCACCAGCGCGGTGCCCACGATGGTCAGACTGCCGCCTTCCTCCACGTTGCGCGCGGCGCCGAAGAAGCGTTTGGGCTTGTGCAGCGCGTGCGCGTCGATGCCGCCGGAAAGCAGCTTGCCGCTGGATGGATTGACGATGTTGTACGCGCGGGCCAGCCGCGTGATCGAGTCGAGCAGGATCACCACGTCGTTGCCATGCTCCACCATACGCTTGGCCTTTTCGATGACCAGCTCGGCCACCTGGGTGTGGCGTTCCGGCGGCTCATCGAAAGTCGAAGCGATGACCTCGCCATTGACGCTGCGGCGCATATCGGTCACTTCCTCCGGGCGCTCGTCGATCAGCAGCACCATCAGCGTCACGTCCGGATGGTTCGCTGTGATCGAATTGGCGATGGACTGCATCATGATCGTCTTGCCGGTCTTGGGCGGCGCCACGATCAGCGCGCGTTGGCCGAAGCCGATCGGGCTGAGCAGGTCGATCACGCGGCCGATCATATTTTTCGGTTCGGTTTCCAGCAGGAAACGTTTCGTGGGAAAAAGCGGCGTCAGGTTGTCGAACAGCGTGCGGTCCTTGGCCTTGTCCGGCGATTCGCCGTTGACCGCTTCGACCTTGAGCAGCGCGAAATAGCGCTCGTTGTCTTTTGGCGGGCGGACCATGCCGCTCACCATGTCGCCCTTAGCCAGCGAAAAGCGGCGAATCTGCGACGGCGAGACATAGATATCGTCCGGGCCTGGCAGGTAGTTATAATTCGGCGAGCGCAGAAAGCCGAAGCCGTCCTGCAGGATTTCCAGCAGTCCTTCGCCGAACATGTGCCCTTCCTGCTCCGCATTGGCTTGCAGGATGCGGAAGATCAGGTCCTGCTTGCGCAGATTGTAGTATCCCTCGATCTTGAGGGATTTGGCGATCTTGGTCAGTTCCGAGATCTTGTTTTTTTGCAGCGTTGCTACGTCCACAGTGTTTCTCCATGTGTGTGATATATATTTGTTTTCTTAGTTCTTATGTATTTCCCCGATCATAGGGACAACGAAACGGCCAGAATTTTAGTTTGCTTTCGATGATGATTTGCATCCCTTCAGGGCTGTATTCGTCCATCAGCAATCCAGCTCCTTCAGCAAATTCCCTGCAATCCGGCAGTAAATATACTTTCTTTAAATTTTCAGGCCCAGATTCTATTTCATCGAGATCCTCTTGCAGCAATCCCGCTTCTTTCTTTTTTTGGAGACTCGCTTCAAAATCCAATTGTTCTCCTTCGTCGATGAATAGAATTTCGCCTCCTTCAGCGTATGCAATGCGCCTTCTTGTTTTTCCGTGATCGATTAACCGCATGCATTCTTGACCAACAGTTGTCTGCCAAGACAACGCAAGGACTTGGCAAGATAACTCTCGTGAGAGATAGTCGGCGACGCTATTCATATCATCAGACAATAGCGATTCATTAAGACTGATCGATCCGACGACATGAATCCAATCCTGCCAAGGTGGATTGATATAATAAGCTCGATAAATGAATCCACTGAGTTCATCCGACTCGAATCCTTCATACGCCCTTTCGGAGACCTTGAGTTTTCTCAAACGCTTTCTGCGTTCTAAAATTTCCAATAGCCTTGCCACTGCATGATGGTCGGGATGATGCACATAGATGCCTGAATAGGATGCCATGTCATTTTATCCTTCCTCACCAGATCTGCCGTAGGTGATGCATATAGCTATGATGATCGCGTACCGTCCGGTTGTGATTTTCATCAGTCAGGATCTTTGCGCCAATTGCCTTCGCGGATGCGGTGCAGTAGGGCGTCCACCTGAAGCGCGGTCTCTTCGAGCGACTTGCTGTTGTCGATCACGCAATCCGCCAGGCCGCATTTGTCTTCCTGCGAGATCTGCGCGGCCCAGCGCTGGCGGATTTCCGCTTCGCTGAAGCCGTCTCGCGCCTGCAGGCGCAGGATGATCTGCGTCTCGTCGCAAACCACGGCGGCCACTTTATCCGCTTCCTGTTCCAGTCCGTTTTCGAACAGCAGCGGAATGTCCAGCACGATGATCTCCACTCCGTCCTTGCGGGCCTGCTTGACTTCCTTGTCGCGCAGTTTTTTCACCGCGGGATGAATGATCGCTTCCACCGCTTTGCGCAGGGCTTCGTCTTCGAAAATGCGTTCGCGCACGGCTTTGCGATCAAGCGTGCCATCCGGCAGCATGACTTCCGGTCCCATCAATTTCTTAAGTTCCCTGAGCGCTTTCGTGCCTTTTCTCACGGCGTGTTTCGCGTGCGCGTCGGCGTCCGAAATCAGCGCCCCGCGCTCCGCCAGCATCTGCGAAACGGTGCTCTTCCCCGCGCCAAAACTCCCTGTGAGTCCGAGGATAAACAATCCAATGCCAATCGAGTTAATAGATTTTTCAATTCACACAGAGGCACAGAAAGCACAAAGTTCTATTACTTTTTCAACATCAAGGATCAATCTTTGTGCCTTTATGTCTTCGTGTGAAAAATACAATCGCAGAAAGTTCGCTTTACACCTCTTCCCAATTGGCGCCGACAGCGACATCAACTTTGACCGGGACGTCGAGTGGCAATGCGTTTTCCATCGCCGCGACGATCAACGGTTTGCATGCGTCCACTGCGCTTTCCGGTAAGTCAAAGATCAGTTCGTCGTGCACCTGCAGGATCATTTTGCATTCGGCGGCATAGTCGCCCAGCGCGGCGTCCATCTTGACCATCGCCAGTTTGATCATGTCGGCGGCGGTGCCCTGGATCGGCGTGTTGACCGCGATCCGCTCGGCCTGCGCGCGCAGGTTGTGGTTGCGCGAATGGATGTCGCGCAAATAGCGGCGGCGGCGGGTCAGCGTCTCCACCCAGCCCTGCTCGCGCGCCTGCTCCACAATCTGTTCCGTCCAGGCTTGGACCCCAGGATAGGCTTTGAAGTATTCCTCGATGAATTGCGCCGCCCGGTCGCGTGGAATCTCCAGTTCATTGGAGAGGCGGAAGGCCGACATTCCGTAAATAATGCCGAAATTGACCACCTTGGCCTGGCTGCGCATGGCCTTATCCTGCTTATCGGCGCCGACGCCGAAAATCTTTTGCGCGGTGAGTGCATGAATATCGTCGCCCTGGCGAAAAGCGTCGATAAGTGTCGCATCCTGAGACATATGCGCCAACACACGTAATTCGATTTGACTGTAATCCGCCGCAAGCAGCACGCGTCCCAGAGCCGATGGCAAAAAGCCGCGGCGGATTTTACGGCCTTCTTCCCTGCGCACCGGGATGTTCTGCAAATTCGGATGGCTGCTGCTCAGGCGGCCGGTGGCCGCGCCGGTCTGGCTGAACTGCGTGTGCAGCCGGCCAGTTTTCCGGTTGCGCATCGTGGGCAGCGGATCGACATAGGTGCTTTTCAGTTTCTCAAACTTGCGATACTCCAGCAGCATCGCGGGCAGCGGATGTTCATGTTTGAGTTTTTCGAGCACCGACACATCCGTTGAATATGCGCCGGTCTTGCCCTTTTTCACTCCCTGCGTGGAGAGTTTCAGTTCGTCGAACAAAATCTCCCCGACCTGCTTGGGAGAATTGATCGTAAACGTCCGGCCACATTCCTTGTAGATCGCCTCGGCCAGTTTTTCCAGTTCGGCCTGGAATTCCTGCGAAAGCCGCTTGAAGTGCTCCGCATCGATGCGGACGCCTTCCACCTCCATGCGGTGGATCACTTCGATCAGCGGCATTTCAATGTCATAGAACAATTCCTGCATCGGCGAACTGTCGATCGCAGGCTTGAGCAGTTGCATCAGCCGGAGGGTGGCATCGGCGTCCTGGCAGGCGTACATTCCGGCCCGCTGGATTTCCACGTCGCTCATGTTGCACTGGTTCTTGCCGGAGCCGATCAATTCCTCGATTTCGGTCATCTGAATGTTCAGCAACTCACGCGCCAGCGCTTTCAGTCCGATGCGACGATCGCTCTCAAGCAAAAACGCGGCGATCATCGTGTCGAACACCAGTCCTCGCACCGGCATGCCGTGACGCTCCAGCGTCTTCAGATCGAAGCTCGCGTTATGCGCCGCCTTCGGCGTTTTTGGATCCGCCATCACCGGACCGAGCGCCACGCAAACCTGCTTAAGCTCGAGTTGATCCTCGCTCAGCGTGGCGTGGCCGACCGGAATGTAGATCGCGTGTCCCGGTTCATTACACAGCGAGATACCCACCAGTGGACACGAAAATGGATCAAGGCCGTCGGTTTCCGTGTCGAACGCCAGCGACTTATCGCAGTGCAGACGTTCCACCCAGCGTTTCAGCGCCTTTTCGCTGTCCACGATTTCATAATGCCGCGTATCGAAGACAGACGGTCCGATCTGCGCCGCTTCCTCCGGCGGCAATTCACCCTCCAACGGATATTGCCGCATCCACTGCCGGAATTCCATTTCAGCGAAGAAGCGGGCGAGTTCCGCCCGGTCTTCCGCGCCGCGAATAAGCTCCTCCGGTCCAAGTTCCAATTCCACGCTATCGTCGAGCGCGGCCAGGTGGCGCGAAATGCGCGCTTGCTCCGCGTGCTCGATGATCCGTTCGCGCAGGGCCTTGCTGGTGATTTCCTCCGCTCGCTCCAGCACGGCGTCCAACGAACCGAATTGCTCCAGCAGTTTCAGCGCCGTTTTCGGTCCGACCTTCGGCACGCCGGGGATGTTGTCCACCGGATCGCCGGTCAGCCCTTGCAGATCGAGCATCTGCTCCGGCGGCACGCCCATCTTTTCTTTCACTTCGTCCGCGCCAATGATCGTGAACTTGTCGTTTTGGATATTGATGACCTTCACGCGTTCATTGACCAGTTGAAACAAATCCTTGTCGGACGAAATGATGTAAACCTCGCAGCCTTGCTGCGCGCCTTCCCGGGCCAGCGTGGCCAGCAGATCGTCGGCCTCGAATCCTTCCCTGGCCATCCGCGGCACGCCGAAGGCGTCCAGCATGCGCATCACAAGCGGAATCTGCGCGCTCAGGTCTTCCGGCGGCGCTTGCCGATTCGCCTTGTAATCCGCGTAGATCTCATTGCGGAATGTCTTCCCCGGCGAATCGAAAATCACCGCGATATACTCCGGCTCAAACTCCTTCAGCACACGCTGCAGAATCTGCGAGAAGCCGAACACCATGTTCACCGGCGTTCCCTGCGAATTCGACAGATTGCGAATCGCATAAAAAGCCTTGTATATCTGCGAGTGGCCGTCGATGAGGTAAAGCCGTTTTTGATCCGCCATGCGTATCCGTTCGTTTATGCGGCGCGTCCTGCGCCGAAGCCTTGATCAGCCGCCTTCGGGGATTCTCAATGAAGCGATACTGCCCATTCACTCGAGGGCGGCGCTCCATCAAAGCAAGCCGTAATCCAATCCGGTGTATTATCCTTATTAAGGCGCTCTTTCAGCTTCATTCACGCGGAATTTAATTTGGGAATGGAAGAAAGGCTTGCCGTCCTGTGTGGTAAAGAAAAACGGAAACCGGCAATGTGTGTGCAACTCACGTTCAAACAGTTATAATATAGATGCATGGCTCTGATGAAAATCAAGTCTTTTTTGCGTTTTTTTCAGCTCTGAACGGATATTTATTTGCAATTGTCAGGCATATGCAACAAAAACTGGCCTTTCTATCGATGCTTGCATATTTGTTTTCCATCATGGATAAATGGTTTGCTATCGATAAGAGACGCATTGATTGAACAAACAGGAGCGCCCATGTCGCAAAAATCTCACTCGTCATCAACCGACCGATTGGACGCATGGTTTCGCGGTATGTTTATCGCAGGGATTTTCTGCCTTGCTTATCTTGCCGGCGCATCGACGGTCTTTTTTCAAATCTTCCCTTATTCCATTCTCAATAAAGCGTTCATTGGAATCGAAGCCCAAAAAACGAAATGGCGATCCGCGAAAGGCGCGCCCCGACTGGGTAATTTTTACGCCAAGGCTCACGCTACGACCGGCGTGACGCGTCATGTGCCGGAAAAAACGTGGCCCGGCTATACTTTTTGCACCGTGATCAGTTCGCCGAAAGCGGTGTTGCTCGATATGAATGGAAAAATGGCGCACTCCTGGTCGCTGCCGTTTCACAAGGTTTGGCCGGAGCCAAAACATATCGAGCATCCCGTGCATCAACACAACATCACCTTCCATCAGGCTCATCTGCTGCCCAACGGCGATGTTCTGGCGGTGTATGAAGGATACGGCGACACGCCGTATGGCTACGGGATCGCCAAAATCGATTTGAATTCACGGCTGATCTGGAGTTTCGCGGATTACGCGCATCACGATCTGAACATCGGCGAAGACGGCGACATTTATTGCCTGACTCAAAAATATATTGACCCGCCACAATCATCCGGCATTGAATTGCCGATCCTGGCGGAATACGCCGTAGTTCTGAATTCGGATGGACAGGAGATCGACCGCATTTCGCTTTATGACGCGCTGGTGCAATCCCGCTTCGATTTCCCGCTGGAAAATAAAACCGGCGACTGCCTGCATGCGAACTCCATCAAGTACATCACCCGGAAACAAGCCGCCGTGCTGCCATTCGCCGAACCAGGCGACCTGTTGATTTCATTTCGTGAACTTAACACTTTGGTGATTCTGGATCCGAAAAGCCGCAATTTGCGCTGGGCCGCGCAACAATTTTGGGCCAGGCAACATGATCCGGACATTTTAGACACAGGCGACATCATCCTTTTTGACAACCGAGGCCTGGAAAAGGAAGGCATGTTTTCTCGCGTCTTGATTTATGATCCGCGCAAAGGCGATATCGTCTGGCAATTCCGAGGCACAGCGGAAGAGCCGCTCTATTCGGAAATTCGCGGATGCCAGCAACCCTTGCCCAACGGCAATGTGTTGATTACAGTTTCCGATGAGGGACGAATGCTGGAAGTCACCCGCGAAAAGGAAATTGTGTGGGAATATTACAGCGAAACGGAGTTAGTGTTCAACGGCGTATCCTATGCGCCGAACCTGTGTTCCGGACAACGCTTTACGGCTGAGGAACTGCCGTTTCTCCAGCAGCTCGATGCACAAAAAAATTCATTGAATCCGTAATACAATGTGAAGCAAAGCAAGGTTAAGATGACCAACAAACAAAAGCAAAAAAATCAACGCCCATGGCTCGACCAATTCATTTATGCCTGTTCTCTGCTCAGTCTTGGCTTTCTCTTATATCTTGGCGGCGCGTTCAGCGTTTATTTTAAAATTTTTCCGTTTTATTTGGATTCCCCATTTGACCGTGCCTTCGTTGGAATGAAAGCGGAGCATTCACGACATAAAATGCTTTCGATGGGAAGGCTGAATGATTTCTACTTTCCGGTCGATCATGATAAAAGAGAAGTGACGATCTATCAGCCGAAGGCTTGTTACAACGGATACACAGTCTTTTGCTCGGGGCATTCCACGGAGATTCAACTGATCGACATGCAGGGGAACGTGTTGTACCGTTGGAACAGGCCGTTCTATGATGTATGGCCGGATCCCGTACATCTCGAACATCCCGTGCCTGAAAAGTATATCCAGTATCGGAACTTCCATCTCTTTCCCAACGGCGACATCCTTGTGCTCTACGAGGCGCATGCGGAAACCCCCTATGGATATGGATTAGCGAAACTTGATAAAGATTCCAGAGTCATCTGGAAATATTCCGAGCATGTGCATCACGATTTGGATCTCGGGGAAGACGGCAAGATATACACAATGACGCAACAATTCATCCCTTCCAGAAATCTCATGCTGACGGATTTCCTCGTGCAGCTTACACCCGAAGATGGACGTGAGTTAATGCGTATACCCATGTTTGATGCAATGGAGCGTTCGCCTTTCACATGGACTCAGGTTTCATCAAACGACATAGGAGGAGACGTTCTTCATTGTAACAAAGTGCGCTATATCACCAAGCATGAAAGCGAAGTATTTCCTTTCGCCAAAGAAGGGCAATTGCTTGTTTCCATTCGCGAGATAGACGCACTGGTTGTTGTCGATCCAAAGACAAAAGCAGTGACATGGTTCGCACAGAATTCATGGATACTACAGCATGATCCCGATATTTTGGATAATGGGAACATATTGATATTTGACAATCTCGGCAGAAAAGGAGAAGGAGGCGAAGAAGGACGGTCGCGGATTGTTGAATATAATCCTAAAACGAATAAAATTGAATGGGAATATCACGGCAGCGCTGAGCATCCCTTTGATTCGGATGGGCGCGGATGCCAGCAACTGCTGCCTAATGAGAATTTACTAATCGATGAATCGCACCGTGGGCGGATTTTCGAAATCACTCACGACGGCGAGATTGTCTGGGAGTATCATAGTCCTTATCGCGTGGAGCAAGAAGGGAAGTCCTGGATCGCCATCATATGCGGCGCGAAAAGATTCACGGCGGAGGAATTGCCTTTCCTTCAGCTTTCCAGCGCGCTCAGCGATTCAGAACAACAACACAGCTCGACCGGACAATAATGCTGGCGAAAGGGCTCTGGCAGAATTAATTTCACCAATCGATCGATTCAGACAAGGACTGAGCTTATGCTTTCCTCTGTATTGCTTTCCCCGCTCATCAGCATGTGTCTGCTGGGCTACGTCGGGCCGGGAGTCGGCCTTCAGTTCTTCGGTTATGTCATCGCGCTGCTGGCCGGGGTGATCATCGCAGTGCTCTTGGTCGCGCTGTATCCCTTGCGGCTGTTTCTCCGCAAACGGCGCGAGCGGATGAATCCTGAACCGGACACTGAAGATGGCGGCGATGACGCTGGCGTTACCCCGCGGTTCATCGACAAACAAGAATGACTGGTGATTTCCTGATCCCCGCCATCGGAGCGCGAATGGGCTTTTTCAATCTATTGAATCCCGTATTCGATCTTGCGGCAACGCTGTTGCAGCTGCTCCTGCCGGTATGGCTGACGATGATTCTTTGGGCTGTAGCGTTGGCCTGGCTCTGTAACTTCCTCTATGAATGGCTGGCGCCGACAGCGGCGCTGGACAATATCAGCGCGGAATTGAAACGGCTGCGCAGCGAGTTAATCGACGGCGATCATGACTTTCGCGGCCTGCTTGCCAACATCGGACATACATTGACGCTCTCTTTGCGCCAAGCCGGAATCGCGCTGCTGCCGACGCTGGTCTCCGCGATTCCATTCCTGATGCTGCTGGTTTGGCTGAGCGACTCTTACACCTATCAACCTCCGATGCCCGATCAGACGCTGAACGCTGTGTTCTACCCGATCGAAGACTCGGCGCCGGTTGAGCGAACCTTGCTCATAAAAGCAAACGAGTCGCCGGACTCGGAGCGATTCGATTGGGTAGCGGATGACATAGGAGTGCAGTTGAGCATATCCGCGAAAAAGCCGGTGAACGTGATTCACCGGCGGCGCTGGTGGAATGTCCTCATCGGCAATCCCAACGGCTTCCTGTCCGACGATCCGGCGTGGGCTGAGTACGACAAGATTGAGTTTGACCTGACGCGTCGCGAACTCACTCAGTTGGGGCCGCTTTGGATGCGCGGTTGGGAATTCTGGCTCTTCACTCCATTCATCATTGGCGCAATCGCCCTGCGCGTTTCATCATCGCGGAAGCGCCGCAAAGCCTCGGCCGAGGCAAAGTCTACGGATGAAGCCGATGTGCCGTTCGATCAACAGCTTCTCGGCGCCTTGGTTTGCGGCAATCGTCCCGCTTTTATGCAACTGGGAAATCTTGAGACGCGCTGGCTGCGCCGCAGACTCGACCAACATCCCATCGACCGTCCGATCTACATCACCGGGCTTGCGCGCGCCGGGACGACGATCCTGCTTGAGATCGTGTCGCGTCATCCGGACGTGGCCACGCACCGGTATAGCGACTTTCCATTCCTCTTCACGCCTTGCGTCTGGAATGCGATGCTGCGCGGTCTGCCGCGCCAGAAGCAAATGCCGGCCGAACGAACGCACAAAGACCGCATCCAGATCACATCGGACAGTCCGGAGGCGATGGAAGAGATGCTTTGGATGGCATTCTTTTCCGATGCGCATGCGATCCGGAAATCTTCCGTGAAGGACGCCTCGACATACAACGCAAAGTTTGAAGAGTTCTATCGCAGGCATCTTCAAAAGATGCTGATGTTGCGCAAGGCGCCGCGCTATGCGGCGAAGGGGAATTATAACATCACGCGGCTGGAGTACTTGCTGAAACTCTTCCCTGACGCGCGTTTCGTGCTGGCAATCAGGCGCCCGGAGCAGCACCTGTCCAGCCTGATCAAACAGCATAAACTTTTCTGCCGGATGGAGCAAAAAAATCCGGCGGTCCTGCGCCACTTGCAGCGAGCCGGACATTTCGAATTCGGCCTCGATGTGCGGCCCATCAACACCGGCGACGCGCAAGTCATGCGGGAAATCCTCGATTTTTGGGGCGATCCGCATCAATCGATCCGCGGCTGGGCGCGCTATTGGAGCGTGCTGTACAGGTGGCTGCATCAAAGGCTGGAGCACAACACAGCACTGCGGGAATCGACGATGATCATCCGTTATGAAGACCTTTGCGCCGCGCCCGCTAAAAAAATGCAAGCGATGTTCGAGCATCTCGAACTCCCCGGCGCTGAACCGATTATTGATTATTTCGCATCACAGATCTCGCCGCCCGATTATTACCAAAATGATTTTACCGATGAAGAACGGGCGATTATACTACAGGAGACTCTGGAAACAGCCCGCCTTTGGGATTATGAGGAATAGGCATCTGCATGTACGACGCCTCTTTGATTTAACGATTGTTTTCTGGCAATGTGATTTGCATAATACCCAAGAGCGAAATCAATGATGTTGAGGATAAAAGCATGCCTTATCAACCAAGCCAGGTGAAAACCATCGGCATCCTGACATCCGGCGGGGATTGCCCTGGGCTGAACGCCGCCATTCGCGGCGTGGCCAAGGCGGCGCGCGACGCATTCGGCGCGGAGGTCATCGGCGTTCTGAACGGATTCACCGGATTGATCGAAAACCGCATCGTGCATATGTCGGACCGCGATCTGATCGGGCTGTTGACAAGCGGCGGGACTGTGCTGGGAACCAGCCGAATCAAGCCGAACAAGTACCCCGCCCAAAACGGCACGTTTCGCGATATGACCGGCGCATGCGTGGAGACGTACCGCCGTCTGGGGATCGACTGCCTGGTGTGCATTGGCGGCGGCGGCACGCAAAAGAACGCCCTTCATCTGAAACAGGCCGGTTTAAATATCGTAACACTACCAAAAACAATCGACAATGACGTGGCCGAAACGGACGTCACTTTCGGCTATGATTCGGCGATGACGATCGCAACGGAGGCGATCGACCGGCTGCATACGACTGCGTCCAGTCATCATCGAATCATGTTGGTTGACATCATGGGGAACAATGCGGGATGGCTGGCGCTTGGCGCAAGTCTGGCCGGTGGAGCGGATGTTTGCCTGATCCCTGAAATTCCCTTTCATATCGACAGCATTGTTGCGGCTCTGGAGCACCGACGCAGCCGGGGACGCCGTTTCAGCCTGGTCAGCGTGGCCGAAGGCGCAATTACGTTAGATTCTGTTGGCAAGAAAAAGCAAAAGATACATACTAAGAAGGTGTCGAAATCTCTGGCGCATGAAGAAGGCCGTCATCTGGCTAGTCGTGAATTGGCGGTAATGCTGGAAGACCGGCTGGAGATGGAAACCCGGATCACTACGCTGGGGTATATTCAACGCGGAGGCATTCCGACGCCGACGGACCGGATTCTGGCGACGCAATTAGGCGTCAAGGCCGCCCGGTTGATGGCTGACGGGACTTTTGGCGTGATGATCGGCGTTAAGGGGGACCATCTGGAACCTGTTGCGCTGGAGCAAGTGGCGGGGAAAAAGAAAACAATTCCACTGGATCATGCGATGATCCAAACGGCGCGCTTGATTGGCTTGAATTTGGGCGACTGAATCGTCCAGCGAGCTATCAAGCCCTGCGCTGAGAAAGGACGATTCAAATGGCCTTGCCGGTCGTATCAACACCGCAGCTCGTGATGTGTCTGGGGGATTCGATCCGTCAGTTTTACCAGCCGTACGCCACCGTGGAACTGGGCGACGATGCCTACGTGATCGGTCCCTGGGATAACTGCCAGTATGCTTTATACACGCTGAGCACGCTAGACATCTGGATCAAGGAAACAGCGACGCCGCAAATCGTGCACTGGAACAACGGCTTGCACGACCTGGGGCACAACCCGAATCGCAGCCCGGAGCAAATGCCGGTGGATATGTATGTCGAGAATCTCAGGTTCATCCTGAACCGGCTGCGCGACTATACGCCGAAAATCATCTTCGCCCTCACGACGCCGGTGAAGCCCATGCCCGTCGTGCCGGGCATGTGGTGGTGGGACAACAATGATGTCATCAAGTACAACAAGGCGGCGAAAGCGCTGATGGAGTCCGAGGGCGTGCCGATCAACGACCTTTACTCCGTCGTGTATCCGCATATCGATGAATACATCGGCTCGGACGGCGTGCATCCGACGGCGAAAGGCTGCAAGGCGATGGGTCGCGCTGTGGCTAAGTCCATACGTGACCATTACATCCCTTGACTGCGTAAGAAGCCCCGCTTTTTTATTGGCGGAGCGCTTTATGCTCGATGGTTTCGGTTTCTTGCTGCTCTTGGAAATCGTTAGCGGCGGGCAACGATTTGATGATCATCAGGGTGAAGTCGTCGAACTGAGCGGCGTCGCCTTTGAACTCAAAGGCCTGTTCGCTGACGCGCTCCATGATCTGATGTGCGGTCAGTGTCAGGCTCTTCTGCAGGACTTTCTGGAGCCGGTTGCGGTCGAACATCTCCCCTTTTGCGTTGCGAATGTCCGTGACGCCGTCGGAGAAAATCGCCAGCGCCGAACCCGGCGGCAGAAGAGCCTGATCGCTGTCCCAAAGCGTATCTTCAAAGATCCCGACCACCGTGCCGCCAGCTTCCAGTTCGCGCACCTGGCCGTCGGGAGTCAGTAGAAACGGCGCGTCGTGGCCGGCGTTGATGAAATTCATCGTTTTCTGTTCAATGTCGATGATCGCAAAAAAGAGCGTGGCGAACATGTTTTCCATTGTGTCGCGGTAGGTCATCCGGTTGATGTCCTGGATGATTTCCTTGATGTCCTGCCGTGAATCGCGCGCCTTAACCTGCAACGCGGAGCGCAACGAGGAAGCAAGAATCGCGGCGGGCACGCCCTTGCCGGACACATCCGCCAGCGTCACGCCAAGGTGCGAATCGCCAATCGGAATGAAATCGTAAAAATCGCCGCCCACCTCGCGCGCGGAAAGCGTCGCGGCGGCGATCTCAAAACCCTGCGGCTGCGGAATCTCGTGGCAGATCAGCGTTCGTTGGATTTGACTGGCGATCTCCAGTTCCTGCTGCATCTTGGCCTGCTGCACCATGTGCTCGTGCAGACGGGCGTTGGCGATGCTGACGGCTGCGAGTCCGGCGATGTTATTCAGCAGGTCCAGATCGCCTTCGTTGTAGCTCAGCAGCCTCGATTGCGTATCAATGTATAGCGCGCCTTCCACGTCGTCCTTGCAGATCAACGGCGAACAAATCGCCGTGCGGATGCTGCTTTGAATGATGCTCTGTGCGACGTTGAAACGGTCGTCCAGCTTGGTGTCGGCCACCAGCACCGATGCCTTTTTTTCAATCGCCTGGTCCACAATAGTGCGGCTGATGGCAAAGTCGTCACTGACGCCGTCGATATTGCGCTGCGAACGCGGCTCAAGATTTTTGCCGCTCTTGTCGTAAAGCAGAATCACGCCGCGATCCGGTTTGAAAACCTGCATCACGCTGTCCAGCACGGCGCCCAGCAATTCATTCAGATCAAGAATCGAACGGATGCCTTCCAGCACCTTGCTCAGCACATCAAGCCGATGGCTCGCGACGGCGTCCGGCTCCTGCTTCGATTTATTGAAACGCGTTTGCAGCTCGGCCAGCGTGGTGGGAATTTTGATTTGCGCCGGAACTTCCTTGCGCAGGCTGCCCCAGCTGGAATTATCCAGGATCACGGTCGCCTCGCGCGGCGGACGAGACTCGCTCTCCGACTGGCAAAAGGTCAGGATGATTTCGCCGAATTCAATCTCATCGCCGTAACACAACGGCATTTCCTGGCGCACCGGCTTCTGATTGACCAGCGTGCCGTTTTTGCTGCCCAGATCACGAATATAATACTTGCCGTCGCGCTGTACGACCTCCGCATGAAACCGCGACATGCGTTTGTCGTTCAGCGTCAACGTATTCGACGGGCTGCGGCCGATGGAAATCAATGGTTTTTGAATCTCAAAACGCTGGCCCTGACCCGGACCCGCCGTGATGATGAATTGCGGCATGATGGGGATGCTCCGCTGCTGAAATGCCAAAACAAAAACGCATCTTCTCAGAAAGCGCGTCCAGCACATTGAGCGTCATTTTCGCCGGCTCATGCCGAGGATGCAAGCAAAACGCGCAAAGGATCGATAAACATAAACGAGTAGTCCGTGCGGATTTTGTCGAAAATTGTTTGCGATATGAAATGTGAATCTGCTATGTGACTTCTTCAAGAATGAAAGAATTGGCGATAATGTT
>JAFGJS010000150.1 GCA_016928995.1 Candidatus Sumerlaeota bacterium | reverse complement strand
ACGCTGCCGGCCAGCAGTTCCGTCGCCGCGTCCGGAGTGTCCGTGAACACCACCGAACCCGCGTCAATAGAACCAACATTGGTCAAGGTGATGGTATACTCAATCACGTCGCCAGGTCCAACGAGCCCATTGGCGCCGCCGCTGGTAATTGCGTCGGTTTTTACCGCGGTGATGGTTGTATCCGTATCAACATCGGTGGATGTGTTGAATGTGTTATTGGTCAGATCGGAATCGACGCCATTTGTTCCGTCGTCTTCAATATAGAATGAATTGAGGATTGGGCTATTGCTGGGGAAAAATGGCGTATCGACGTACAAGCTCAATGTCACAGAGCTGCCTGCGCCTTCGCCAGCCAGATCGCCGATGGTCAACGTGCAGGTGCTGCCTTCATATTCATCGGGCGTGCAAACCCAGGCCGGATCAGAGCCGGCCGTGTTGAAGGAAGTGT
This sequence comes from Candidatus Sumerlaeota bacterium, assembly GCA_016928995.1. Taxonomy (GTDB): domain Bacteria; phylum Sumerlaeota; class Sumerlaeia; order JAFGJS01; family JAFGJS01; genus JAFGJS01. The sequence continues at coordinate 9,596 of JAFGJS010000150.1, read as the reverse complement.
TGGCCGGAATGACCATCGTGATGACGACGCCCGTGGCATCCTGATCGCCGAGGTTGGCGTAGTCGATCACGTAGTCGATCGTCCCGCCCGGAACGACTGGGTCAGTGTCTATGACGTTGGTGATCGCAAGATCCGGAACGGCCGCAACGTCGGAGATTTCGGTGTTGACCTCGAAATCAGCCGAGCCAAATACGCTTTCGATATAGACTTCGTTTTCCAGGTAGTCGACGCCGGCAGGCAGCGGATCCTGAATGACAGTCAGGAAGGTCATCGAGGTCGCATATTCATAGGGAAGCGGCGTGATGTCGTAGCCTGCTTCGTCAAGCGGGAAAGGCGTCGATGTCGGCAATGTGTCGTCCGCCACCGGCGCACCGTTCAACGTTGTAGAGTCCTCCACATAGATCAGGTAAGGCTCCAGTTCGTCGAGGACATTGATGTCGCCCAGCAGAATGCCTGCCTCATTGCGAATATGAACAATAAACTGAATCGTATCTCCCGGCGAAGGCATGCCGTCGCCGTTGGCATCGTCTGCTAGTGTGAAGTCCTTAGTGCCCAGCAGCAGGGGCAGCGGCAGGACCGCTGTGCCGACGTCCAGATAGGGAGAGCCGGCCTGAGCATTCGCGCGGTCCTGGCCCCAAGCGGCGACGATATTGGCGCCGTTAAGGGTATATGCGCGCAAACCGGTCTGAGAATTATCGGAATTGTCGAAAACTTTGGTGACGCCATAATCTGATAGCGTGATAACCTCATCAACATGGTTGCCCAGAGAATCGGTGTAAGCGCCGGTGTCGGGATCGCCGTCATAATCGACGTACAGGGTGGTTGCGCTCAGCGACATGATCCAGACAGGGTTTCCGTTCGCGTCGGGAGTGCCGTCGTTGTCCGTGTCTTCGGCGCCATCGCCCCAGCCGACAAGAATCACAGGCGTCAATTCGTTATCCGGGATCAACGATGCGCCCCAGTCGTAGCTGGTGCTGCCGCGATCCATCGTCATGATCGCGAAAAATGGGCTACCGTCCTGGCTCGTGAAACGAACGCCTCGAGCTGTAAAAGGCATTTGATATCGAGCGGTCGTCCCGGCGCCGACATCGACATAATTATCCGTCTCGCCCCCTGTGCCGTCGTATGTGTAAACTCGAACCGTGGAGGCATTGGGATTATAGATGAAAACATCGGCGTAGTTGGTTTGCGTGTTGCCGGGGCCGGGCGGATTGTAGTAATGGGAATACACCGGATTGTAGTACCGATTGCTCCAGCGCTCGGTGGGGAACAATGTGAAAAAGCGGCATTCCCAACTGGAGTTGACATCGCCTGTAATGAGATGCGCCTGCACGGGTTTGTCAGCCAGGACGTGAGCGCCCTCATTGATGCCGCCGGTCGAAGCATTGGATTGCGTGGTGAAAACTGTTTCGCCTGCGTCGATTGTTTCAGTGATATCATAATCGCCGTCAGCGTCAGTGTCCACCTGCACAAGCGTATCATCCTCGCTGGCCATAATGGAAAGCACCGCATACTCAAACATGCTTTCGTCATTTGAAGTGTCCTTGCCGACTGGGGCGATGAATTCCATGCCGTATTCGTTGACGCTGTAGATTTCCATCGCGCCGGCGAGCACGGCGCCCGGATTGGTCGGCCAGAGGTAGAATGTCGGCGCGGCGAGCGTCGAGACGTAGAACTTGTCTCGCGAGTCATAATAGACATCGTCGGAATCGCGTGGAACTTCCACATTGCTGATCAACGAGATAATGTCCCCGGCGCTGAACACATCCGTGGGATATTCCGCTAAATAGCCGTTGGAAAGATCGCCATCGCCCCAGATCTGGGTGGCAGCGTCGCCCGTCAACTGCGTCGGATGCTCAATATCAGCCTCATATCCGTCTTCCCAATGATCGTAGATGACAATGGTATTGGTTTCGCTCAGAGCGATTGAAATGACGTTACGAATTGTAGTGCCGATTGCGTCATCGGAAATCACATCGAAAGCGTTGTGCACCTCGTCTGTGGTCGCAGGAACGAAATAGATTTCTTCGACCTGCCGCTGCGCCTGCGCCTGACGGCTGCCCAGCAGCATCAGCGCAAAAACGCCCAGGCTTAGTAAGACCAATCGCCTCAGTACATTGTGATTAAAAGAATACATTCTACGTCCTCCAAAACATGACGGAATATTGATGAAATTATTTGTTTTCTCTGTTGTTGACTCATTTTCCAATTGGATCGAGTCTGAATTTTTCTTGTACAGACTGTTATGGTTATAGTCTGCTCATGGTTGGGGGAAAGAGATGAAAGTGTGGAACGAGGTTGATCAGAATCGTGATTGCATCATTTCTGTATGCCATAATGCATCCAGAAAGAAACCGCCATTTTTTGGACCAGCAATCCACTCTTTTGTGCGCCATAAAACTTTTGCGGGATTTTTACATTCCGCAAAACTCTCCCCATCGCAAGCACAATATTGAACAACCCACTGCAACTTACATAAAATGAGCTCCGGAAAAAAATGGCGCTCTCAATTTCATAGCATAAACAGAATCAATCTTTAAATCGAAATCTTCAGTTACATTAGATTCCATTTTACTCGATGAAAGGTATGTTGTCCAGCTCTTTTTTAACACTATTTCATTATTGTGCAGTTGAACTGTATCCTATCGGTGATCAATACTGACATGAATTCGAAAAAACCACATAGATTGTGCTTTTCATAATAGTGAAAACCACTATTTCTCACAATTTCATGTAATATTAGCCCCGATTAGTGCTCGCACCGAAATGGTGCACACCGGTCCGGTTAGCGTGTTGGACGCTGGTGGGCGAGCTGCTGAGCCCATTCGATCTGCTTTTTCCATTGACCATAGAACCGTCCATGAGATGTAAGGCGTTCAAATTCAACAAGATAGTCTGGTGGAACATTGCCGGGAGGCTGATTCCTGAATGGCGTTCCAGGCAGCGGCATGAAGGTATGGCCATGTATCCGGGCGCCAAGCGCAGCCAACTCCCGGGCGAGTACCAGCGAGAGCCGCCGGTCCTCCTCGGTTTCTCCGGGAATGCCGAAAATAAAATCCACATTGGGCTGGAACCCATGCTCCAGGGCGACGCGGCAGGCGCGGCGGACTGACTCCGCGTCGTGTCCGCGCATGCTGCGTTCCAGCATCCGTTCCGATCCGGACTGCGCGCCGATGATAATGTTGCCATTGGTCACGTAGCGTTTAAGAACCTGCAACGCCTCGGGCGTCACGTGCTCCGGGCGGCATTCGCTGGGAAAGGAGCCGAAAAAAATATCGCCATAGCCTTCGCCAAGGGTTTCGCGGACGCGCCGCAGCAGTTCCTCGATCGCCGGCAGGTTCACGTTATGATCCTGCGAGCCATATGACAGGCAGGTTGGAGTGATGAAGCGCATCGCCTTCATGCCCCGCTGCTTCAACGCATCCACATAGCGGCAGATGTTATCCACGCTGCGGTGGCGGAAGCGGGCTTTGAACATGTATGACGTCTGGCAAAAACGGCAGGCGTAGATGCAGCCACGGGTGATTTCAATGGGATTAAAGCGGCGATGCTTCACGGCGAACGGAGGGTAGTCGTCGAGCACCATCCGCTCGCCCGCGCCGTTGGAACAATATTGCTCTCCTTCCAAATACGCCAAACCCTTGATTGCCTTGAGATCGCGCCCATTAAGCAGGCCGTCAATAACATCGAGAATGATTTTTTCACCCTCGCCGACTGCGGCGTAATCCCAACCCGCGCGCAATGTTTCGCGTGTCTCCGCCGTGACGTGCGGCCCGCCAGCCAGGTGCATGATCTTGCCGGATGGCGCGGCGTTGCGCGAGTCTTGCAGTTCCGCGATGTTCTCCAGGAATTCCATGGAAAAAAACGACCAGCAGGCCAGCACGGTGCGATGCGTCGATGCGGCTTCGCGCAGAGTTTGATGGAACTCATCCCGTGTGTTGGGGAAGTACAGCGAAATAGGCGCCTCCGGCGGCAACCGGTCCTCAAGCGCGCCGGTCAGCACATTGAAAGAATAACGGGCTGTTTTCCTGTAATAAAAAACGATGGCGACCGCGTTTCCCCGCGTCATTCAGTTCGTCCTGCCCTGGTTTGGGATAAGCGTGAATGCTGATGATATTTCGGCGCTGCGTAAACCGCGTTGTATGGAATGGATTGCAGCAAAACAGGATTGAACGTCAATCTTTCTTTGCGGATTGAGACGATGCGCACGTATCGCAAAGCCCGGAGAGCATCAGTTCGTGCGCCTCCAGTTTGTATCCCTGAGGAACAAGCCGGTCAAAATCGCCGGGGCAGGCCTGGATGTCGAAATAGCGGTTGCACCGGCGGCAATGAAAGAAATGGTGATGCATTTGGTCCGCGCGTTCATAAAGCTGCACATCCCCAGGCAGGTGGACCGCCTTGAGGCTCCCCTCTTCTTCGAGGAGTTTCAGATTGCGGTAGACTGTGGCGATGCCCAATCCGGGAAGCGCCCTTTGCGCCGCCGCCAACACATCCTTCGGCCCCAGCGGACGCGTGGTACGCTCGAAAACTTCGCGGATCGCCTCGCGTTGCCTGGTGTTCTTGGACATCAGCCGCTCCGTTTCATCACTTGCAATGCGATTCAAGATATAATCCTTCCGGATCAGCCTGTCAAGGCGGCGAAAGATGAAACGCCGCCTCGAAATATTTTTATACGCCTCAGATTGGTTGCGTATTGCGCCGATAAGCAGAACGATGATCTCGATTCTGCTTGCGCTGATAGGGCGGCAGCAGTACTAATTTTAACAGGCCTTGTTTGCAGAGGAAGCCTTGTGAGCGCCGCTAAAGAAGAAAAAGCCAAGAGGAATCGCATGCCCCAAGACAGTTCCACCCATGCGCGGATGTTGCAGCTTCTTGGCAAAATCAGCGACGCGGTGGTGGACGACTCCGACATCGATCAAGTCCTTAGCGGCACCGTGCATCTGGTCCAGTCCATGCTGGGCGTCTCGCGCTGCTCGATCATGATGCTCAACGAGGAAAGCAAAACGCTGGGCATGATCGCCGCCGCGGGCATCCCGCGCAGACAATGGCCGAAAATCTCCGTCCCCCTGGGAGAAGGCTATTCCGGCAAAGCCGCCGCGGACGGCAAGCCTTTGCTGGTGCGCGACACTAAAATACTGAAGAATCACGAAGACTCCCGTGTCGCGAAATACCGCTCAAATTCTTTCATGTGCGTGCCGCTCAAGCTCAAATCGCGCGTCATCGGCGTCATCAATGTCAACGACAAAAAAGACGGCGCGCCCTTTGACAAAGACGATCTGCGCACGATAGTCACGCTTTCCAGTTTCATCGCCATGGCCCTGGGCAACGCGCAGATGCTGCTCCAATCCGAGATGGTGAAACGCAACCTGCGCAGCATGTCCGACAGCATCTACAGCGGCCTGATGACCGTCGAACCGGACGGACGGCTGCGCTTCATCAACTATTATGGCTCGCAACTGATCGGCAGCGCGCCCGAATCGCTGCACGGCAAGATGCTGAGCGAGATTCTCCATCCCCGGGACGCCGATCAATTCCTCAGTCTGCTGCACGCCACGGTCCGTTCGCGCGCGCCGCAGAGCCGGCGCTTCGAGTTCACCAGCCCCGCCAACGGCCGGGACATCCCCCTGGGCGTGACCGCATCCATCGTCTACCGGGACAACGGCGAAGTGAATTCCGTCGTCTTCATCATCGAAGACCGCAGCCTGCATCGTGAAGTGAAAAAACTACGCGAAATGGACGAGGCCAAGAACAACTTCATCGCCATGATCTCGCATGAACTCCGCACGCCATTGACGTCGATCAAAGGCGCGGGCTACATGCTCGACACCTCGCTCAGCGAAGGGCTGAACGACGCGCAACACAGCATGGTGCGGCTGATCATGCAGAACACCGAGCGATTGATCAAAGAAGTCAACAACCTGCTCGACGCCACCTACATCGAAAACGACACGATGATGTTGATTGCACGCAAGCACAACATGGACGAATTCCTGCGCGCGATCCTGCCAAAATTCGAACGAATCGCCCAAAATAAGAAGATCCAACTTGAGTATATCAACGAAGCCCCGGATCTTGTTGCTAACATCGATCCGGATAAATTCAGCAAGGTGGTTGAAAACATACTGGACAACGCCCTGAAATTCACCAAAATGAATGGCAAGGTCTGGTTGCGCGTCGACCGGGACCGGAACGATTGCGTGATCAGCGTTGAAGACACCGGCTCCGGCATCCCGAAAGAAAGCCAGCCGAAGATATTTGAAAAATTTCAACAAGCCGAACATACCATGACTCGGGAGTTCGGAGGCAGCGGACTGGGGCTGTTCATCAGCAAGGCGCTGATGGACTGCCACGGCGGTGAGCTTGAACTGGCGCGCTCCGATGAAACCGGAACCGTTTTCCGCATTGTGCTCCCCATCGCCATGGGACCGGACACCACAGAATAAGGAGAAAGAAGCATGCCGCACAAAATACTACTGGCGGATGACGAAGAAGACATCAAGGTCGTCGTGCGCATCTTCCTCGAAGGCAAAGGCCACGAAGTCGTGCTCGCGTTTGACGGGCTCGACGCCATCGACATGGCGCGGCAGGAAAAACCCGACCTGATCTTTCTCGACGTGATGATGCCCGTGATCAACGGTTACGAGGTTTGCGAAAAGCTGAAAGCCGATCCAGCCACCAAGGACATCCCCATCGTCATGCTTTCCGCCGCGTCCCACGCCGACTCGATCAAAAAGGGACTCGACGCCGGGGCTGCGGACTACATCGTCAAACCCTTCGATCCGGTCAAACTCGAAGCCGTGATCGACAAAATTCTCGGAGCCAATCCAGAATAATCCGCCCGGTCTCGAACCAGGCAACCAGTAAACAATCACGAAGACGCGCCTTCTCGCGCGTCTTCGTTTTTCATTAACTAAATGTTACGCGCGAGCGGTTCTATGGAGTGCGGCGGCATGACGCCGCTTTGGAGTGGCGTGACGCTCACGCCACGATTATACGATTAAACAGCACAGAATGCGCGTATTCATTCACGATGCGCGGAAAACACCGGTCAATATGTCGCAATATACCGTGTAAAAAAAGCGGCGACGCGTCGCCGCACTCCATATTTGCGCGATCCGTTTAAGATCAGTTTATTAAACCGGATTCTCGAAAACAGCATGCGAATGAATTGTTCGCAAGCATAGTTCCGGCCTGCGAATTGCGATATGACGGCTTGACATGCCGGCGTAGAAAAGTGGAACATTGCCGGACAACCACCCGGGAGGTGTCTTATGCCGATCTGCACGCGCTGGTTTCTCGCTTTATTCACCGCATCACTTTGTTTCACGAGCAGTCATGCTTTCGCCACGGATTACTACGTTTCCGCCGAACGAGGAAAAGGAAAGGCCGCAACCAAGGAAGAACCGGCCAGGGACTTGGGGAACATTGCCAGCAAACTTGCGCCAGGCGACACGGTGCATATCGCGACCGGTGAATACCTGGGCAAAGGAAAGAACGGCGCGGATGAGATTCTCGTCCCTGTGTCGATCATCGGCGGCTATAGCGATGATTTCTCCAAGCGCGATCCCTGGGGCGAATGCAAGACCATCCTGACCGGAGTGAATGACAGCAAGAACTACACTCCGGCCCCGCGTTTGTTCATCAATCTCAACAAATACCAATACCACGAAAGCGGCGGCACGGAAATGCCGAAAATCGTGATTGATGGGCTGATCATCGATCAAGGTCCGCAAAACCGGTACGGCGACGAGGCCAAGTCGCTGCTTGTGCGCAAGGCCAATCCCACGACAGGCGAAAATCCGACGCCGGACAGCGGCGCGCTGAAAATCTCCGCCAGCAAAACGAAAAATCTGGAAGGCCGTTGGGAGATCGAAGTGCGCAATTGCGTGATCATGAACTCCGCCCCGACGCAAGGCGCGCTGAACGTGAACGGCTACGCGAATTCGATCGTCACGATTGACAACAATCTCGTGATCAACAACACCGGCACGGGCCTTTACGCCGGCTCGCTATGGCAGGGCAGCGAGGAAGCATCCGCGCCGAAATTCACCATCACGAACAACACGGTGCTGTTCACCGAGAAGTACGACGCGTTCGCGCAGAGTTTTTCCGGCAACTCCTTCAAATGCGACGGCTCCGTCGTCGCTACTGTCTCGAATAACGTCTTCGCCTTCGCCGACCGCAACGGCATCCAGAAAGAGGGCAAGTGGCCGCTGACGCTGACGAACAACATCATCATGGGCAATGTGCAGGCCGACTATTGGGAGACCGCCGGCGATGCGAAGATCGAACTGGATTCGCTGGAAGATGAAGCGGAATATCTGGGCGACGAGAGTTGCGACAACGTCGCGCCGGAAATCAAGGTTCCAGTTTCGCCGGAATGGGCGACGTTGTATGCCGGGCGCGTGATCATCGACCGCAACGCCGCGGCCGCCGACGTGCAGGCGCAAAAGACCAAACTCAACGGCCTGCGCGGCATCCTGGGGCTGCCCTTGCAAGCGGACGACCTCAACGTGGACAGCCCGGTCTGGCTGCCCTTGATGCAAGTGGACGACGCGCTGAAAGCCGGCATGGAAAAATACGACGGCCGATACGGCTGCGCCAAACCGCAAGTCTAACAGGCTGTAAAAACACCGCTACTAATTGATATTCGCAGTGAGTGTTTCCTTGGACTGCGCGGGCCATGTCTGCGCCTTGAATCAGCGAAACTTTATCCTCAATCCGGGGAAATTGCACAACCATGTAAGGCGGCGGCATGGCCGCCACGCCGGCCAGCGCACGATGCGAATTCACCCGCTGAAACGCCTGCAACGGCCCCAGCGTGAACTCCCGCCCCAACCGGTCGCGCCGCGTCCAGTTTTTGGCGAATCCCGCCACGCCGCGACTTGTGTTTGCGTCAACGTCTGATACGCCTGTGAGAGCGACGTGAAGATTCCCCGCACGAGTTACTGATCGGTCGAGTTCGGCTGCGTCGGCAGCGTGAACTGCCGCGCCACGCCGCGCCCGTCGAGCATGTAATAAACCAGCGAATCCGTCCCGCTCCCCAATCGACCCGAAAACGAACCGGCCGGCTGTTGAAACTGCACTAATGGCATAACCTGCCTCCTGGAAAAGATAGAATGTTCGCATCACCGCGGAGAGAAAAGCAGACGGTAGGGGCGATTATCCCAAATCGCCCGGAAATATTAATCCCACAGACGGGCGATTGAGGACAATCGCCCCTACCACACAAAGCCTCGCTAAAACAAGAGCGCCGCCTGAAGCAGCGACAATGCTTCAAACGGCGCCTTCGTGCCTTCGAGTCTTCGTGGTGAATAAAACTCTCTACCCCGTCCCTCTCTCCCGCATTGAACCTGAACCCACTCTATCCCGGAATGAAAATCCCTCAAAGACAATTCAACAAACCTTAAGAAACCTATTCGCCTCAAAAAAATCAATCATCTACGTTGTTAAAAGCAATAAAATGTATACACCCAACAGCGTTTAACTCACCATATTTCAATATGATGACTGAGCTTGTCCCCTCTGTCTAGACAAAAAATCGATTTTTTAAGGTGGTTTTTCTTGCCTCCGGAATCGCAGTTTTTTAACGTTTT
>JAFGJS010000149.1 GCA_016928995.1 Candidatus Sumerlaeota bacterium | reverse complement strand
GTTGAAACTCAAAGGAATTGACGGGGGCCCGCACAAGCGGTGGAGCATGTGGTTTAATTCGATGCAACGCGAGGAACCTTACCTGGGCTTAAACTGCAGGGAAAAGCAGCTGAAAGGCTGTGTGCTTCGGCGTCCTGTAGAGGTGCTGCATGGCTGTCGTCAGCTCGTGTCGTGAGATGTTGGGTTAAGTCCCGCAACGAGCGCAACCCCTATCGTTAGTTACCAGCGGGTAATGCCGGGAACTCTAACGAGACTGCCCACGCAAGTGGGAGGAAGGTGGGGATGACGTCAAGTCCTCATGGCCCTTACGTCCAGGGCTACACACGTGCTACAATGGCCGGTACAAAGTGTCGCGAGACCGCAAGGTGGAGCTAATCACAAAAAGCCGGCCCCAGTTCGGATTGCAGTCTGCAACTCGACTGCATGAAGTCGGAATCGCTAGTAATCCCGTATCAGCAATGACGGGGTGAATACGTTCCCGGGCCTTGTACACACCGCCCGTCACACCACGGAAGTCGGTTTCTCCGGAAGTCGGTGTACCAACCCGCAAGGGAGGAAGCTGCCGATGGAGAGACTGGTAACTGGGGTGAAGTCGTAACAAGGTAGCCGTACCGGAAGGTGCGGCTGGATCACCTCCTTTCTAAGGAGTCCACTGCGGCCCAACCGCCGCGTGGCATGCGATGACGCCAAGGGGATCGTTCGACGATCCCGGCCCGCAGGACCAACCACTATCTTATCCTGCGTGGACCGCGCATCGACTCCAGGTCGATAGTTAAAACTCGATTCAATCCACACTTCTGTCTGAATTTCAGGGAACCATGCACATCATCTGCATCTGATGCCCGGCGCACCCTCCGCGCCGGGCGTTTTGTTTTTCGGGAACCTTGTAAAATTCACCACAGAGCACACCGAGAACACAAAGAATGATCATTCTGCGTTGTGAATGCAATGACCTAATCTTTGCGCGCTGAGCGTCTTTGCATCTTTGCGTTCATTTCATTTTTTTCCCATTAATCCATCCAACATCTTTCTTTTTATTGCCGCTCCCCCATCGAATCATTACAATCAGCTCCATTCAACACTCCACCGCAAGGCAGGCGCCTGAACAATGGACAACGCCGTGAAAGTCATCATCGCCGGAGCATGCGTGGCAATCGCGACCTCCACCGGGCTGCTCACCATCGCACTCAAAGACTTGACGGTGAAAAACGCCGGCAAAGCCGATTACCAGGCGCCGATTCAAAAGTACACCGACACGCTCCAAACGCCCCCGACTACGCAAGAAGCGAAGGATGCCATCGCGGCCCTGCGTGAGAAATTCGACGGCGTAGCGGCGTCCTCCGGATGCAAGATTGTTGCCTTTCGGCCGGTATTGGGCAAACCGCTGATCAACATCACCATACAGTCGGAAAAGCCGGCGCAACTCACCGTTTTCATCGATCAATGCCGCACCAAAAGCCTTATCGACGAGAGCAGATTCAACGCCGAAATGACCTCCGCTATCCAAGACGGCAAGCGTGTCTATGAAATAACCTACACTGTGAAGCCTCTGCGATTCTATTTCTGGGAATTGCACCATTGGTTATGACCTCCCTCATCCAAGACGGAAAGCGCATGTATGAAATCACCTGCGCTGCGCGGCCTCTACGATTCTATTTCCTGGAGTCGCGCCATTGGCGCCATTGAAGAAAATGCGGAAAAGAGTTGATAAATGCGAACCATTGGGGTTTTCTATTCGCATTCGAAGCGCGGCAAATCCCCCCTGAACAAGCGAGGTTTCCCTTTCATGATGGAACAACTGGAACAACTAGATCAGCGCGTCCGGCGTTTGCTTGATCGTTATATGGAGCAAAAAATCCGTGTCGACGACCTGGAGAAAGAAAACGCGGCGCTCAAGGAGCAGATCGAGCAGACCAGCCAGCAATCGGCGGAATTCGAGAACAAAGAAAGCGCCGTGAAAAACAAACTGAACAACCTGCTCAGCGAGCTGGACGCCGTGGACAGCGAAATTGGAGAGCTCTTGCAGGATGGCGGAGAATCCTGAAAAACAGCCGCTCAGGCTGACTATCGCGGGGCAGAATTTCGGTCTGCGCGCCGCGCCGGACGACGTGGATCGTCTGCGCGAAGCCGCGGATCGCGCGCAGCAACGCATTGAGTCGCTGCAAAAATCCGGCATCGGCTCCACGCAGCGCGCCGCGATCCTGGCCGCTTTTCAATTGGCCTACGAACTGGACAACATCCCGCAAGCAGCGGCGCCGGCGCCGCAAAATGGACCGAGGCAAACAGACGATTTTGCGCCGAAATTGGCGCAGATCATCGCCCTTCTCGATGAAGCGTTGGGCGGAGACGATAAGCACTAAATTCGAAATCCGAAATCCGAAACAAATTTGAATGTTCAAAATTCAAAACTGGGAAGCGACGTTCTGTTTCATGACCTTGAATACTGAACACTAAATTCTGAAAACTATAAAAAACGGAGAACCACGGACATGGCGGAAGCGACAAAGGACCGGAAGAAAGAGTTGGAACTGGCGCTGGCTCAGATTGAACGGCAGCATGGCAAAGGGACGATTCAACGCTTCGGCGAGCAGCTCAATCCCGATGGGATCGACGTGATTCCTTCCGGCTGCCTCTCGCTCGATCACGCGCTGGGCGTCTGGGGCTATCCGCGCGGACGCATTATCGAGATTTTTGGGCCGGAGTCATCGGGCAAGACGACGCTGGCGCTGCACTGCGTGGCGCAAGCGCAGAAGCTCGGCGGCGTCTGCGCGTACATTGACGCGGAGCACGCCATGGATCCGATCTACACCCGCAAGCTCGGCGTGGACCTGGACCAGATGCTGATCTCGCAGCCCGACACCGGCGAGCAGGCGCTCGATATCGTGGACACGCTGGTGCGCAGCAACGCCGTGGACGTGATCGTAATCGACTCCGTGGCGGCGCTCGTGCCGCGCGCGGAGATCGAAGGCGAAATGGGCGACTCCCACGTCGGCCTGATCGCCCGCCTGATGTCGCAAGCCATGCGCAAACTTACCGGCATCGTCAACCACAGCCGCTGCATCGTGATCTTCATCAACCAGATCCGCGAAAAGATTGGCGTCATGTTCGGCAGCAACGAAACCACGCCCGGCGGACGCGCGCTGAAGTTCTACTCCTCCGTCCGGCTCGACGTGCGCCGCATCGCCTCGATCAAGGAAGGCGGCGATCCAGTCGGCAACCGCGTGCGCGTCAAGGTCGTGAAAAACAAATGCGCCTCGCCGTTCCGCCTCGCTGAGTTCGATATGATGTACAACGAAGGCATCTCCGAAGAAGGCGACATGGTCGATCTTGGGGTGAAGCACAAGATCATCGAAAAAAGCGGCGCGTGGTTTTCCTACAACGGCGAGCGCCTGGGCCAGGGACGCGAAAACACGAAGCGCTTCCTCGCCGAGAACGCGGACCTGAAGATCGAAATCCGCGGCAAGGTCAAAGCCGCGATGGGCTGCACCTCCGCCGCCGCGGATGACAGCGAAGAATCCGCCGCCGCGGACGACTAAAGCAACGCAAAGGCGCAGAGACGCAAAGAAACGCAACGTTGAATTGCGGAAAGATGAATAATGATCTAAATAAAAGGTGGATTGATGCAGCGACGGAATTAGCGGTCAATCCATCAAAGAAAGTTCTATGTCCGTATTGCGAAAAGGCTTTTTTGCGAGTCATTGATGTGAAGCTGGGAGATGAAAAGGGAATCGAGCGACACATTCAATGTCCTCAATGTAAAAGGTATGATGCACTTTTAATGCGCCAATTATCACACGATGCATTCTATGAGAGGAGCGATGAAGAGATTGAGCATATCCGGATGATGCATAAAGTCATCCCCTAATCCCCAGCATCTCCATATCTCCATATCGTTTTCTCTTTACGGTCCTTTGCGTCTTCGCGCCTTTGCGCCTCTGCGTTATTTTTTTCTGCGTTATTCTTCCTTGTGTTGTTTCGTTTGACCTGCGACTTGGCTCGGGCTAGCATCGCAGCATGAAACTGTTCGAATTCAGCCAAGCCAAGCAGTACATCGTGCTCGGGGCGCTGGTGTTGTTTGGGCTGCTGCTCTTGCTGCACCGCCAACAGGAGCGCCTGCCGGACAATCGCGCCGTGCGCGTCATGCTGTTCGTCACATCGCCGCCCTTGCGCGCGCTCACCTGGGTCGACACGCAAGCGATGGAGTTCTGGGAGCAGCTGTTTCATGCCGGAAAGCTGCAAACCGAGAATGAAAAACTGCGCCTCGAACTCGCCCGTGTGCGCATGGAGCGCGACCTGCTGCGCGAGGAGACGGCCAAGCTGGAAAGCGTCAATCAGCTGATCCCCAACACGAAAATCCTCAACACTCCGATCGTGGCGGCGAACATCATCGCCTTCAGCGCCGATCAATATACGCATTCAATCAAGATCGACCGCGGCGCAAACGACGGCGTGCGCGAGAACCTGCCCGTGATCAACCACGAGGGGCTGATCGGAATCGTGATCACCGCCGGACCGAACACCGCCCTGGTGCGGCTGACCATCGACGATCATTTCGCCATTGCCTCAATGCTCCGCGAAACGCGGCTGCAGGGGCATGTGCAGGGAACCGGCCGGCCCGGCGAACTGCAATTTCATTTCGACGACATCTACGAGCAGATCGAGCCGGAGCAGGAAGTGATCACTTCCGGCATGGCCGGAGCCATCCCCTCGCTCTTGCCCAAGGGGCTGCTGATCGGCCGCATCGAGCGCCTCGAACTCGGCGTCACGGGCCAGCCCTTCGCTATCGTGCGTCCCGCCGCGAACGCCGACCGCCTCGAACAGGTCGTCGTGATGATCCTGCCGCAAGAGTAGAACCTGCCGAATAAGACACTACGCCGGGAGTGAATGACATAGGCCATGTCGTTACTTACATAAGATCCATGCCGCGCCGGGATTGAAGTTTGCTGTGAAGTTAAGGTCGGACGTTATGTTCGTATCCGTGCGTGTCGTAGTCGTCAGGCCGTCGCTCCAGTCCACGAAGAAATTTCCCAGCACGGGAACCGCCATCACCGGGGCGCCGTCGCCGCCGTAATCGATCCATTGCACCGACTCGCCCTCGATGATACCGCACGGAGCGGCGATATACGTGAGCATCATTTGCGTCCGGGCTTTTGCTGCCGGCCCGAGCGCGGTCTCGATCCCATCGCCATTGCGCGCCATGACTGCGATACGATGCAGCGTCCCGCCGCTGAATCCGCTGACCGTCGCCGTTCCCCAATCCGCGGCGGTCTTCCAGACCGCATTCGGCCCCAGCGTTCCGTCAGCCTGCGCCCATTGCCCCATGGTTTCGGAGTATAAAGCGTACTCCGTATACGCCGGATTGCCGTCGCCCGCGCCGATGGTCACATCCAGCGAAGTTCTTGATGGATTGTCTATCATCGGGGCGACCGGAGGCAATGCCAGCGTCCAGCCAGCACCTTGAACGCGATTGCCCGCGCCCATGGGGCTGAAGGCGCGTACACCCAGTGGATATTGCGTGTTGACCACCAACGAGCCGGTCGACCAACTCGTGCTGTCGGCGGCCAGGATGTCGGCGACAGCCCATGACAGCTCTGTTCCAGTGGTAAAATAAATCGTGAAGCCCGCCTCATTGTCCGAGTTATCTTGCCAACCCCAGGTGATGCTCTCGATTGTCGCGCTGATCGCCGCGATGTCGCTCGGGGGGGCGGGGAGGACACCGGCAAAGAGATATTCGTAAACGCCGATGTCGTAGCCTTCGTTTTCGCCGTCGAAACCCACGCCGTAGCGGTCCATGGGCCGCGCGACTCCGTCCATGTCCGTGACGGGCGCGCTGATCGAGGTTCCAAAGTCGATCGCCGCTGAGCCTTCCTGCAAGTGAAAGTCGCCATTGGCTGCATCTAAGAACAACGGATCGCCATCCACGCAATTCTTTGCCCCGGTCAAAGTCAAGTTGATCGTTGTGGCCCCGGACAGTGATCCGGTCTCGTTGTCATAGTAATCACCGTCCGCATTATTATAAAACAAACAGTGGCTCAGCATTGTAGGAAAGCTGGTGTAGTCTCCCTCATAAATCGCATGATCCGTATTTCCCTCAAAAATCGTATTCAGTATCACTGGTTGGGAATTATCACCAATATATATTCCGCCGCCTTTAGAAGAGTCTTCGCAATGGTTGCCGCTCAATGTGCAGTTGATCACCGTTGGATCGGATGAGTCCAGATAGATCCCGCCACCATTAACCGAAGCTGTATTGGCGAAAAATACACAATTGGACAGCGTGGGGTGTGATGATTTGAGAAAAATTCCTCCACCCAATCCGCCACCGAGCCTATACTGATGATTTTGATAAATGTGATAGAGAAAAGATATCGCCTCATTGCCGTCAATCATACAGTCAATCACTGTTGGATTTGAGTTCTCCAAACCCAATCCACCGCCATAGTTCGCTTCGTTGCCAATTATTTGGCAGTTGGCTATCGTGTTCGTCGCATTTACATAGGAACAATACACGCCGCTGCCACACCTGATGCTGCTATACGGATCGTAGTATTCGCTTTGTTGAAGTCCAATAATTGTGAAGCCTCCGTCAGCATTCCCACCAGTGATTGTGAAACCTTCCAGTGTCGCGCTGGTCGTCGATCTCATCGTCACCACATGGTAGGCTGGCTCTCCATTGCGTGCCGTTGAGCCGTCAATGATTGTCACATAGAGGTCAATATCACGGATTCCGGAAGTTCCAGAGAGGCCTTCGTAGCCGCCGCGCAGCATCACGTTCGATGGCATGGTGATCACCTCGGAATAAGTTCCTCCTGCCACCCACACTTCCTGAGTCCCATGCGCTTCTGCAATCGTCAATCCAAACGAAATCGTGTTGCAGGCATTGACCCAATCGATGCCTGTTCCATTGCCCGTGGCGTCAGTTTTGACACAAACCACCGGACCGATTATACCGGCCACAAACGTATGAACATCGGCTTCGGCCGGCGCAGACTCGAAGTTTCCGGCGTTGTCCATCCCTCGCGTATAAAATTCGTAATTCCCGTCGCCGCCTGTGGACGAACTGTTGAATGAGATTGGACTGGCCGTATAGTTGCCGCCGTATTGCGTCCATTCGCCGCCCTCCTTGTGATAATAAAGCCGGACGTATTGCACTCCACGATCAACATCGACGACCGAATAGGAGAGTTCGAAAATCTCACTTGTAGTGAGCTCAGGAATCGTCAAAATAGATGATACGGGGGGATTCGTGTCCGGCGCCGGCGTATAGGCCGCCGGAGCCTCATATGCGCCAATGTCCGCCAGACCATCCGATCCGGGTCGCGATACACCGGCGATGTCGGTCGCCGGCATTCTGGACAGCAATCCGCGATCCAGCGCCGCCGAGCCGTTCTGCAGGCGATAGTTGCCGTCCGCCTTGTTCTCGAACAACGGATCGCCACCGAAGCAGTTCGTCGCCTCGGCCACGTTTGCGTTGATCGTTGCGCCGCCAATCTGCGAGCCGTTATCATAGTCATAATAATCGCCGTTAGTGTTGTTGAAAAACAGGCAATGGCTGATCGCAGTCGGATTCGAACTTGAACTTCCTTCATGTATACCATAACCGCTGTGCCCCTCGATAATCGTATTCACAATCTCGGGATATGAATCAGAACCGATAGATATTCCTGCTCGATTGGAGTGATTATTGCTGAGTGTGCAGTTAATCAAGGCCGGGCTGGAATAGCCCAGAGACATTCCGCCTCCATCAATCCCTGAATTGCTGTTGATTATGCAGTTGATCAATGTCGGATTTGAGCGGGAAAGAGACATGCCACCACAACCGCCAGCCCATAGTCCCCCGCCAAAGTTATTTCTGATTATGCAGTTGACTAATGCCGGATTCGAATCAGAAAGACTCATCCCGCCAATGCCCGAACTATAAAAAGCGAATGTTGTGTTGCCGCTGATAACACAGTCGGTTAACGCAGGATTGGAACAAGTCAGATACATTCCCCCTACAACGGTATTGATGGAGCCTTTAGCCTCGTTATCGAGAATATAGCAGCGCATCATTGCTAAATGAGATGAGTCAAGACACATTCCACCGCCACGATACTTCGCTATATTGGCAGCAATCCGGCAATCCTCAATTGTGTTTGTTTCGTTCACATAGTAGCAATACACGCCACCGCCGCATTCGTCTTCTGTCACTTCACCATTAGCATTTCCCCCTGTGATCGTAAAACCGCCAAACGCTGTATTCGTCACGGAATTCATCATCACCACATGATAGGCCGGGCTGCCATCGCGCGCTGTGGAGCCGTCGATGGTCGTTATATAGAGGTCGATGTCGCGGATTCCCGGCGAGCCGGAAACGCCTTCGTAGCCGCCGAGGACCGAGACGCCGGATTTCATGGTGATGTTTTCGTAATATGTCCCACTGGAGACATAGACCGTGTCATCCACCTCGGCGGCGTCGATTGCGTCCTGAATGCTGCCGAGGGCGTCGTCCCAGGAAGCGCCGCTGCCGGTTGCTCCCTGCTTGACGTATTGATCCGTGGCGAAGGAGGCCGTTGAGACAACGCCGATCAGCGTGATCAGAGCAATGAACCTCACCTTACATAGCATCTTGATCCTTTTCATTGATCCCCTCATCAGTAGCAGTAAAAAGCGCCACTATATGACATTCATGAATCTTGATAGGCCTGAATGACTCGGCAATACAAACAGATTATACAATTGCCACCTTGAGTTGCAAGATTGAAATTATACGGCTCCCCGTGCTGAGAGCATCTTCTTGATCGTTTTGTCCAAATGGGAAGAGCACACAGCCGAGGGCGGCTGTGCCAAATCTCAAAGGATGCGGGCAAGACTTTTGAGAATCGTTATATCCAGAAGAAAGAAATAATCGGCGCGAACCGCGGGGATTATTCTTCGGTCTCGTCGTCCGAGGCGCGGAGGGCGTCGAAGTATTCACCGACGAAGTCCTTCATGTCGGCCGGGATGGGATCGCGATTCAGGGTGTCTTCGGCTTGTTGTTCGTAGACTTCGGTGATCTGTTTGAATTTCTCGATGGAATCGCCCTTCATCTGCGGGCCTTTGACTTTGTACATGGCGATGATGTCGCCGACTTCATCCATCTGCTGCGGCAGTTTTTCGTTCTGGAAGGTGGTCTGCTGATCGGATTCCGGGGCGACGTTGCCGCGGCCTTGTCCAGGGCCGCCCATGCCGCTTTGACTCGGCTGGCGTGAACCGGCGCCCATACCAGAACTCGTGCCTTGCCGCTGTCCCGTACCGTTGCAGGCGCTGCATCCCGCGCCGTTGCATTGAGGACATGTGCTATTGTTCTGCTGCTGGGAATTGGGCCGTTGATTGCCCGCGCCGGTTTGATTATTCTGGCTATTTCCTGATTGTCCGCTGCCAGCTGAACCGTTTGCGCCGCTCTGACTGCTTTCGCCTTGAGCGGAGGCGCCGCCCTCCTGCTGGCCGGATTGCTGGGCTTCACCGGACTGGCCTTGATCGCCGGATTGATTGTTCTGCGGGGCCTGACCGCTTTGGCTTTGCTGGCTCTGGGATTGACCGGGCTGCTGGCCGGATTGCGAAGGCTGACCGGTCTTGCCAGGCTGCCCCTGAACTTGCTGACCTTGTTGACCCTGCTGCTGGGCTTGCTGCGTCATCGCGTTCGATTGCTGGCCGGCGGCGTTCAACAAGCTTTGCTTTTGCATGTTGAGCAGGTTTTCCATGTTCTGCATGGTCTGGACGTCTTTCAGCATCGTGTCCATGTCCTGCATCTGCTGGATCGAGTCGTTCATCGCCTTGACCATCTGATCCATGTCGCCGTTTTGCATGGCCTGCGCCGCCTGCTGCATTGCCTTGCCCAGTTCGCTGTTCTCGCCCAGGCTTTCCGCGATCTTGTTCAGCTCATTCGCGGCTTTTTTCAACGTCTCCTCGTCGGCCCTGCCCGACTGCACGTCTTTCAGCATTTTGTTTTTCAGCTCGTTCATGTCGAACGCCGCTTCCTGAAACTTGCCCTTGTTCAGATTCTTCTGCAGCGTTCCCGTGTGCTCGGAGTCGCCGAACTGAGCCTTGAGCGTGCGTTTCTCCAGCTGCTTCTCCAGTTCCTTGCGGCGATTCTCCATTTTCTCTTTCGCGTTGGAGAGCTCGCTGATCGCCTGGGGCTTGGTCAGTTTGGCTTCCTTGAATTTCTTAACCAGTTCATCGAGCTCGTTGGAGATTTTCTTGATCTCAGGCGATGCGGTCCGTTCGTTGTCGTATTCGAGTTTCTCGCGGGCCTGCTCGATCTTCTCAATGGTCTTGGTTTGCTCCTGGGTCAGGATCAGCTGCGCCGGAGACGCCTGAACGGATGAATTGTGCTTAGTCAGGTGGATCGGATTGACGAAATAAAGCGCGCTGATCAGCGCAAGCGGCACGATGCTCCAGAGCGGACGGCGGCCGAGCTGCAACGAAAAGTCACGCCGGGGAGCGATGCGCCCGGCGACCTGCTCGGCGTCCTGCAGCACGGCATGCTCGAACGGCGTTCGCGGCTCCTGATAGTGGCAGGCTGTGGAGATGCGCTCCTTAAGTCCGAGCGCCTGATCCGCGGCCACGGCGGCCTGGAAATTATCGATGCGGGTGGCGATAGCCCAGATCGCGCCGGCCGCCAGAGCCGCGCCCAGCAACGCCGCAACTCCGCTCCAGTCGTAAGGCGCCAAGCCCAGTTCCGCGATCCGGCTGAGCAGCATGAACACCGCACCGGCGATCAGGCCCCATTGCGCCGCGCGGACCAATTTCCGCAGCAAATTCAGCCAATTCAACCGCCGCCGGCAAGCGGCGACTCGTTTATGTATCACTGGACTCATCGCGATGGCCTTTGCATCAGCAATCCTACAATAATAGACGCTCTTCCGGCAAAAAGGTTGCGTAAAAAAGCAATCAAAGTGTATCGCAGCCCGCCCGATTTGTCAAATTCGAAGCAGAGCTGATTTTCCCTGGGATGAAAATCACGCGCCGTATCTTTTCAACGGATGAAACGCTGGAGGAGTTTCATCGGAGCGTCCGGATTATGCCAGCGCTTCTGCCAAGGCGGCGGCATGGCCGCCTTAGTCATAAAAAAAACGCCCCTGTTCGAGAAACTCTGAACAGGGGCGCTGGATGAGTGACACTGCAAAAACTAAGCCAGATAGGACGCCGCTCGATGGACGAATCCGATGAAAAAGGCCGATCCTATCCTGCCGTTATTGGCATGTGATCAGCACGTCGTCAATCCATAGATTTTCACCGTAGTCGATCGATGTGCCTTCGAACTTAATGCGGAAGTTCGACCTCATATACTGCGTATCCGTAATGGTCGCCGTATAGTGATGCCATGTGTCTTCCGTCGAATTGCCCAGTTCGTAGCAGTTGATATAGCTGCTGCCATTGTACAGCTGCAGATATACGTTGTCGCTGTCGTCAATATCATCGTCGCGATACCAGAAATCAATCGTGATCGAGGTCTTGCCCGTTGTGTCCAGATTATCAGAGACCAGATCGTTGTCAGAAGATCCGGCATGCGCCGAATAACTGCCTGAATACTTCTGGCTGGTATTGCGATCCCAGTCGGTCGTGCCGCCGTCAGTCCATTTGTCAAAGTTGCTCTCGAATCCGTCCGACAACAGCGTAACCACGCCGCCGCTGCTGCTCGAACTGCTGCTGCTGCTCGAACTGCTGCTGCTGGAGCTACTGGAACTGCCGCTGTAGTTGTAAAGCGTTGTGACTTCGGAGGCGCTGAGAGCATAGTTGTAAATCCGGAAGTCGTCGATCTTGCCGTTCATCCATTCCGTGTTGTTCGTGCCGCTGCTGTTGCCCACATGCAGCGTCTGGCCGGATTTCATGAACAACGGCACGCCGCTGAGCGTGGCGGTGGCGCGCTGGACGCCGTTGAGGTACATGCGAACCTGAAGCCCGTTGCCGTCCACTACGTAGCAGACATGATACCATGTGCCGGCGGTCAGGTTGCCGTAAGTCGATGGGATATCCACGGCCGTGTTGAGCCAGCTCGATCCATTGCCGATGTCGGCATGGATGTAGTTAGTCATCACTTTGAGATCGAAGGTCTGATCGCCGCCGAAGCGAGTGCCGCAGATGCCCTGCACGTCGTTCTTATCGTTCACATTGACCCACGCGGAGACCGTCCATGTGTTCAGCGCCAGCAGCGAGGTGTAGGCCCGCGAAATGCTGTTGTCGGTGTTATCGCCGACCATCGCCTGACTGATTTTACCAGTAGTGAAGGTTGTGCCGCCATTATTCGTCCCGGTGAGATTGTTGCCGGAGCTGTCGTTGGTGTTGCCGTCCATCGCCCAGTACAGCATCAGCGACGGCGTCACCGCGCTGCCTTCGTTGGCGTAGGTTTCCTGGACATAAGCGACCGGCGACGCAGTGTCGCGATAGACGATGCCGGAAGGATTGAGCACGCCGTCAGTGATCAGCTCGCGATCGGAGCACCAGTTATAAACGGCATAACGCTCGACGTATGCCATGCCGTTCATGGTGTTGATGTAATCCTGCACCCACGACGCATGCTCCGCTGGCGTCGACGGGGGACATGAGGTCCAGTTGCAGCCGGTGTTCCATTCCGTCACCCAGATCGGCTTGCCGGATTGAGTGTTGATGTCGCGCAGCCAGTAGTAAACACTGCTGCCGGTCCAGCAACCCTGGTACATATGCACCGCGACGAAATCAACGCGGCAATTATTCGCGGCGGCCGAAGTCAGGAAGCTATAGAGCCAGGAAAGCCCGCCGTCGGTCGGCGCGGGAGAGCCGAGACGCAAACCGGACGCTTCAAGGTTGGGCCATT
>JAFGJS010000148.1 GCA_016928995.1 Candidatus Sumerlaeota bacterium | reverse complement strand
TTGTCTGGCCGATAACATTTTTATTTCATGGAGTGACACCATTTCCAGATAAATTCCTTTTGGTTGCGGCTACGCCGCGCTATGCTGTGATACATAGCGCCTTCAGCGCTGATAAGGAGCCATGATTTAAAGAGATTTGAATTTGTCATTTCACTCAGAGTGAAGCTCACGGCTGTTGTGGTGTTCATAGTCGCTGCGGAGAACCAAACCGACAACCGCGTTGCGAAACGCTCCGCAGGTGCCTTTCGCTGCTCTGACCTTTGGATTATGTGACATAGATGCATAAGTCACCTTCTAAAAAAGATTTTTCTCACGGAGGTACAGAGTACACAAAGATTTCAATCATTGTATTTTAAGTAGATACAGATTCGGTTCTTTGCGTCTCTGCGTCTTTGCGTTAAATTTTATAAGGTTCCCTTAAGAGATGTGCGTCTATTTTGGCTTTAGATTGTTTGAAAAGATTGACACGTCAGCCCGATTGGCGGCATAGTAATAGAGCCGTTCTGGGGCGCCTAATACGCGCAGGATGGCGTTTCGCCATCCGGGCTTGATGAGCCTGCAGAAAAGAGCTGGGACTGTCACGCAATTACATTGCGAGACAGTCCGTGCAGAACGGAACGGCGGCTGCTCCGCGCATGGGGCGGCCGCTGTATTATTTTCACGGGAATTCGCGATGGGGCTGCTTGACAGCATTCTGGGTTTGTTTGACGGCCAGGGGCACAATCTGGAAGAATTGGCTCGCCGTCTTGGCGTGACCCGCCAGCAACTATCCGCCGTGAAGATTCATTACCGTGAGTTTGACATTCGCAAGCGCGGCGGCGGCAACCGGCTGATCTGCGCGCCGTCGAAGGAGCTCAAGGCCATGCAGCGGCGGATCAATCAGCGGTTGCTGCGCAGGCTGAAGGTCCATTTGGCGGCGACGGGTTTCGAGCCGGGCGGCGGCATCGTGCGCAACGCGGCTCCGCATGCCGGCAAGCAGGTCGTGGTGAAGCTCGATGTGAAGAATTTCTTTCCTTCCACATCCGAACGGCGGGTTCGCAGGTGGTTCCGGCAAATTGGCTGGAATCGCCGGGCAGCGGAGTTGCTGACGAAACTTTGCACTTATCACGACGGTCTGCCGCAGGGCGCGCCGACGAGTCCGGCGATCAGCAACCGGATCAATTGCGGCATGGACGCGCTGCTGAGCAAGCTGGCGGATGAGCATGGCGCGACGTACACCCGCTATGCGGATGACATGACGTTTTCCTTTCGCGTCGATGATCCGGATCGCATCGGATCGTTGATCGTCAAGGCGCGCAAATTGCTTTCACGCAAATATGGCTATCGGATTCATCCGGGCAAGTTGAGCGTGCTGCGGCGTCACCAGCAGCAGCGGGTCACCGGGCTTGTGGTCAACGAGGGGGTGCGGCTTCCGCGCAAGACACGGCGCTGGCTGCGCGCGGTGCAGCATCATCTCGACACGGGGCGTCCTTCCACGCTCAGCAAGTGGCAGCTTTATGGTTGGCGCTGCTTTCAGTTCATGGTGGAAAAGCAGAGCTCCAGAAAAATATAGCAACCTTTCGTTTTACAGCGGCATTCTGGAGAGCAGAGGCAACCTCAAAAAATTCACCACAAAGACACGAAGGCACGAAGAACTGGTTTTATGAACTATATCATTCTTGTCCAAAACACGAATTTGAAAAGCGACTCCCTTGGAGCCATGTGGCATGATTTCGTCGCCAAACTGAAATCTGTCACACCAACTGAAGGGAGTCCGCACAATGTTAAAGGCCGCCAGTTTGTTTAGTCAATTGCTCAAACAGATTCCACGCTCCGCATGTATAACGCAGGACGGTGAAAAAGCTTGTCTCGCCGGAATCCGCGTGATAGGCTATTGCTTACTAATAGAATCCAGCAAAGGGAAAACCGGACGATGAGAGCCATCTTGATGACAATATGCCTGGCCGGCTTAGCCGCCATCATCTCGTCCTCCGCGCTCGCCGCGGAAGGAGACAACGAGGATGGAATCTTGGATCAAATCATCTATGATGAAAAGGCCTACACGCCTCCCCAGCAAGGGCGCAATATCCGATGCAACAAATTAAGAGAGGAAAGCCGGGAGGTTGCGAAGAAAAGGCCGGACATCCGCAGCGAGGCTCAGAAAAGCAACGCCGATCCACGCAAGGACATCGGCTCGATTCCCGATCCCACGAAGTTGGGAGATCGAGTCATCGATCCCATGGCCGCTTATCGCTCCGGCGGAGCATCCAGCGATTCCAACATCAAGCCGGCTTACGATCCCGCCAGCGGGCCAGGCGCGAAAACCGTCGATCAAAGCGCGCAGCCCGATCCTGAAAAAGAAAAACTGGACAAACATTTTTCCGAGCGCAAATCATCCAGCGGCAACAACGTCTTGCGCTTTGATCTGAGTAACTTTACTTCGGATAAAGTAGCCCAGGATCCCAGATTTCTCAACCTGCTGAAAGGCATGAAAGTCGGAGCGACCACAACAGAAATGGTGGGCGCGAAAACCGGCGAAAAAAAACAGCCCCTGCCGACGATCGACGAACTCCGCGAAAACAACGAATAAAATAACGCAAAGGCGCTAAGGCGCTAAGAACACAAAGGATAAATGCGGATTTTCATCGCCAAAAATCCCGTCCCATCCTAATTCATGTCTTTCCTGCAACACTGCAAAGTAATGACATTACACAAGAACGATCAAACGCATTTCGTTGTTCCGACGCGCCGTTGTGGTCATCGCTTTCCCTTCGCAAAATCGGTTCTTTGCGTCTTAGCGTTAAAAAAAAATCCGTTCACACCGCCCGGCTGAAGACTGGCTTTTTATCCATGCCGGGGCGCAAGTAAGCGTCGAACACGACCGCGATGTTGCGCAAAAAAATGCGCCCCTTTTCCGTCACCACAAGCCGGCCGGGATGCAGCTCGATCAGGCCATCCTGCTCCAACGGCGCCAGCCGCTCGCGCTCCGCCACCACCAAATCCCCCGGATGGCGTCCGGGCACGCCGGCGTCCGCTTCGAATCGCAACAGACCATTGCACATCACCTCTTCGATCACATAGCGCCGGAATAAATCCTCGTCGGACAGTTTCAGGCCTCGTTCGACAGGCAGCAGTCCGGCTTCGATCATTTTACGCTGCACGCTGAGTTTCTTCGTATTTTGCGCATAGGCGCCCTGAAAGTCGCTGATCGACGACACTCCCAGCGCCAGCATGTCCATCCCGCGCAGCGTCGTGTAGCCCATGAAGTTCCGCCGCAGACTCCCCTCGCGCTGCGCCCGGGTCAATGCATCCTCGCGCAAGGCGTAATGATCCATCCCGATGAACGACCAGCCGTTGGCGATCAACCGGTCGTGCGACTCGATGAACATGCTCAGTTTCGTTTCCGGCGCGGGGAGTTGCGCCGCGTCCAGCCGCTGTTGATGCCGCATCCGCTCCGGCAGGTACGCGAAGTTATACAGCGCGATGCGATCCGGACGCAGCTGCAGAATCTCATCGATGGTCTTGCGCCACGTCGCTTCGGTCTGCAGCGGCAGGCCGTAGATCAGGTCGATGTTGACGCTCTGGAAGCCCGCCTCGCGCGCCGCCTGCACATTGCGGAAAGTGATGTCGCGCGTTTGTCCGCGGCCGATGGCTTCTTGCGTTTTGACGTTGAAATCCTGCACGCCAAAGGAAATGCGATTGAATCCGCAGTCCTCGTAGTATCCACGGATGATCTCTGGCGTGGCGATGCGCGGATCTGCCTCGATGCTGATCTCCGCCTCGCGCTCGAATTCAAACCGGCCGCGCAACATGCCCAGCACGCGGGCCAGCTGCTCGAGCTCGAGGTAATTCGGCGTGCCGCCGCCGAAGTGCAGCTGCGCGACCTGCGCGTCGCCCGTATAGCGCTGTCGCAGCAAGGCCAGTTCCCGCTCCAGCGTATCGAGGTAGGCTTCCGCTGTTTCGCGCTTCGGCGTCACGATCACGTTGCAGCCGCAAAACAGACAGCGCTTCCCGCAAAACGGCACATGCACATACAGTGCGAGCCTGCGCACATTTTCGCCCGTCGCGCGCAGATGCGCCTGCCACTCCTCCGCGCCGAACGCTTCGGTCCATACCGGCGCCGCCGGATAGCTCGTATAGCGCGGAATCCGCCGGTCATACTCCCGGATTTTTTCGGCGGTGATGCCCAGCGCATGTAATGACGCCGTCATATTGATTCACTCCGCTCAAGGCAAAGAGCCACTCTATCGCAGAAAAGCGCTACGCGCAAGACGAACCGTCTTGCCATCCGGATGTTAGGCGAATCATAGCTCATCTTCGAATTCTCAAATCTCTTTTATCATGGCTCCTTATCAGCGCTGAAAGCGCTACGTAATCCAGCCCAAGCCAGAGCAGCGAAAGGCTCCAGCGGAGCGTTTCGCAATGCGGTTGTCGGTTTCATTCTGCGCGAAGCGGCCATGAACCCCACAACAGCCGTAAGTTCCACCCTGAGTGGGATTGCAAATTCAAATCTCTTTTTATCATGGCTCCTTATCAGCGCTGAAAGCGCTGGAGATCGCAGCCCAGGGCAGAGCGTAGGCCGAAGGCCGTGAGCGCCGCCCTGGGTATGCGCCCAAACAATCCAGGCTGGCGGGATTTTTGCCCCGCAAAAATCATGACAGCCGTATAACGCCGAACGTCCTGATTATCGCCCCAACGCCTGGATCGCCTGCACAAAGGCGCGCGCGCCTTCCACCTGCGCCTGGGGCAGGATGCCATGACCCAGATTTGCGATCCATCTCCGGCGCCAATCGAAATCCTCCAGCATGCGGCTAACAAGCCGCGGCACAGCCTCCGGCACATGCATCGCCACAGGATCAAGATTGCCCTGCAAACACTTTCCCGTGCGCCGCCGCGCATCCGCCAGCGAAAGGCTCCAGTCCACGCTCAGCACGTCCGCGCCCGAGGCGTCCATCGCCTCGATCAAACCGCACGAGCCCTTGGCGAAAAGATGGACCGGCGTATCGGGACACGCGGCCTTCACCTTCCCGATCACCATGCGCTGATATTTCGCGGCGAAGCGCTCGTAGTCCTGTGTCGGAGCGAGCAATCCGGCCCACGACTCGAACAACTGCACGCCATCCGCATGCCCCTGTTTGATCTGCGCAATCAGGTAATTCGCCGCCGTGTCCGCGATGCGCTCCAGAAATCGCTCCAGCAGCTCCGGCTCGCGATAAACCATTTCCATGATCACATGCTTGTTCTTGCTCATCGCGCCTTCCACGGCGTAGCAGGCCAGCGTGAACGGCGCTCCGGCGAATCCCAGCGCCGGCACGTCCGGCCCGGCCTGCTCCTTGAGCCTGCGCAACGACCGGCAGACCGGCGGATCATCAAAATCCGCCGCATGGAAGCGGCTCAAATCCGCCTCGGTGCGCAACGGCTGCGCGATCCGCGGTCCGCCCTGCGGAAATGTGACCGGCAGCCCCATTTCCTCCAGCGGGATCATGATGTCGTTAAAGATGATCAGGATGTCGATGTCGAGCAACCGCAACGGCAGCAGCGACGCCGCCACGCTCGCCTCGGGGATCAGGCACAGCTCGCGGAACTCATGCCGCTTGCGCAGTTCCATGTACTCCGGCATATAGCGCCCGGCCTGACGCATGATCCAGACCGGCGGACGATCAGTCTCCTCGCCGCGCACCGTGCGCAGATAACGTTCCCGTTTTGTCAGCATGAAAAAAAACTCCTCCGGCCCGATCACCACGCTGCCGAATTAATGCAAGCCCAGAGAAAATGCCTCTTTTCATGCGGATTAACAAGCCTGAAATACAAAACAAACGGATACGTCGGCATGCGCCCCAAGCATTCGTAACTTTTCAAAAGTCAAGATTGCCATATCATAATCGCTTTCAATATCGTTTTCGGGATCGAAATCGGGATCGTGATCGAGATGGCCAGCGATGAAATGAAAAGAACGCATTAACCAACGAATAGCGATAGCGATCCCGATTTTGATTGAGCTTGAATGTGCTATAGAAATCTCCCGTTCAAGGACCGCCTGGCGCAACAAACTGCTTGACCGCTGGAGCGTCGCATCATACGTTTAGACTCCATTAAATAATCCTTCCTGATCCTGATTTTATGGCGCAACACGGATCAATTCACATCGCAAGCCCTCGTAGCTCATGTGGATAGAGCGCAGGATTCCTAATCCTGAGGTAGCAGGTTCGAGTCCTGCCGGGGGCGCCATTTTCTTCTTTACCCTCAGTAAAATTGGCTGGAAGGCTGCTAATTAGAGGTCTCGAAATTCTTTATTTACTTAAATTTTTTTACTTGCGGTATATTTTTGGGATGCAGTATACACTGTTCAAACGTCTCTTTAATAACCGCTGATTCAAAAGGATCTTGATTGATGTATCCACAACCTGACTCTTCCCCCATCCAGACGCTGAAGAAATCCCGGCTGCGCGGCCCGACACAGGTCAATCAAAGCCTGCGTGACGGCTTGGAGATTCTGCTGGAATTGGCGAAATGGCAGCGCCCCGTGGGCAGTCGCGAAATCGCCCGAGTGCTCGAGTGGGATCATGCGCGCGTGCATCGTTTCCTGACCACCTTGGTGGATAGCGGTTTCGCTGAGCAATCCAGCGACCGGAAATACATGGCGGG
This sequence comes from Candidatus Sumerlaeota bacterium, assembly GCA_016928995.1. Lineage (GTDB taxonomy): Bacteria > Sumerlaeota > Sumerlaeia > JAFGJS01 > JAFGJS01 > JAFGJS01. The sequence goes on along the minus strand of JAFGJS010000148.1, from coordinate 22,875 downwards.
ACCCGGGCTCACGGTGATGGCGACGATGGCGCTGCACAACTCGCGAGTGTTTCATTCCGCGCTGCCGCATTTGCAGGAGCTCAGCTCGCGCACGGGATACCCCGTGTCGCTAGGCGTGCGTTGGCGCCGGCATGTCTGCTACCTCTATCATGGCAATGTGACCGACGATCTGGGCATGGCGATCGCGCCGGACAATCTGTATCCCGCCGAACGTTCCTCCATCGGCCTGGCGCTGCTCTCGCGTTTGCACGACGAAGATATTCGCAAACTTTACGCCGACCAGAAAAAAACCTCGAATGCGATCAGCATTCACGAACTGATGGACAGAATTTACCAGACGCGAAAGCAGGGCTATGGCATGAATGTCCGGTTTGAATCGGTCGCCGTGCCGCTGGATGAAACCAGCGAAACCGCCATTTCCGTGTATGGCTTGAACGAACAGCTGCTGCAGGAAAAAAAGGCGTTACTAGTGCAGGAATTACGCCGCACGGCGAGCAAAATCGGTCAACAGATAGAGCTATACTGATCAATCAATGCTGCGCCCATCTTCGATAGAACTTCCTGGCGGGCTTGACCCGCCATTTTTATTTGCGCCAAAGAGAGCCTTAAAAAAGTTATGATTCTCGCATAAAGAACACTGTCGCTTTGTGGCGAATTGCTCCAGAACCACCCAAGTTGGGCCAAAATCATGCGTCCAACGGCATCTACTGCACGCATTTCAACTCCGGATAGTGGCGGATATCATCGCGACTGGTGAAAACTCCACACTATGACTGATTGTAACTCGTTACATTAAAAGAAGCCATGCCGGTTTATCAAATATTTCATCTGGTTTTTTATATAAATATATTTTTTATGGATTCAAAAAAACACAACGATACGTCTCTTAATAGAGACGCACACTTGTAGATGAAAAAGGAAATCCGCCATGCTTGCACAAAACGAGAATATTTTTTCACTGGAGCTCAAAAAAGCGCGTAAACGCGGCCCGACGCAGGTCAATCAAAGCCTGCGTGACGGCCTGGAAGTGCTGCTGGAACTGGCCAAGTGGCAGCGTCCCGTCGGCAGCCGAGAAGTGGCGCGCGTGCTGGATTGGGATCATGCGCGTGTGCATCGCTTTCTCACCACGCTGGCGGACAACGGCTTCGCCGAAAAAACCAGCGACCGCAAATATATCGCCGGACCCGGGCTGATGGTTCTGGCCACGATGGGGCTGCACAACTCGCGGGTTTTCCGTTGCGCGCTGCCGTTCCTGCAGGAATTGGAAATGCGCACGGAACAACCCGTGTCGCTGGGCGTCCGGTGGCGCCGGTATGTGAGCTACCTGTTTCATGGCGATGTGACGGACAATCTCAACGCGGCCATCGTTCCGGGAAATCTCTATCCTGCCGAGCGTTCTTCCATCGGCTTGGCGCTGCTGGCGCGCCTGCATGACGATGAAATCCGCAACATCTACAGCAATCCGAAAAAGCACAAAGATTCCATCGACATCAACGCATTGATGGAAAGAATCCATCGCGCGCGGCGGCAAGGCTATGCTGTGCATGCGCAGTATGAGTCCGTGGCCGTGCCGCTGGACGAGACCAGCGAAACCGGGCTCTGCCTGATCGGCCTGAACGAAGAAATGTTGCGGGCAAAGGTGGATTTTTACGTGCAGGAATTGCACCGCACGGCCCGGAAGATCGAACAGCATTTAAAACGCGCCTGAGCGCCGCACGCGGCGTTCATCTCCTGTTCGCGCGTCATTCCATTTGCGGCTAAATGGGCTCCAGCTGTCCCTGCCAGTTGTAGATCTTACGCATCAGCCTGTGCAGCTTGGGTTCGAAGGCCGTCGCCGCGGCGTGCTCCTTGAATTGCGCCTCGCGGCGGCGGAACTCCGGCGAATGATGCCTGCGCCGGCCTGACGCCGTCCGGTCCTCGGACGACAGGTGATGCAGCATTTCATGATAAACCACAAAGCGGAGATAGAACTCCGGGATGCGCGGATCGTCCAGCAACGGATGAATCCGGATGCATTGCTCGTCGTAGCTGTAAAGCCCCAGCGCCACGTAGCGGCCGGGTTTGCGGCGGCGGCCCCAGGTGATGCCGATGAGCCGCTCATCGGGAAAATACTCCGCGCAGACCGAGCGCAGCACCTCGCGCAGATCGTAGTGCCTGCCGCGCGGACGCATGGGCTGGCGGCGCGACGGCGCCTCGGCGCAGCGTTGCGATTCCGCATGAATGAATTCACGCACGAGCCGCCGGTCGGCGGTGTTTTCGCCTTCGATCAGCGCGGCCACGGCGCGAAGCGTCTCCAGCGGCGCGCGGCGAAAGGCCTCATGCAGGCTGATCTTCACCCGCTTGCTACCGGGAAACACGATGCTCATCCATGTGCTGCGGTTGCGATTGAATTTCAGCTCAACGCTGCGCCGGGTGGCGTTTTGCAGAATCAGGTGAATTTCGCCTGTGGTGAAGGCGCGGGACTCGTCGGGCGGCGCAGGGGGCGTACGCGGCGGCAGCGAAGGATGTAACGGCTGTTCCGGCGGCTGCGCATCGCGGAACATCTCCACCCAATCCAGTTGCTGCGTCAAAGCAGGATTCATCGTATCACACCGCTGTATCGTATTTTGCGGAGCCGCCTGCCGCGCTGCAAGCGAAAAGGCCGGTTAAAATAAATAACGCTCAATCCCGCTCGTGCGATATTCCACGCGCTGACGCCATTCGGGGATTTCCGGGTCTTCGCCGGGCATCACAAATTTATTGCGCGCGAGCTGGAACCCGGCCAGCGCGGTCCACAGCACGCAGGCGAAGATCAACGCCAGACATCCGCGCCGCGGCCAGGCCGGCCAGGCGCGCATGCTGTCCGCCAGGTGATTCAGCAAGATCACAAACAACGGCGCGCACACCGCAAGACGGAAGATGCCGTCCGCCTCCCAGCCCATCAGCGCGCCTTGCAGCGCGAGCTGCGCCGCGAAGAAAACGAGCAGGCCGGAGGCCATCCAGCGATCCAATCGCCAGCAGCGCCAGAGTCCGAGTAGCGCCACGGCCATCAGCGGGCAATGAAACAGCAGCCCGCCTTCGAGCGAGGTCAGCATCGTCCACACATGCGGCCGCGCCTCGCGGTCGAAGATCATCGATCCGAACCAGTTTTGCGGATCGGCGATATTAATCCAGCTTTTGCCTAATTCGGCAAAATTAAGATTCGGCACAATCCCGGCAAACCGCAGGGCGATGAAAACAACCGCGGCGCTTGCGCAGAAATAAAAAAACTGCTTCAGCCGCAGCGGCCAATGCGCATCGATGCCGTTGGCCGCGTCGCGCCGGGCCGCGCCGATGCTGACCAGGATCGCCAGCGGCGCCAGGATCAGGTTGAAGCTATGCACCCATGCGGCCGCCGCGGCCATGGCGCCGAGCAACGTCCATTTAAATTTGCCGCGCGCCTGAGCGCTCCAGCGCGCCGTGAAATGCACGTACAACGCACAAAACCCCGCGCCCAGCGCCGGACTGCTCGCCGTGATATAGCCCGAACCGAGCGGCATCAGGTACGTGCCGAAGAACACCGCCAGCGTGATGAGAAAAGCCCGCCGCGAGCCGCTGCCCAGCAAAAACGCCAGTTCGTAGAGATTGACCAGCGCCAGCGCTGCGCCGAATTGCTCCAGCGCCACGGCCCGGTCGTAGATGTGATTCGTCGCAGGCTCCAGTGAGCACAATCCGATCAACAGCGCGAAGACGCCATAGTGCCAAACCCGCGAATGTTGAAGGTTAGTCCAGAACCAATAGTCCGCCATGCGACGGTCCAGCCAGCGATCCAGCGCCCAGCGCGCCGCCAGCGCCAGCGTCAGGATACGCATGGGATTCTTGATTTTCTTCGGCGCCAGCCGCAGCCAGACCTCGCCATCCGCGTTCGTCAGGTCGATCCGCATCGCGCAAAGCGCGATGATCACGGCCAGCGCGATAAAAATCGCCGCGTCCAGCGAAATCCGGATTCCCTGCGCTCCCCTCAATGTGCGTTGAGCCATATTTTATATTCCGTATGATGTCGCCAAAGATGAAATACGATGAAAAGTCATCAGTTCATTTTTTCCGGCATAGCCGTAGACTGCCAAACAGAAATACTTCTGCCACAATCACTCCACCGAGAAGGCATATCGCGAACAGTGATTTCAGCATTAATGGAGGATCATCGAGATGACCTGTGCCAATATCTCCAATCCCGACATTGACCAGTTGCATGAAGAAAAAGAAACCAACAACAGCGCCAATTACGCCAACAACGACGAATGAAACCACATGCATCCATAGCGGCGTTTCCGGCAAATCCTCGCCGACGATCCATTCCTCGCTCGATTGTTTATCATTTCGTTCCGTCATCGTCAGCGCTCCGCGCATCGCTTTTGCGTCCATGCAGCCAAGCGGCCACTAGCGTGATTTCCGCAGAGATGACACCAATGGCCACAAAACCATAAAATAGCGGTTGGGCGATCGCCTTATCCATCATGATTTCATAATGAGCCGTTCCACTGAAGCCATGGCCGGCGAAAGCCAGAAACAGGAATGCGCCCAACGCCGCGCCGCCCACGGCGAACAACACAATCGCCAGGGCATAGATCGCGGGCGAAGCCTTGGGAAGTTCCTCCCGCTCAGCCTTGAAGCCGTCCCATGGATTGGGTGTGCGATTTTGCATCGTTGACCTCGCAATCTCACGCTGCTGTCTCTCCATAGTCCATCTTCCATTTCGCGCAAAGGATCAACATTTTTCGCCCATCGGCGGTCAGTTTTGCTTGATTGCCTTGAAATTGGACAAGATGATCATGCGCGTGTTGCCGGAAAAATCGTTTTTTTGATTCCGCCAAGCGGATAAATCGGTTTATGCATCCGGCGTCCTGCGCCGAAAAGGCGTGAAACGCCTGGACTTGTCCGCAACCGGCCGCATCGCCGTTCCGATCGAGACATTTCATCACGAAAGCGAGTCATAATGTATCGTCGTTTAACATGGACTTTCACAGTTTGCATCGCGCTGCTTTATCTATTGGGGACGGCCGGCGTTCCGGCCTGGAGTCAGGAACACAGCGACTCCGAGCAACCAGCGACGCACGCCGTTCAGGATCCAACCGGAGCTACGCATGCCGCGGAAACAGAGCACACCCCCGCTCAACAAGAGGAGCATGGCGGACATGGCGGTTTTGTTCCGCACATGTTCTGGATTTCACCGTTTGTCGTGCTGCTGCTGTGCATCGCATTGCTGCCGTTGATCCCTGCCACGGCGCACTGGTGGCATCATAATTCCAGCAAACTGACCATCGCGCTCGCCATGGCGGCCGTGACGATCATCTATTACTTCCTGCGCGACACGGGCTTCCACCACGCCGAACCGGGCATCCCGACCGTGCTCAAAGTGCTGAACCACGCCGTGATCGTGGACTACATCCCGTTCATCGTGCTGCTGTTCAGCCTTTATGTGTGCAGCGGCGGCATCAACCTTGCCGGCGACATCCGCGCCACGCCGCGCAACAATGCGACCATCATCGGCATCGGCGCCGTGCTGGCGAACGTCATCGGCACCACGGGCGCGGCGATGCTGCTGATCCGCCCGCTGCTGCAGATCAACAGCGAACGCAAGCACGTGAAGCATACGGTGATTTTCTTCATCTTCCTCTGCTGCAACATCGGCGGCTGCCTGCTGCCGATCGGCGATCCGCCGCTGTTCCTGGGCTACCTGCGCGGCGTGCCGTTCACCTGGACGCTGCAGCTGCTGCCGGAATGGCTGACGATGACTGTCATGATTCTCATCATTTATTATGTGTGGGACATGATGGCCTACAAGCATGAGACGATCCGCGACATCGCCCATGACGACGCGGCGATCAAGCCGCTCAAACTCACCGGCACGCTGAACATCGTCTGGCTCATCGGCATCGTGCTCTGCGTCGCGTTCATGGTGCCGGGCAAGCCGTTTTTCGGTTTGTTCACCACGCCGATGTTCATGCGCGAACTTTGCATGCTAACCCTCGTCGCCATCGCCTGGATCACCACCAGTCCGGCGATCCGCGAAGCCAACAAGTTCGATTTCGAGGCCATCGCCGAAGTCGCCTGCCTCTTCATCGGCATTTTCATCGCGATGCAGGTGCCGGTGGAAATCCTCAACATCAAGGGCGCGGAGCTCGGCCTGCACGCCCCGTGGCACTTCTACTGGGCCACCGGCTCGCTCTCGTCATTCCTGGACAACGCGCCAACGTACGTGGTCTTCTTCGAGACGGCCAAGACGCTGCCCTTCGCGCCGGAGCACGCCTTGACGCTGGTGGACGGCTCGCACATCTCGGAGCCGCTGCTCATCGGCATCAGCATCGGCGCCGTCTTCATGGGCGCCATGACTTACATCGGCAACGGCCCGAACTTCATGGTCAAAAGCATCGCGGAAAGCAGCGGCATCAAGATGCCGTCGTTCTTCGGCTACATGCTCTACAGTATCGGAATCCTGATTCCGCCAATGATCATCGTCACGCTCGTTTTCCTGCTTGGACATTAAAAGACGAAGCAAGCCTGCATAAAATAAAAACAATCCCGGTTCGCCGCAAACCTCGCGAGCCGGGATTGTTTATTTAATTACTGACGTTACGCACCCTTGACGCCTTGGACTGCGGCGGCCATGCCGCCGCCTTGTGTTGTGGCGAAATTCCGCCGGATTAAGGACAAATTTCCTTTTCTCAAGGCGCAGGCATGGCCTGCGCACTCCAAAGTTGGCGCGAACGGCGTAACATCAGTTAATTATTGCATCCGGTTAAGATGACTTGCATCACAAGGGTCATTTCTGCTAAGTTCGCATTCGCATCATGTCTTCCAAATCGTTGGGGATCTCTGGAGGTGTCAAAATGAAAATAAACATGCCGATGATCCTATGCGCACTGCTGGCGGCGTTTTGCATGTGCGGCTTGGGTTTCGCCGATGACGGAGATGACAATGTCCGCCTGGGCGCGGGAACGGCGCAGGAAGGCGGGGCGCAGACGATTGGCGGCGCGGCGATCGGCCACGGCGCCCATCACAGCGAGCGCCCCGAAGATCTGGATGACGATGAGCAGGTCATTGTCCTGCAGGCCAAGCTGGACCTTCTGCAAGAGTGGATGGATCGAAAGATACAGGCGGAAGATCTGCGCGCGCTTCACGACCGCTATGCGCTCGAATTGCACGAACTGGAGCTCCGGCGCCGCATCGCGAGCGAGAGTTACGTCGCCACGCAAAATCTGAGTTCGCCGTTGCCGGGCGAAGCAGCGTATCGCAGCGCCCCGCCGCACATCCCGGGAGAAGCGCGGGGGAGCCTGGGCGAAATCAAAAAGGGCGACGCCGTTCAGGATGAGTTCTCATTGGAAATGCAGGCGATCATCAAGACCTTTTCGCGTGATTTTCCCGAATGGGCCGAATTGCGGGCGAAACTTCAACGCGCAGCTCAGGATGCGCCAAACGAGCAAGCGGTTCAGCTTAAGCAAATTCTCGAGCTGGCGGAATTGGAAGTGCAGCTGATGGGTTCGTTTAACGAGACCGGTGCGGAAGCATACCGATCGCATGGAACGATGCTGACCGCGGCCTTGCGCAATGAATGGCTGGCCTGTGAGCTTCGCCGCCAGCGCGCCGCGGAGGAAGATTTCTCCGCCAATGAGAAGGCTTTGCGCCGGTCGCTGGAAGAGGAATTTCAGTTGCGCCAGGACAGCCGCGGCCGGAATGCGGATGAGCTGGAGCGCGAGTTGAAGGCATTGCGCGAGTCGCTGGAGCGCCGCAAAACCCATCGCGAAGAGATCATCCAGCGCCGGATGGAGGAACTGACCGGCGATCATGAGGATGGCGGCTGGAAGTTCTAATCGGCTCTGGATCGCCGGATCGCTGAATTAGCGATTGACAAGAATTTGGCGCAAGCGGCTATAATGCGAGTGTTATATGGCGGCGTCATGCCCGCGTCCCGATGGATGGAACGCGGAGCGATGCGCGATCCGCCATGATACCGACACGGGAGAGCTCAAACATGTTTCTTCGACGAGCCGCGCGACGCTGGTTGCTTGCGGGGCTGATGATTATTCTGGCCGGCGCCGCGCAATCCGCCGCCGCGCTGGAATTGCTCGATTTCCAAACGCTGATTGTGACCGTGGACGGCCCCAAGGGGACGGACCTGCAGGATCTGGCGGAAATCAAAGCCGTCCGCTCCTGCGTCGGCCGGCTGTATTTCGGCGAGCGCATGCTCCTGGCCGAAGACCTGCTCGACAAGTACATCGAGAATTACTACAAGGAATACGTCTCCGAGGCGCTGCGCGTCGATCAGAAGGAGCAGAGGAATTCCGTCCGGCAGGACTGGCGCATTGTCGTGCGTTTCCGCAAACTGCAGGAGCGAATGGCGACGCTGCGCTTCACCTATGAGCCGCGTTATCAGCCGTACTATGCCGTGTTCTTTCAGCAGCAGGAAAACGGCGCCGGCCTTCGCAATCCCGAAGGCCGCCAGATTGTGATTGAAAAATTCGACAATCAATTTCTGAACCGTGTGCGCAAGGATGATTTCCAGCGCGCCATCCCTTGGGAAACCGACTACTTCTCGCTCAATGAGGGCCAGCGCAAGAACCTGCGCATCGCAATGATGAAAAGCGGCATTGAAGTGCTGGTCACGGGCAAAATCAATCTGGAGGACGGCGGAACGCAATCCTTCTATCTCGTCGATGACTTTTTCTATTTCGACGCCTCGATCGAACTCAGCGTGATCCGCGTCAGCGACGACAGCGTGCTGTATACAATCAAGGATTCCTACAAGGCCACAGGACGCAGCCAAACGGAAACAACCGACAAGGCCGTCGAACAGCTCACCAGCAAAGTCGCCGAAAAGGCGGCCGAACGCTTTAATCCCGCCTGGCAGCTGGCATATCTGGACACGGCGGATTATCAGGTGATGATCACAGGAGTCGATCAGCAGGACGTCAAAATCATCGAGGACCAGATCCGTTCGCTGGCCGGCACGGAATGGACGAACGACGCCGGCGATACCGAGCTTGTGCTGCCGGAAGTCTACCTGCGCGGCTTCTACGAAGACGTTGTCGTGCTTTCCGTGGTTTACAAAGGCGAACAGCAAAACCTGATCAACAGCCTGGCCAGCATGCAATATCCGCGCCTCGTGTTGCAGGAGCACGATGATCGCCAAGTGATTCTGGAACAGGTCAAATAACAGCCGCGTCGCCGGCCGGGAGCGCGCAGATTCACACGGTTCAGCATTAATTTCCTCTTTTCGCCGCCCAAAGCGGGCGATGGAATGGCGCTGCTCATGGCTGGCGATGGTTTTTTTCGATTTTTATGCTCGCATTCACGCCCTTCGCGGCGCATCCTTGCACTCAGCTGCCGCGCAAATCAGCCGCGGATCATTCCATCCCGATCACGCGCGGCTTCTGATGCATCCCAGTGAACAGGAGAACCATGATTGTGTCGCTTCGCCTTAACTTCCTCCTCATTCCAGCATCGGCGCTGCTCATCTTGACTGCAAAACCCTGCGCCGCCCAGGAACGGGCCGTTGCAGAGCTGGAAAACGGCGTGATCGCCGAATCGCCCTTGTTCCCGGCTGAATCCCAGTCCGCGGACAACCTTACCAGCGGCCTCGATTTCTTGCAGGAGTTCGGCCCTCCCGAGCCGATCACTCCCGGCAGCCTGCTGGGGCGCGCGCTCGAGAAAAATCTCCAGCTGCAGGTGACCAGCCTGGAAGCCGCGCAAAGCGCCGACAGCGCCCAGGCCGCCAAAGGCATTTACGATTTAACCCTGCTGTTCAGCGCGGAACAATACAAAGACACGATTCAATCGACGAAAGATCCCGATCTCGTCGAAGATGCGGCCCGGCTGACCAACGATCCGATAACATTGATGGCGCTGCAAGATTACAGTTCCGTCAGAATCGATCAACGCCAGGCGGCCATCGGCCTGCAGCAATTCACGCCGACAGGCGCGACGCTCGCTGTCGACACGGCTTCCGTGCGCTACAAACAAGGCCAGTACAATGCAGGCTATTACTATGATCCGTTGTTCAGCCGCACCTATTCCATCACCGTGACCCAGCCGTTGCTGAAAAACTTCGGACCGTTCGTCTCCAACGCGCCGATCAACATCGCCCGCAAGCAATACGAGATCGCTCAACGCAGCTTTGAATACCAATTGCAGGTTCTGGCCTCCGAGGCCGCCAGGGCTTACTGGGACCTGGTCTTCGCCATCGGCAACGCCGAGGTGAACCGCGTCTCGCTCGAACAGGCCCGCGGCCTCAGCAACGACCAGCGCAAAAAGTTCGAAGAAGGCGTGGTGGACAAAGTCACCGTGCTGCAAGCCGAAGCCGGCGTCGCCGCGCGCGAAGGGCAGTATCTCACCGCCCGGCAGAACATTCGCATGATCCAGGACGTGATCAAAAAACTGATGGACGTGGACGGCGGCGCATGGGACTCCAACCTGGTTCCCGTTGATCTGGCTCCGACGATCCGCGAATACAATGTGGCGCTGGATCAGGCGCTGGACAACGCGCTGAACAAACGGCCGGATTACCGTCAGCTGCTGCTGGCGCAGGAGCTGCTTGAGATCAATGAACGATTCGCGCGGAACCAGAAGCTCCCCCAGATCAACCTGTTCGGCAGCTACGGCCTGCGCGGCACGGATGACGACTACAGCGACGCGGAGCGCTACGCCGAAACCCAGGATTACGACAACTGGACCATCGGCGTGCAAGTGATGCATCCGCTGCAGAATCGCGCTGCGCGCTATCAATACGCCAAGGCCCAAAAAGACGTGGAGCAGGGCCAGCTGGAAATCCAGAACCTGCGCAACACGATCATTCAACAGCTGCGCGACAGCCGCCGCGCCATCGAGACCAACCGGCAGCTCATCGCCTTCGCCGAGACTTCGATCCAGGCCGAGCAGGCCAAGCTCGACGCGGAGATCAAGCGCTTCCGCGAGGGACTCTCCACGAGTCAAGATCTGCTCGATTTCCAGGAAGACCTGCAAATCGCCCGCACGGAATACCTGCGCTCCGTCGTGACCTATAATAAGGCCGTGATCGACCTTGAGCTCTCCCAGGGCACGCTGCTCGAAACCCTCGGCGTCAAGATCGATTACGCCGATCCCTTCGCGCAGGAATAATACGGAATAAAAAAGCGCCGGGAGGAAAACTCAATCCTCCCGGCGCTTCTATTTGTTATCGCAGCGGATCGCCGCTCAACGGTTTAGATGCCGTCGGCGACGAACTGGGCGACCATATCGCCGACCTCGGTGGTCGAGTAGCCCATATACCGCGCGGCCATGCTTTTCAGTCTCTCGCCGGTCGCCTTCATCACGGCGCGCTCCACCGCCGCCGCCGCCTTGCGCTGACCGATGGCGTCGAGCAGCATCCCGCCCGCGCAGATCGCCGCCAGCGGATTAATCACGTTCATCCCGGTGTATTTCGGCGCCGAGCCGCCGATCGGCTCGAACATCGACACGCCCGCCGGGTTGATGTTGCCGCCCGCCGCGATGCCCATGCCGCCCTGAATCATCGCGCCCAGGTCGGTGATGATGTCGCCGAACATGTTGCCCGTCACGATCACGTCGTACCACTCGGGATTCTTGACGAACCACATGCAGCAAGCGTCGACGTGGTTGTAGTCGCGCTTGATTTCCGGGTATTCCGCCGCGCCGATTTCATGAAAGGCGCGCTCCCAAAGATCGTAAATGTAAGTCAGCACGTTGGTCTTGCCCACCAGCGTGACCTGGCCGATGTAGCCTTTTTTCTTGTCCGCATCGGAAAGTCCGCGCCAGGGTTTGGTTTTATTGCGCAGTTTGCATTGCTCGAAAGCGTAGCGGATGGCGCGCTCGACGCCCATGCGCGTATAGACCGCGGTCTGAACGGCCACTTCATCTTTCGTATGTTTATGGCTGAAACCGCCCAGACCGCAGTATGCGTCCTCGGTGTTTTCACGCACGACGACGAAGTTGATCTCATCCGGCCCTTTGTCCTTGATCGGAGTGGCCACGCCCGGATAGAGCTTCACCGGCCGCAGATTGATGTATTGATCGAGCTCGAAGCGCAGCTGCAGCAGAATTCCTTTCTCCAGGATCCCCGGCGCAACTTTGGGGTGGCCGATGGCGCCCAGCAGGATCGCATCATGCTGCCGCAGAATGTCCGCCGCCTTGGGCGGCAGGATCTCGCCGGTCGCCAGATAGCGGTCGCCGCCCCAGTCGTAAGACTCGGTGTTGAGCTTGAAACCAAAGCGATCGGCCGCCGCCTTGATCACCTTGACCGCCTCAATCGCCACTTCCGGCCCGGTGCCGTCGCCCCCGAGAACCGCGATGTTGTAGGATTTTCCGTTTGCGGGCTTTTTGCCCTTGCTCTGCTGAACTGCCGCTTTCTTGGCCATGGTTGGTTGCCCCTGTCTAAAAAATCTCCTGTACGCTCTCATAAACAAGCGAACATGGTTAAAAAACCCGGCGCGAACAGTCAAACATTAAATGATCATGACCATCGAATCAAAATCCCGAACGAAAAAAAGAACCAGCGGCTCTTTTTTTATAGACAAGACCCAGCGAAAGCTGAGAAATTTGTCTTCTTGTTCTAAACAAATTGTCCGGCAGGCCTTTCCAGCCGCGGGCAAGCCTCTTGCACAAAGGTTTGATTGAACATTATCAACATCCAGTTTATGAACCGGGGAGGTTTATATGTGTACAGATGGAAAATACGCTTACTTCTAACACCACACTCTACTGCGGGCAACAGGGCGACATGCTCTTTGCCGGTTCACACCTTCTTGTTGAACTTTGGCAGGCCCGCCATCTTAACGACGGAACACGCATCCGTCAAATCCTTATCGAAGCCATTGAAGCCGTAGGAGCTACGCTGTTAAGCGTCGACTTGCACGTGTTTTCGCCCAACGGGGGCGTTTCCGGGGTCGCTATTCTCCAGGAATCGCACATGAGCATCCACACGTGGCCGGAGTTTGAATACGCCGCGATCGATCTTTTCGTCTGTGGAACCGTGGACCCGTACAAGGCGATCCCCGTGATCAAGGAAGCCTTCGCGCCGGGCAGATTCAACCTTGTTGAGATGAAAAGGGGGATCATGCCCGGTGATTGAGACAGCGAATTGGATCGAGGAAACGCTTTTCCCCGATGTGGAGACGCGCTATCGCATCACTGGAACTCTGACCGAAAAACAAACAGAGTTTCAGCAGCTGCGCATCGTCCGCTCGGAGCGCTTCGGCGGCATGCTGCTGCTGGACGGCGTCGTGCAGACCACGGAGCGCGATGAATTCATCTACCATGAAATGATGGCGCACATCCCGCTTTGCGCCCATCCGAATCCGCGCCATGCGCTGATCATCGGAGGGGGCGACGGCGGCGTGCTCCGCGAAGTCCTGCGGCATCCGAGCATCGAACGCGCGGTGATGGTGGAGATCGACCCCGTTGTGATTGAAACCTGCCGCGAGCACCTGCCGTCGATCTGCGACGGCGCGTTCGAAGATCAACGGACCGAGCTGATCATCGGGGACGGCGCGAAATACGTCCGCGAAACCAACGAACGCTTCGACGCGGTCATCATCGACTCATCCGATCCCATCGGCCCCGCGACCGTTCTGTTCCAGCAGGAGTTCTACCAGGATGTCGCGCGGATTCTGACGCAGGACGGCATCGTCGTGCGGCAGGCCGGCGCCACGATCATGCAGCCCGATGAATTCCCCGAAGCGATCCGCCTCTTGCGCGGTCTCTATCGTCACAACGGCGTCTATGTTTATGCGACGCCGACCTACATCGGCGGCTTTTTCTGCAGCACCTTCTCCTCGATGGCCGTCGATCCCGGCGCGCAGGACCGCAGCCGGATCGAAGCGAATCACGCCAGGATCGACGGCGCGTTGAAGTACTACAACCCGGATGTGCATTTTAGCGCATTCCAACTGCCAGAATATATGAAAGCGAGGCTGCGATAATGGCTTTGAAAGAATCCATGCCCTGTTGCAAATCCCCTTCCACCGGCAAAGTCACGTTCGGCTGGGAGTTGATCTTGGATTTGTACGATTGCGATATGGCCGCGATCACCAGTGAAGAGACGATTCAACGATACGCCCGCGAACTCTGCAAGGTGATCGACATGACGCCTTACGGTCCGCCCCAGACGCCGTATTTCGGCGAAAATTGCGAGCATACCAAGGGATACTCGCTGCTCCAGTTCATCGAAACCAGCTCGATCGTCGCCCATTTTTCCGAAGGGACCGGCGCGTGTTACATCAATATCTTTTCCTGCAAATTCTTCGATATCGAACTGGCGGAGCGCTTCTCCAAGGAATTCTTCGGCGCCGCGCGAGTGAACTCGCGTTACGTCGTGCGCGAATAATCCGCATGCTCAGTTGAAATGAAAACGCGGGAGAATCCGGCGCTAAGCCCAAGCGATTCTCCCGCGTTTTCGCATTGCTGAGGAAACTGATTGCATTTTCACCGGAGCCTCCGTAAAGTCGCTGTTGATTGATTCGACTCGAATTCACGACCAGGAACGACTCTTGCGCCAGGAATACACGCCCATTTCCCTGTTCTGCGGATTGTTCGCGGACAAGCCGATTGAATTCAATCCGCAGCAATTAGCCGCATGGCTGCGGTCCACGCTGCCCGATTTCGACATGCAGCCAGTTTTTCCGCCGTCGCATCCGCAAATCCCCGGCGACGTGCCCCAGCTGATCCTGATGGGCGATCAGAAGGCGCGCATTCTTGAAGTCGCCCCGCGCAAGGTCCACCTGCGCTGGACGCAACGCATCCCCGGACCGCCGCTCGATTTCTGGTTTCCGGACTTCGTGGACCTGGCGGCCAACGTGATCTACAAAGTCAGCGAGCAGGGCTGGGCCTTCAACCGCGTCGGCGTCATCATCACCCTGTTCCGCGAACTCCGCGACTCGAACACCAGCGCCAACGCGCGGCTGGCGGAGTATTTTTTCCGCAGCAACGAGCTGACCGACAACTCGCACGAAATCCACCTGAGCGTGCTCAACCGGTTGGATGAAAAGGACTTCGGCTGCGAAGCGAATCGCTGGACGCGCATCCGCACCTTGCGCAACAATCAGGACGGCGCGGATCGCGGATTGCAGATCGAATTCGATGTCAACACCATGCCCGAAGACAGCCACATTCGCACCGTGCATGACGTGCGTGAATTCCTTCAGCGCACCCGCAACCACGTGGAGAACGAAGTCAAAATACTCAGCGAAAACGGAATTTAGCCGCAGAGCTCGCGCGAGTTTCTTGGAGTGCGGCGACACGTCGCCGCTTTTTTGTCTCGATGTGTCTCGAGAACTTTTCTCGATGGAGCGCTTATCACGAAACTCAAAAGTTCTTGCCACATCGCCTTGTGAAATGCAGTAGCCCAACCGCGAGGGAGGGCTCGGATGAGGCAAGGACTTTCGAGAAATGCTATACTGATCCGCAAAATTCACGCTGTTTTCGAAAGGCATCGCAATCAGTACCGCGACTGTGAAGGAACGGCCCCGACGGCGTTGCGGTAATGCTTTATCGATCGCTTTCTGGCGGTCTCGGTGCTGTTTGAAAACCGAGATAATAATGGGGAACGGACTAACTGCAGTGATGCCCGAAAATATGCCTGGTGCAGTTCTGCCTGGTTTGAACAGACAGCCGCCAGTTCGTTTTATCGGACGGTGAGAAATTTTAAAATTGACCGGGTGCGTGTGAAAGACGACTTTTAGGGCGACGTGCCGCCCTAAACCAAAAGCGGCGGCACGTCGCCGCACTCCAAAACAGCGCTTCCCAAATATGATGAATGAAATTGAAAATAAGCATTTTCAACGGGATTTTACACCCAGGCTCTCTGTCATCATTCCTACGCACAACCGGCCGGATGCGCTGGAGCAGCTGCTGGCGTCGATCCAGGCGCAAACGTCGCCCGCCGCGGAATTCGAAGTCCTTGTCATCGACGACGGCAGTCCGGAACCGGCCACACAGGAAAATCGCCGGCTGGCCAAACACGATTGGCCCTTTGCATTGCTCTATGCGCATCAGGCGTCCACTGGTCCGGCCATCGCGCGCAACCGCATGACCGAACGCTCACGCGCCCCGATCGTCCTGTTCCTCAATGACGACGTCACGCTCAATCCGGTGCATTTCACCGAACACCTGCGGCTGCACGCCGAAAATCCAGCGGAAAACATCGTGGTGCGCGGCTGGACCAATTGGCCGCCAATGGAGCGCGACACGCCGTTGATGTGCAGCCTCCGCTCGCGCACCTTCCGCTACGATTACGATGTCCTGCCGGGCGAGGAACACTGGATTTATTTTCACACCTGCGACCTGTCGCTGAAGCGCTCCCTGCTGTTGCGGCATCCCTTCGACGAGGAGTTTCCCTACGCGTCATTCGAAGACACGGAGTTGGGCTACCGGCTTTGCGTCGAGGAATCCATGCGGCTGATCCTGGCGCCCGAGGCGGTGTCGGAGCATCGCCACGACTACGACTGGCGCGCGATGCTGCGGCGGGCGCGCGTGAACGGCAAGTCCGCCGCGCTGCTGATCCGCAAGCATCCCTACATGGCGCAGCGGCTGCTGCATCACTTCTACCCCATCTCCCGCCGCCGCCGTCTGATCCGCGCGATCCAACGCTGGTTTCAGCACGAACGCGAAGGCTTCTGGGAGGATCTCGAAATGTTCATCTACCTCCGCGCCCTCGAACGCACGCAACGCCTGCTGAACAAAGGCGTCCCGATCCACGAAGTATGAATAGGGTCTGGGGTCTAGGATTTGGGGTCTGCCCTTGTTTTTTCACTACGATGAGTGGAATTGAAATCGTCGAATGCTTCAATCCGAGTTTTCTTGCTCTTGCTCGAAGAACAGCGTGTCGCACATCCATAAGAGCAAGAGTGATTATTTTGCATACATTGGACCACAAGAGACGGTGAGAAGACCGGGCCAGGGTTTAGGGGCTGGTGAAATGGACTGATGCATAACGGCCAAGCAAAGCCAGGGTTGGAAATCTTTTATTTTAAATTAATCCACGAGCATTCAAATGATGAAGAGCAATGGCGCACAGCTCATCCACTTCCGTTATCCGAACAGTCCACAATGCGCTGTCGAAAATATTATAATTGGTTTGAGCATATAATTCCCTCAGCGCTTCCGCCTTTTTGATGGCCGTCGCCGGAAAAGCATCATTGGCCCAAGCCCAACACCATTCTTCCGCTTCCGGAACATAGATTCCTATGGGCATGATATCGTATGTCTTTCGAGAGAACCATTTTCTCAATGTCAACGTACACTGATCGAGATCATAATGCCATTTCGTGACACGAGAAGTCTCCTGAACAAAAGACTTTTGCTTTTGCTCCAGTTCATCCAGACACAATGCGCGCAGCGCATCGAAACGCCGATCAATTTCATCATTATGTTTATCGCAACGTTTCATTATTGTTTTCCAGATACAAGGATCCTTTTTTTGCGGCGCCAGCCGCTCCACCGCCAGACCCCAGACCCTAGACCCCGAATCCTTCCACATCACACCACATCGGGGAAATGCTCCTGCGAGCGGGTGAAGAGGTACTTGCCCGTGGCGTAGAACGCGCCGCTGAGCACGAGGAGATAAATCACGCTGACCAGGCTGGGCGGCTGCTGTTTGCTGATGATGTCCTGGTAAATCCCCAGCAGATGCGCCGCCGGATTCACCGCGCACCAGACGCTGAAGGCGTTGAGAAACGCCCCTTGCAGATGTTCGATTTTGCGCAGCGCCTCGATGTCGTAAATGATCGGCGTGGCCCAGAAGCCGATCATCAGCGCCGCCGTCAGGATTTGAATCGTGTCGCGGAAATAAACCTGCAGCGTCGCGGCCAGGTAGCAAAGCCCGAAAAGCAGCGCAAACTGCAAAGCCATGGCCAGCGGCAGGCACAGGACGAAAAGGTTGAGATAATGCGTGTGGGCGAAGATCTGGAAACCGGCCAGGATCAGCAGAAAAAGTCCGAGGGTGATCAGAAAATTGATGAAAGCCCCGGCCAGCGCCTGGGCCGGAAGGATCGAGACCGGAAACACGGCGCGCTTGATCAGCGATGCGTTGTTCGTGACGGAATTGGCCGCGCCGGTCAGCGCCTCGCTGATGCAATTCCACGGCAGGAGTCCGCAGCAGAGGAAAATCGCGAACCATTCCGAACCGGAGCCCTCGCCGCCGCCGAATCGCCCGCCGCCGAGAAAGAATCCGATCACGGTGACGTAAATGGCCAGCATGATCAGCGGATTGATCACGGACCAAAAGACGCCCATCATCGAGCCGGCATAACGAGTCTGGATTTCCCGCCGCACGAACATCCAGAGGAGCCGCCGGCGCTCCCAGAGTTGTTTTTCCATGCGAATCGCCATTGATTCACATCGCTCCCGTTGGCCCGAAATTTGCCCGTGGAAAACTCTGTTAATAAATCCCCGGAATGCCGTCAAATGGCTTCGAGAACGGCATTTTGTTTAAAATTTCACAAAATTATGTGATCTTTTGATGAAGAAACGGCAAATGTCAATGCGGCGTAAACCCTTCAATCAAAAGAAGTTACATTTTACATGAATTTTCCACGGCACAGAACCTCATATTTTCCAAATATCCATCCAGAAATCAAGGCGGAGATTTGGAGTTTTCCACAGGATCCAGGGCGTTTGTGAAGAGTGGCGTGAATAAAACCGTTGATCAATGCATCCACAGGCGGCTTCAGCAACCGGCTTCCTTTGCGGCCGAGGCATCGTCGCCCTCCAATCGCCGTTTCCAGCGCTGATCGAATTTGTCGTATTGTCCTGCAAGCCAATAAATCGCCGCCAGAAAAAGGAAAAACGCGATCCATCGCGCTAAGGGATTGCTCTGTTCCAGCAAGCCGAAGTTGCCGATCCAGCCGAAGTTAAGCCCTTTGCCCGGCGCCATCAGCGGCCAATAGCGCAGAAACGCCCGTCCCTTGAAATTCATCTCCGGCACAGGCCCCCAGCAGCGTCCATCGCTCGAATTCCATGTATTGTCGCCGAGCATCAGATAATTGCCCGCCGGCACTTTATACGGATCGCGCCCGGCAAGATGATTCGCAGCGTCATTATAATCATGATAGACGGAATCCCGATAGTTGCCCGCGATATAGCGGCGATGTTGGTAAACCGGCGGTTCATTGACGATTTCGCCATTGATCGTCAGACGGCCTCCCACGAGCGGTGATTCATACTCGCCAAAAGTCACCGTTTCGCCGGGCAATCCGCAGACCCGCTTAACGAAAATCGGCCGGTCTTCATCAAATTCCCTTTTATTGGAGCCATATTGGTATTTTGGCGTCTTAAACACGGCGATGTCGCCGCGCTGGGGAGCGCCGAACAGATAGGCCAGCTTGTTGACGACGATGCGGTCGAAACGGAATCCATGGCTCTGCATGCGGCTTTTCTGCACCGCAGAAGGAGGCGCTTCCCCGTAACCGGAAAATTCGCCGTCTTTGCGCAGAAACACCTGCGGAAAACCATTGCCACGCAGCACCACGAGGTCCAGCTCGCCGTCGTTGTTCATGTCCACCTCGGCCACCTCGTCGCCGATCAGCGTAGGCGACATCGAGCCGGACGGAATCTTGTAAAGTTCCACGACGAAAGTGCGGATGAACATCGCCAGCAAAAAGGCGAAGACCAGCGTATCGATCCACTCGCGCGCCGGACCTCCGGGATAAGCCGGAGCGTCCTTGGCGGCGCTGGATTTTTGCGGCCCGGAAGCTTTCGCTGAACCGGAGGATTTTTGGTGTTTTGTGTGTTTGGCAGTCATGGCCCGCAGTCTGCGCGCAACCCCCAAAACGGTCAAGCAGAAACACAGTCCAGCGCGATTGCGGGATGCATCACCTCTCAGCCACGACGCGACCTGTATCTCTTAAATCATGGCTCCTGATCAGCGCTGAAAGCGCTGGGTAACACAGCCCAGGGCAGAGCGTAGGCCGAAGGCCGTGAGCGCCGCCCTGGGTCAAACGCCAAACCAACCCAGGCTGGCGGGATTTTTGCGGGGCAAAAATCATGACAGCCTTTGATGCATTTTAGAGCTGAAAAGCTATTCGCCTACAGATGCAACGACGGCTCTTTTCACGATCAGCCCTTCAGAATAAAACCGAATTTTAATTGATTGTCGTTTTCGAACGGCTTAGCGTAGGCGTGATTTTTTTTGCGACAGGAGATAAACCATGCTGGAAAGACAAATCGCGCTGGTGACCGGCTCCGGCCAGGGGATCGGCAAGGCCATCGCGCTGCAACTGGCGCAATCCGGCGCCAAGGCCGTGTTCAGCGACATCAATCCGGACACGATGAACAGCGCCGTGGAAGAGGCGAAGGCCATGGGGCTTGACGCCATCGGCATCGCCTGCGACATCAGCGACGCGGAAAGCCGCTCCAGGCTGATCGAATCCATCGAGCGGGAATGCGGCCGGCTCGATCTGCTGGTGAACAACGCCGGCGTGGGAGCGCGCGTGCGCGCCGACATGCTGGAACTCGCCGAGGAAAACTACGACTGGCTGATGGACATCAATCTGAAAGGGCCGTATTTCCTCACGCAGGCGTTGGCGAAAAAAATGATCGAATGGAAAAAACAGGATGCGGCCGCGCAGCCGCGCATCGTGTTTATCACATCCATCTCGTCCTACACCGTCTCGATCAGCCGCGCCGAATACTGCATCTCAAAAGCCGGTCTGACCATGGCGGCGCAATTGTTCGCCGTGCGCATGGCGGAATACAACATTCCCGTGCTGGAAATCCGGCCCGGCATCATCGAAACGCCCATGACCAGAGTCGTGAAGGACAAGTACGAAAAGCTCATCGCCGACGGCCTGCTGCCCACGAAACGCATGGGCCAGCCGGAAGACATCGCCAAAGTCGTCTGCGCCATCGCGCGCGGCGACCTGGACTACTGCACCGGCGAGTCCATCGAAGTCGGCGGCGGCTTCGGGCTGACACGGCTATAAACAAAGGGGCTGGGGTTTAGGGTTTGGGGTCTAGTAATGGAAAAAAACACACAGACATTTTGCAGTATGGTTCGCTGTCGATCCGAACAGAATCGACTAGCGATAAGTTGTTGCCGTCCACTGGATATGCTGAGCCCTGTAATCTCTATTCTTCGTCAAGAACTGGATTCGATGATCCGGGTCATTTATTTGCTCCTAATAAATGATCTATCGGAACGCGAACGATTGATCCAACAAACGCTAAATGGCGAAAGGTGGAAAACCAAAACATCAAAAGGAAAATGGGAGAATGTAACCGATCGAAAAATGGTTAAGGCATCGCAAAATTTTCAAAGTTGGACAAAATCCGTTTATGAATTTGGTTGTTCCTTTATTCATCTTTCCCATTTGCATGATAGCTTAGCAGAAAATCCTTTTAAGAAATTGCCACAAGAAGAGCAGCGACAGATCCTTTCGCATATGCGTTTTTACCATCAATGTCCAATGTGCGATCATCCCAGTATGGAAGAATTGGCGAGTTATATCCCTCGAGTATTCGAAAAAATCAGCGATAACCTTGAATGCTATTTAAAGAATCTTGAGCAAAACAAAACAATAAATGGTGATTAATCTTCATACTATAAAAAACGTGGGGCTATCGTGATCTTATCTAGTACGGCGTTAGCCGCTCCTTCACCAGACCCTAGACCCCAGACCCTAAACCCGATTAAGATTAGGATTAAGATTAAGAATAAACAGAGGTGAAAGAAACAATGGGACTGAACTTACGACCGAAAGAAAAGTGCATGTGGGACTGCGTATCGCTGGGCGAGGTGATGCTGCGGCTGGATCCGGGCGAAGGACGCGTGCGCACCACGCGCGAGTTCAAAGTCTGGGAAGGCGGCGGCGAATATAACGTGTCGCGCGGCTTGCGGCGCTGCTTCGGCCTGCGCACCGCGCTGGCAACAGCGTTCGTGGATAACGAAGTGGGGCGCCTGCTGGAGGATATGATCCTGCAGGGCGGCGTGGATCTGCGTCACGTGAAGTGGATTAAGTTCGACGGCATCGGCCGAACCTCGCGCAACGGCTTGAACTTCACCGAGCGCGGCTACGGCGTGCGCGCGGCGCTGGGCTGCGGCGACCGCGGCAACACCGCCGCGTCGCAACTCAAGCCGGGCGACATCGACTGGAAGCAAATTTTCGAAACGGAAGGCTCGCGCTGGCTGCATTGCGGCGGCATCTTCGCCGCGCTGAGCGCGACGACGGCGGACGTGGCCAAGGAGGCGATGCAAGCCGCCAAGGCCGCCGGCACAATGGTCTCCTACGACCTGAACTATCGCGCTTCGCTGTGGAAGGACATCGGCGGCCAGGAAAAAGCGCGCGAGGTGAACCGCGATTTAGCGCAGTACGTCGATGTGATGATCGGCAACGAAGAGGATTTCGGCGCGTGCCTGGGCTATGAGCCGGAAGGCGTCGATCTGCACGGCAGCACGGCGGAGCTCGATTCCAGCGCGTTCAAAAAAATGATCGCCCGCGTTGTGAAAGACTATACGAACTTCAAAGTCGTGGCGACTACGCTGCGCAACGCCAAGACGGCCACGGTGAACGACTGGGGCGCGGTCTGCTGGCATGACGGCGAATTCTACGAAGCGGCGCCGCGTCCGAATCTGGAGATTCTCGATCGCGTCGGCGGCGGCGATTCATTCGCCAGCGGCCTGGTCTACGGCTTCCTGACGGACAAAGGGCCGCAGTACGCCGTGGATTGCGGCGCGGCGCATGGCGCGCTGGCCATGACCACGCCGGGCGACACCACGATGGCCACGCTCCCGGAAGTCGAGCGCGTGATGAAAGGCGGCAGCGCCCGCGTGGCGCGGTAAAGTAAAGCATAACGCAATAACGCAATAACGCAATAACGCAATAACGCAATAACGCAATAACGCAATAACGCAATAACGCAATAACGCAATAACGC